>NZ_JBHVPH010000007.1:0-282897 GCF_042887425.1 Kitasatospora sp. NPDC057940
AGGGGCCCCCGCCCGCGCTCATCCGCTCGGCCGCCGCCCTGCCCCCCACCACCCCCGCCCCCCGCCTGGCGGGGGCGCCCCGGGGAGGGCGCCGGGGGGTTGCCCCCGGGGCCCCGCCTCCGTACCGCGGCTCGAACGAGCGTCGAGCGGTGCTGCCTAGCTGAACGAGTCGCCGCAGGCGCAGGAGCCGGTGGCGTTCGGGTTGTCGATCGTGAAGCCCTGCTTCTCGATGGTGTCGACGAAGTCGACGGTGGCGCCGCCCAGGTACGGGGCGCTCATCCGGTCGGTGACGACCTTGACACCGTCGAAGTCCTTGAGCACGTCGCCGTCGAGCGAGCGCTCGTCGAAGAACAGCTGGTAACGCAGGCCGGAGCAGCCACCGGGCTGGACGGCGACGCGAAGTGCGAGGTCGTCGCGGCCCTCCTGCTCCAGCAGGCCCTTGACCTTGGCCGCGGCGGCATCGGTAAGGAGGATGCCACTCTCGACGGTGGTCTCGTCCTGGACGGTCATCTGCTTTCTCCCGGTCTTTGACGACGGTTTGCCCCCAGTGCCAACCAACGGCCGTCCGGATTCATTTCCCGAACGGCGATCGTCTTCGTCGGCTTTGCTGGTGGCGGAATTTCCGTGGGCCGGGTGTGCCACCCGCGTCCCCTACGCTCCCCATGCTCGCACAACCCGGGAGGATGGGTCACCGCCCGAGCCGCGGAATCCGGGGAACCGGCCCCGGGCCGGGCCCGCGGACGCCAGGATGGTGGCCATGATCCTGCGCCAGGTCAGGGACACCGCCGCCGACGCGGAGGCCGTCCAGGAGCTCTCCCTCGCCGCGTCCGCCGATCCGGCCCTGCCCGGTCCGGCGGCCGCACCGACCCCGTTGCAGCTCGCCCGGACCAGACACCTGGCACGCACCGATCCGGAGGGCTGCTGGCTGGCGGAGAGCGGCGGGGAGCCGGTCGGCGCGGTGCTGTCGATGCGCCGGGAGGGCCTGTGGGCGCCGTCGCTGTTCGCGGTCCGGCCGCAGGCGCAGGGCAAGGGCGTCGGGCGGCTGCTGCTGGAACGGGCGGCGGCGCACTCGCGGGGCTGCCTGCGCGGGATGGTCTGCGCGTCGGCGTCCCCGGCGGCGGCCCGCCGCTACCGGCTGGCCGGGTTCACCCTGCACCCGGCCATGCGGCTGACCGGGCGGGTGGACCGGGCCGGGCTGCTCGACCCGGGGGACATCCCGGTGCACCGGGGCGGCGCCGTCCACCGGCACCTGCTGGACTCGGTGGACCGGCGGCTGCGCGGGTCCGCGCACGGCCCGGACCACGAACTGATGCTGGGCCACTTCGAGGAACTGCTGATCGCCGACGCGCTGGCCGGCAGCGGCTACTGCTACCGGGACGGCGGCGAGGTGAAGCTGCTGGCGGCCACCACCAAGCGGATCGCCGCCCGGCTGCTGCGCGAGGCGCTGGCCCGGGTGCCGGACGGGGTCGAGGCGCGGGTGGAGTTCCTGACCGCCGAGCAGGAGTGGGCGCTGGACGTCGGCCTGGAGGTGGGGCTGACCCCGCAGAGCCGGGGCTTCGTCGGGCTGCGCGGGATGCGGCCGCCGGCGCCGTACCTGCCGAGCGGCGCCTTCCTGTGAACCACGGGACGGCGGAACGGCGGGACGGCGGGACGGCGGGGCCCCCGCCGGCTGCCTGCTCCGACGGGGGCCACGGGGCACCGGGGGCCGATCAGGCCATGGTGTCCAGGATCTCCCGGACCATGTCCATCGTCGTGCCCGGGTGCAGGAAGGCGAAGCGGGCGACCGTCTCGCCGTCCCAGCCGGTGGGGGTGACGAAGCCGATCTGGTCCGCGAGCAGCTGCTGCGACCAGCGGTAGTAGTCCTCGTTGGTCCAGCCCTTGCGCTTGAAACAGACGGCCGAGAGCTGCGGGTCGAACAGCAGCTCCAGGTGGTCGGTGTCGCGGATGAGCTGGGCGGTGTCCCGGGCGAGCGTGAGGCCGGCCTCGATGGCGTCGGTGTAGGCCTGGGTGCCGTGGACGGCGAGGGAGAACCACAGCGGCAGGCCGCGGGCGCGCCGGGTGAGGTGGTAGGCGTAGTCGGTGGGGTTCCACTCGTCGCCCTCGGTGTGCAGGACGTCGAGGTAGGAGGCGTCCTGGGTGTGCACGGCCCGGGCGAGCTGCGGGTTGCGGTAGATCAGCGCGGCGCAGTCGAAGGGGGCGAACAGCCACTTGTGCGGGTCGACGACGAAGGAGTCGGCGTGCTCGATGCCGTTGTAGCGCTCGCGCACCGAGGGGGCGAACAGGCCCGCGCCGCCGTAGGCGCCGTCGACGTGGAACCACAGGTCCCGCTCGCGGGCGACCTCGGACAGGCCCTTGAGGTCGTCGACGATGCCCTCGTTGGTCGTCCCGGCCGTGCCCACGACCGCGATGACGGTCTCCGGGTTCGGGTCGGCGGCCAGCGCGGCGCGCAGCGCCTCACCGGTGAACCGGCGGTTCACCGTGGGGACCTTGAAGGCCTCGACGCCGATGATGTTGAAGGTGTTCTTGACCGAGGAGTGGACCTGGTCGGCGACGGCGATCCGCAGCCGCGCCTCCGGCCCGACGCCGAGCTTGCGGCGGGCGGTGTCGCGGGCGACGACGAGGGCGGAGAGGTTGCCTGCGGAGCCGCCGGAGACGAAGGTGCCGCCGGCCGAGGCGGGCAGGCCGGCGCGGTCGGCGATCAGGCGCAGCACCTGGTTCTCGGCGGCGATCGCGCCGGCCGCCTCCAGCCAGGAGATGCCCTGCAGGGACGCGCAGGAGACCACCATGTCGAAGAGCAGCGCGGCCTTGGTCGGGGCGCACGGGATGAACGACAGGTAGCGCGGGCTGTCGGCGGAGATCACCGCGCGGGACAGCTCGTGGTCGTAGAGCTTGAGCACGTCGGCGGGGGCGTTGCCGTCCGCGTTCAGCAGACCGGCCAGCTGGGCGCGCAGGTGCTCGCCGTCACCGGGGTGGTCGAGCGGGACGGGGTCGTACTGCAGCCGGTCCCGCATGTAGTCGAAAACCAGGTCGACCAGTTCGTTGTCGGGCCGGTGCATGCGGTCGGGGGCTGCGGACACGGCTGTCCCTCTCGGCTGTGGGGTGTCGGGGGATGCCCGGTCGGCGGGGCGGCTCACCGCGTGGACCGGACGTGATCAGCGTAGGCAGCGGGAGGGGTTCGCCGCGCGTCGGAACCCGGCTGGTCAGGCAGCTTTCGGGCGTCTTCGGGCCGGTCCGCGCAGGATTCCTGCGCACCGGCCGGAGGGGGCCGGACGGGGGCAGGCGGGTCAGGTGGGGATCGTCGGGCGCGCCCTAACCGATGAGCTGGGAGAGGACGACCGAGGAGCGGCTGCGCTGGACGCCGGGCTCGCGGCGGATGCGCTCGATGACGGCCTCCAGGTGGCGCATGTCGGCGGCGCGCAGGTGGACCAGGGCGTCCGGGTCGCCGGTGACCGTCCAGGCGGCGATCACCTCGGGGAACTGGCGCAGGCTGGCGAGGATCTCCTCGGGGGCGGTCCGCTCGCGGCAGTAGACCTCGACGAAGGCCTCGGTCTGCCAGCCGAGCACCGACGGGTCGAGCACCACGGTGAAGCCCCGCACCACGCCGCGCGCCCGCAGCCGGTCGATCCGGCGGCGCACGGCGGTGGCGGAGAGGTTGACCTGGAGGCCGATCTCGGCGTACGAGGCGCGGCCGTCGCGGCCGAGCCGGGCGAGCAGGAGCCGGTCGGTCTCGTCCAGGTCGGCCCCGACCACCTCGTGCGCTCGGCTGCTGGTCATCGGTGCGGGGCTCCACGGGTCGTACGGGTCGGTTGCGGCCTCGGGCGGCGGGCCCTCGGACGGAGGGCGGTAGGGGCGGCTGCCGAAACGGTTCGCCAACCATTCTGGCGGATGTCAGGAGCGAGTTCACCGCTCGCAGATGACGGCCGGTGGTCCGCCGGTGGTCCGCCGCCGGTCGGCAGCCGGTCCGCCGTCAGTCGGCCAGCAGGACGATCTTGCCCCGGGTACGGCCCTCGGCGCTGAGCGCCTGGGCGGAGGCCGCCTGGGCGAGCGGGAAGGTGGAGGCGACGGTGACGGTCAGCCGGCCGTCGTCGGCGAGCGCGGCCAGTTCGGCGAGGTCCGCGGCGTCCGGGCGGACCCAGACGTAGTGGCCGCCGAGGGCCTTGACCCCGAAGTCGGTGATCGAGGCGATCCGGCTCTGGTCCGCCACCAGGCTCGCCGAGAGCGGGACGGCGCCGTGGCCGACCAGGTCGAGGGCCGCGTCGACCCCGCCCGGGGCCAGCGCCCGGACCCGGTCGGCCAGGCCCTCGCCGTAGAGCACCGGCTCGGCGCCGAGGCCGCGCAGGTAGTCGTGGTTGCGCTCGCCCGCGGTGCCGATCACCCGGGCGCCGAGGGCCCGGGCGATCTGGACGGCCAGGTGCCCGACCCCGCCGGCCGCGGCGTGCACCAGCAGGGTCTCCCCCGCCCGCAGCCGCAGTGCCTTGAGGCTCTGCAGCGCGGTGAGCCCGGCCAGCGGCAGGCCGCCGGCCTGGGCCCAGTCCAGTGCGGCCGGCTTGCGGGCGAGGGTGCGGACCGGGGCGGAGACGAGTTCGGCGTAGGTGCCGTGCTCGACGGTGTCCTTGCGGACGTAGCCGTAGACCTCGTCGCCGGGCGCGAACTCGGTGACGCCGCCGCCGACGGCGCGGACCACGCCGGCCAGGTCCCAGCCCATGACGAGCGGGAAGTGCGCGTCCAGCAGGCCGTCCAGGGCGCCGTCCCGGATCTTCCAGTCCACCGGGTTCACCCCGGCCGCCCGCATCTGCACCAGGACCGAGTCCGGGCCGACCTTGGGGTCGGGCAGGTCGGTGTACTCGACGACTTCGGGGCCGCCGTAGCGGTTGATCGCGATTGCCTTCATGGCCTCAGCCATACCCGGGCCCGGCCGGATATCGATTCGGCCACGCGAGGACCACCCCAAAACGGTCATCCGGTTCCGCCAGGGTCCGATTCGGCGAGCGGTTCTCGTCACATCGACAGGATGGCCATCGTCACTCTGACGCTAACCGGTTATCATAGATAGCGTCAGTTAGACGAAAAGGCTTCAGGCTTGATCGGCCGCACAGAAGGGCACCCGCCCGTGACCACCACCATCACCGAGACCCACGGCGTCGACCCCACTCCGACGCCGCTCGCTCTGCTGCTGCTCGGCCGCGAGGCCGACCCGAACAGCGAGCGCGGCGTCGAGTGCCCCGGCGACCTCCCCCCGGCCTCCGACCCGAACCTCGTCGAGCGCGCCCGCGCCGCCAAGGCCGCGCTCGGTGACCGCGTCTTCATCCTCGGACACCACTACCAGCGCGACGAGGTGATCGAGTTCGCCGACGTCACCGGCGACTCCTTCAAGCTCGCGCGCGACGCCGCGGCCCGCCCGGAGGCCGAGTACATCGTCTTCTGCGGCGTGCACTTCATGGCCGAGTCCGCCGACATCCTGACCGGCGACGCCCAGCAGGTCGTCCTCCCGGACCTCGCGGCCGGCTGCTCGATGGCCGACATGGCCACCGCCGAGCAGGTCGCCGAGTGCTGGGACGTGCTGACCGACGCCGGCATAGCCGACGTCACCGTCCCGGTCTCGTACATGAACTCCTCCGCCGACATCAAGGCCTTCACCGGCAGGCACGGCGGCACCATCTGCACCTCCTCCAACGCCGAGCGCGCCCTGGAGTGGGCCTTCGAGCAGGGCCAGAAGGTCCTGTTCCTGCCCGACCAGCACCTCGGCCGCAACACCGCGGTGCGCGACCTGGGCCTCTCGCTGGACGACTGCGTCCTGTACAACCCGCACAAGCCCAACGGCGGGCTGACCGCCGAGCAGCTGCGGGACGCCAAGATGATCCTGTGGCGCGGCCACTGCTCGGTGCACGGCCGGTTCAGCGTGGACTCGGTGAACGACGTTCGCGAGCGGATCCCCGGCGTCACCGTGCTGGTGCACCCCGAGTGCAAGCACGAGGTCGTCTCGGCCGCCGACATGGTGGGCTCGACCGAGTACATCATCAAGGCGCTGGACGCCGCCGAGCCCGGCTCCAAGTGGGCCATCGGCACCGAGCTGAACCTCGTCCGCCGCCTGGCCAAGGCCCACCCGGACAAGGAGATCGTCTTCCTGGACCGGACGGTCTGCTTCTGCTCCACCATGAACCGGATCGACCTGCCGCACCTCGTCTGGGCGCTGGAGTCGCTGGTCGAGGGCCGGGTGCCGAACGTGATCACCGTCGACCCGGAGACCGAGAAGTACGCCAAGGCGGCGCTGGACCGGATGCTGGCCCTGCCGTAGCCGACCCGGGCCGGGCCGACCTGGCCCGGCCACCGGGACACGACGAAGGGCGGGTCCCCTCCCACCGGAGGGGACCCGCCCTTTCGTCTGGCACCAGCCGCGGCGGCTACTCGGGGTAGCCCGGGATCACTCCCTCGCCGTCGGCCATCAACAGCTCGCGGACCTCGTCGATCGTCGCCTCGGCGCTCGGCAGGATCAGCTCGGACGGCGCCAGTGAATCCAGCGGCACCGGAGTGCCGAACTGCTTCACCGCGTCCAGCAGCTTGCCGTAGGCCCGACGGAAGTGCTCCTCGTCCCCCGACTCCACTGCGGTGACGAGCTCGGCGTCGAGCTCGTTGAGCAGGTTCAGGTGGTCATCGCCCACCTCGTACTGCCCCTCACCCATGACCCTCATGATCATGCCGTGCGTCTCCCTGGTTCGTGGGATGGAGCTCAGATCACTTGTTGTAGTTGATGCGCGGGGTGTCCTGCTGGGGGTGGGCCTCCGGCTGCTGCGGCTTGCCCTGCTCGATCGCGGCCGGACCGGAGGACGGGCCCCCCAGCTCGGCCTTCATCCGAGCCAGCTCCAGCTCGACGTCGGTGCCGCCGGCCACCCGCTCCAGCTCGGCCTCGATGTCGTCCTTGCGGCCGAGACCGCTGGAGTCGTCGAGCGCGCCGGACGCCAGCAGCTCGTCGATCGCACCGGCCCGGGCCTGCATCTGGGCCGTCTTGTCCTCGGCCCGCTGGATGGCCAGGCCGACGTCGCCCATCTCCTCCGAGATCCCGGAGAAGGACTCGGCGATGCGGGTCTGCGCCTGAGCCGCGGTGTAGGTGGCCTTGATGGTCTCCTTCTTGGTGCGGAAGGCGTCCACCTTGGCCTGCAGCCGCTGGGAGGCGAGCGTGAGCTTCTCCTCCTCGCCCTGGAGGGCCTGGTACTGCGTCTCCAGGTCGGTGATCTGGGACTGCATGTTGGCCCGGCGGGTCAGCGCCTCGCGCGCGAGGTCCTCGCGGCCCAGCGACAGCGCCTTGCGGCCCTGGTCCTCGTACTTCGCCGACTGCTGCTGGAGCTGGGTCAGCTGGAGTTCCAGGCGCTTGCGCGAGGTCGCGACGTCCGCGACGCCACGCCGTACCTTCTGCAGCAGTTCGAGCTGCTTCTGGTAGGAGTAGTCGAGCGTCTCTCGGGGATCCTCCGCCCGGTCCAAGGCCTTGTTCGCCTTGGAGCGGAAGATCAACCCCATACGCTTCATGATTCCGTCGCTCATGGGCCTCGGGTGCCCCCTTCTCCGGCCTGCGGTCTCTATCTCGATACCAGACACGACGAGTGTATGTGCAGCGAGCCCGTCGCCGCAGTCCACCTGCCTGCTACAAGACTGCTACAGCGACCAGCGGACTTCCTCCTCCCCCGGGTGGATCCGCCTCTCATCCCCTCCATAGTCCATCCGATTGATCCCCTACGGGAAGGGGCCGGGAAACCCCGGCGGGCGGCCGGCCTCGCGGATCGATACGCGTTTGGGTCCGAGGGGACCCCGAGAAGCCGCCCGGCACCCCGTACGCTGGTGGTGTGTTCCGACGCCGTTCAGATGATGCAGCCGCCTCCGCCACCGTGCTGGAGAAGCCGGACGAGACCCGCCACCCCCAGGCCAAGAAGGGCCGGCCAACGCCCAAGCGCAGTGAGGCCGAGGCCAACCGGCGTACCCGGGTGACGGTGCCCAAGGACCGCAAGGAGGCCGCCCGCCAGGCCCGCGAGCGGATGCGCTCCGAGCGCGAGAAGCAGCGCACCGCGCTGCTGGAGGGCGACGAGCGCCACCTGCCGGCCCGCGACAAGGGCCCGGTGCGCAAGTTCGCCCGCGACTACGTGGACGCCCGCTGGTCGCTCGCCGAGTTCTTCCTGCCCGCCGCCGTGGTCATCCTGGTGCTGAGCATCATCAAGGTGCCCGCCATCCAGCTGCTGTCCACGCTGCTGTTCCTGCTGTTCTTCGTGCTGGTGATCCTGGACTTCGTCCGCCTCGGCTTCGGTCTGCGCAAGCAGTTCGCCGAGCGCTTCGCCGGCCAGAACACCCGCGGCGCGGTCGCCTACGGCCTGATGCGCATCCTGCAGATGCGCCGGCTGCGACTGCCCAAGCCGCAGGTGCGGCGCGGGGAGAAGCCCTGACCGCCGAACCGGTGGACTCCGGCTGGGCCCCCCCTTCCTGGGAGGGGCCCGGCCTGTACGCGTTGCCGGGTCAGGGGGACGGCGGCCACGACCGGATCGGCCAGGAGCGCCGGCTGCCCTCGCGCAGCGGCTCCTTCGCCGGCGGCACCGGCGCCTGGCTGGACCGGCTCGGCGGACTGCGCAACTTCGTCCGCCAGGAGCTGGTCTCCCGGCAGCTCGCCGAGCAGCTGGCCGGCCGCACCGGGCAGCGCGTCCTCGACATCGGCTGCGGCCAGGGCACCCAGGCGCTGCGCCTGGCCCGGGCCGGCCACTACGTCACCGGCATCGACTCCGACCCGGTCGCGCTCGGCGTCGCCCAGGGGGCGCTCGCCGAGGAACCGCCGGAGGTCGCCGGCCGGCTGCAACTCCTCAGCGGCGACGCCCACCAGTGCGGGCGCTGGTTCGGCCCGCGCAGCTTCGACGTGGTGCTCTGCCACGGCGTCCTGATGTACCTGCCCGCCCCCGACCCGATGATCGCCTCGCTGGCCCGGCTGCTGGCCCCGGGCGGGCTGCTCTCGCTGCTGGTCCGCAACCGCGACGCGCTCGCCCTGCGGCCCGCCGCCGCCGGGGACTGGCGGGCCGCCCTGCACGCCTTCGAGAGCGACCGGTACTACAACCGGCTCGGGCTGGCCGCCCGCGCCGACCGCCTCACCGACCTCACCGTCACCCTCTCCGAGGTGTCGGTGCCGCTGAAGCACTGGTACGGCGTACGGGTCTTCACCGACAACGCGCCCGACGACGCGACCCCGCCGGTGGACGGGCGGCAGCTCGCCCAGCTGCTGGAGGCCGAGGACCGGGCCGGCCGCACCGACCCGTACCGGCAGGTCGCCGCGCTGCTGCACGTGGTCGGGGCCAAGTAGCCGCCCCGCGACGGCGGTTACGCCTCGTGCAGGCTCATCGAGTAGATCACCCGGTCGTCGTCCAGCAGGACCGCCGTGTCGATGCCGTCCTCGGCGAGCTGCTTCCAGGACTCCCCGATCCAGGTCTCGGCGTCCCCCTGGCCGGCGAACTCCTCCTGAGCGCCCTCCGGCACCACCGCGGTGCCGTCCGCCTTCTCGTACCGCCACGTCCAGACCATGCCCGGCTCCTCCCACCGACGACGCTGCCTGCGTGCTGCGCACCTTAGCCTGCCCGGCCCGATCTTCCGTATGCCTGGCCGGACGGTCCGGATGCCCGGTCGGGCAGGATGGGCGGCATGGCGATCCACCACCCGCTCCCCCGCACGCTGCTGCTCGGCGGCGCCCGCTCCGGCAAGTCCACCCGGGCCGAGCAGTTGCTCGCCGACCACCCGGACGTCCTGTACGTGGCCACCGGCGGCACCCGGGACGGCGACGCCGAGTGGGCCCAGCGGGTCGCCCTGCACCGCGAGCGGCGGCCGGCGAGCTGGCGCACCGCCGAGACCTGCGACCTGGAGGCCGTGCTGGCCGACCGGACCGACCCGGCGCCGGTGCTGGTCGACTGCCTGGCGCTGTGGCTGACCGCCGTGATGGACGAGTGCGGCGCCTGGGACGACGCGGTCTGGGCGGCGGGCGGGGAGGCCGCCGTCCAGCGGCGCTGCGAGGCCCTGGCGCGGGCCTGGGCGGCCACCGGGCGGACGGCCGTCGCGGTCAGCAACGAGGTCGGGATGGGCGTCGTCCCGGCGACCGCCGCAGGTCGGCGCTTCCGCGACACCCTGGGCCGGCTGAACATGGCCGTGGCGGACGCCTCCGAGCGTGTGCTGCTGGTCGTGGCCGGGCAGGTTCTGACCGTCAAGCCAGCCGCCGCCTGAACATCTGCGGCGTGTAGCCTTCCGGACGATGGACACGACCGTGGATCTCGATACGTTCTCCTCGCTCGTCGAGCGCCCCGACGAGAGCGCCCGACGGGCCGCCGAGGAACGCTGGCAGGAGGCCGGCCGACCGCGCGGCGGGCTCGGCAAGCTGGAGGAGCTGGGCAGCTGGCTGTCGTCCGTACAGGGGCGATCCCCCGTGCGGCCGGTGTCGGCCCCCAAGGTGCTGTTGTTCGCCGCCGACCACGGCGTGGCCGCGCTCGGGGTGTCCCGGCTGCCCGCCAAGGGCGGCACCGCCGCGCGGGTGCGCGCCGTCCTGGACGGCACCGCGCCGGTCGCCCGGCTGGCCCGGCGCTACGGCGCCGAGGTGCGGGTCGTCGACGTCGCGGTGGACGCCGACCCCGCCGACTTCCCGGACGACGTGGTCACCCACCGGATCCGGCGCGGCTCCGGCCGGATCGACGTCGAGGACGCGCTCACCCCGGAGGAGACCGCGCGGGCCTTCCGGGCCGGCATGGCCGTCGCCGACGAGGAGGCCGACGCCGGCACCGACCTGGTGCTGCTCGGCGACCTCGGCGTCGGCGCCACCACCGTCGCCGCCGTCCTGGTCGGCGCGCTGTGCGGAACGGACGCGGCCGCCGTCACCGGGCGCGGCTCGGGCGTCGACGACCGGGTCTGGATGGTCAAGTGCGCCACCATCCGCGACTCCCTGCGACGGGCCCGGCCCGTCCTCGGCGACCAGCTGGCGCTGCTCGGCGCCACCGGCGGGGCCGACTTCGCGGCGATCACCGGCTTCCTGCTCCAGGCCGCGGTGCGACGGCTCCCGGTGGTGCTGGACGGCGTCGTCTCGGCGGCCTGCGCGCTGGTCGCGCAGCGGATCGCCTTCCGGGCGCCGGAGTGGTGGCGGGCCGGGCAGTCCAGCGGCGAGCCCGCCCAGGCCAAGGCCTACGACCGCCTCACCCTGACGCCGTTGCAGGACCAGGGGATCACCATGGGCGAGGGCCTCGGCGCGCTGCTGGCCCTGCCGCTGCTCCAGGCCGCGGGCGACGCGCTCGCGGACGAGGCCCCGCGGCCGTTCGTGCCGTCGGCGCCGAAGGAGCAGCCGAAGCTGCCATCGGCGGCGGACCTGCTGCGGCGGCTGTAGCAACCCGCGGCAACCCGCGGCACCAGGATCATCGGCGCCCCGTCCGGCACATCGGACGGGGCGCTTCCGTTCGGAGGGAAACACGTCGTGCAGGGCGCCAGTTGGGCCGAGGGGCTCCGGTTCGGGTTCGGGACGCTGTCCGTGCTGCGGGTGCGGGTGGAGCGGTGGGACCGGGCCGCGGCGGCGCGGGCGATGACGGCGGCCCCGGTGGTGGGGCTGGTGCTCGGCACGGCGGCCGCCGGGGCGGGGGCGCTGGTGGCCTGGCGGGCCGGCGGGCTGCTCGGGGCGGTGGCGGCGGTGGGGGTGCTGGCCGCGCTCACCCGGGGGCTGCACCTGGACGGTCTGGCGGACGTGGCCGACGGCCTGGGCAGCGGGAAACCGGCCGAGGACGCGCTGCGCATCATGAAGCAGTCCGACATCGGCCCGTTCGGCGTCCTGACCCTCGTTCTCGTGCTGCTGGCCCAGATCGCGGCACTGGCCGGACAGTTCGCCGAGTCGACCACGCGCGGCGCGCTCGCGGTGCTGGCGTCGGCGGTGACCGCGCGGTGCGCGCTCGCCTGGGGCTGCCTGCGGTCGGTGCCGGCCGCCCGGCCGGGCGGCCTGGGCGCGATGGTGGCGGGCACCGTGGCACCCGCCGGAGCGGTCGCGGGGACGGCCGCCGCGGCGCTCGCCCTGGCCACACTCGGAATATTTGACGGATCGTCAACCTTCCTTCTCCCCCTGGCCGTTGTGCTCGGCGTCGGCTGCGCCCAGCTGCTGCTCCGGCGCTGCGTACGGCGGTTCGGCGGAATCACCGGGGACGTGCTCGGCGCGATGGCGGAAACCGCCGCGACCGCCTCGCTGTTCGCCCTGGCGTTGCTCGGCTGATACCGGGCGGCGCGTGATCCCACCATGCGGACTACCATGCGGGGAGCACCGCAGCCCTGCACCGCCGCAGGTCCTGCCCGCCCGGCGTGACCCGAGGAGCCGGGGCCTCTGGTGTGCGTGGCCGCGAACTGCGCGGGTGCGCGCGCCAGGGGGCCCGGACCCGGGGCGTGCCGGGCGGTCCGGCCTGCGACGGCGGGTTGCGCCGGTGCGGCAGCCTCGCCGCAACCGGCCGTGGACCGCGAAAGAACAGGACGCATTACGTGACTGCATTGTCTGTGAGCACCTCCTCCGCCGCCTCGCTGCGCGCGGACGCCCTGGTGGTCGGTGTCGCCAAGGGCCCCAAGGGCATCGTGCTGGCCCCCGGCTCCGAGGCCGTGAACGAGGCGTTCGAGGGCAAGCTGACCGAGGTCCTCAGCACCCTGGGCGCGACCGGCGCCGAGGGCGAGGCCGTCAAGGTGCCCTCCCCCGCCGGCCTGAAGGCCGCGCTCGTGCTCGCGGTCGGCCTCGGCGAGGCCGCCGAGGCCGGCTACCAGCTGGAGGCGCTGCGCCGCGCCGCTGGTGTCGCCGCCCGCACCCTGGCCGGCGCCAAGAAGGCCGCGCTGGCCCTGCCGACCGAGTCCGCGGACGAGGTCGAGGCCGTCGCGCTGGGCGGCCTGCTCGGCTCGTACGCCTTCGGCACCTACAAGGCCGACGGCAGTGGCAAGGAGCCGGTCGGCGAGCTGGTCGTGCTGGCCCCCCGCAAGGGCAGCAAGGACGCCAAGGCGGCCGTGGAGCGCGCCGCCGCGGTCGGCGAGGAGATGAACCGGGCCCGTGACCTGGTCAACACCGCGCCGAACGACCTGAACCCGAAGAGCTTCGCCGCGATCGCCCAGGCGGCCGGCAAGGAGCACGGCCTCAAGGTCGAGGTGCTGGACGAGAAGGCGCTGCTCAAGGGCGGCTTCGGCGGCCTGCTGGGCGTCGGCAACGGCTCGGCCAACCCGCCGCGGCTGGTGAAGGTGGCCTACACCCACCCGAAGGCGAAGGCCACGCTGGCCTTCATCGGCAAGGGCATCACCTACGACTCGGGCGGCATCTCGCTGAAGCCGGCCGGCCACAACGAGACCATGAAGTGCGACATGGCCGGCGCCGCCGCCGTGTTCGCCGCCGTGGTGGCCGCCAAGCGCCTGGGCCTGGCCGTCAACGTGACCGGCTGGCTGGCGCTGGCCGAGAACATGCCGTCCGGCTCCGCCACCCGCCCCGGCGACGTGCTGCGCATGTACGGCGGCAAGACCGTCGAGGTGCTGAACACCGACGCCGAGGGCCGTCTGGTGCTGGCCGACGCGATCGTGCGCGCCGGCGAGGAGAACCCGGACGTCATCGTCGACGTGGCGACCCTGACCGGCGCCATGGTGCTGGCCCTGGGCAACCGCACCTTCGGCGTGATGTCCAACAACGACGAGCTGCGCGAGACCCTGCACACCGTCTCGGGCGAGGTCGGCGAGCAGTCCTGGCCGATGCCGCTGCCGGCCGAGCTGCGCAAGGGCATGACCGAGTCGACCATCGCCGACCTGGCGAACATGGGCGAGCGGATGGGCGGCGGCCTGGTGGCCGGCCTGTTCCTGAAGGAGTTCGTGGCCGAGGGCATCGACTGGGCCCACCTGGACATCGCCGGCCCGGCGTTCCACGAGAGCGCGCCGTTCGGCTACACCCCGAAGGGCGGCACCGCGAGCGCGGTGCGCACCCTGGTCCGGTTCGCCGAGCAGACCGCGGCGGGCGGCAAGGCCTGACCAGGCACCGATTCGACGGGGGTCCGGCGCGCGTGCGCCGGGCCCCCGTCGGCGTTCGCGCGCCGGCTCCGGTTACCTGCGAGTAGGCCGGGGCTCCGCTCCGCACCTCTGTTCGCTGCGGGCGAAACTTTGTTCCACCCTGCGGAAGAGGTGGCGCCGCGAGGCCGCGCCGACGCCCGTCCGGCGGCTGTCAACCCCGCGTTGAGCTGCAATGATGCCCTTCCGTCGGGGGTATTCCCGCCCCGGTGACCGCTCTGTGGGCCACCCCTGGGGTGGACCCGGACATCAGCCACCGCGAACAAGTGCGAAGATGTATTTCCGGCACGACTGGGCGCCTCACAAAGGCTTCCGACCCCACCGGACCGCGACCGGCCCGGCGACCCACCCCATTGCATGGAGGACGTGACGTGGCGAACGACGCCAGCACCGTTTTCGACGTAGTCATTCTCGGAGGCGGAAGCGGCGGTTACGCCGCGGCGCTCCGCGCCGCTCAGCTGGGCCTGAGCGTCGCCCTGGTCGAGAAGGGGGAGCTGGGCGGCACCTGCCTGCACCGCGGCTGCATCCCGACCAAGGCTCTGCTGCACGCCGCCGAGATCGCGGACGAGACGAAGGAGGCCGCCGAGTTCGGCGTTCTGGCCACCTTCCAGGGCATCGACATCAACGGCGTCCACAAGTACAAGGACGACGTCATCGCCGGCCTGTACAAGGGCCTCCAGGGCCTGGTCGCCTCCCGCAAGGTCACCTTCATCCAGGGCGCGGGCAAGCTCTCCTCGCAGACCTCGGTGGACGTCAACGGCCAGCGCATCGAGGGCCGCCACATCGTCCTGGCCACCGGCTCCGTGCCGCGCTCGATCCCGGGCCTGGAGATCGACGGCAACCGCGTGATCTCCTCGGACCACGCGCTCAAGCTCGACCGCATCCCGAAGTCGGCCGTCATCCTCGGCGGCGGCGTGATCGGCGTCGAGTTCGCCTCGGTCTGGAAGTCCTTCGGCGTCGAGGTCACCATCGTCGAGGCGCTGCCGCACCTCGTCCCGCTGGAGGACGAGAACTCCTCCAAGCTGCTGGAGCGCGCGTTCCGCAAGCGCGGCATCAAGTTCGAGCTGAAGGCCCGCTTCTCGGGCGTCGAGTACACCGAGGCCGGTGTCCGCGTCTCCACCGAGAACGGCAAGCAGATCGACGCCGACCTGCTGCTCGTCGCCATCGGCCGCGGCCCGGTCTCGTCCGGCCTCGGCTACGAGGAGAACGGCGTCGCGATGGACCGCGGCTACGTCCTGGTCGACGAGTACATGCGCACCAACGTGCCCACCATCTCGGCCGTCGGCGACCTCGCCCCGACCCTGCAGCTGGCCCACGTCGGCTTCGCCGAGGGCATCCTGGTCGCCGAGCGCCTGGCCGGCCTCAAGCCGGTGCCGATCGACTACGACGGCGTCCCGCGCGTGACCTACTCCAACCCCGAGGTGGCCTCCGTCGGCATCTCCGAGGCCAAGGCCGTCGAGCTGTACGGCAAGGAGAAGGTCGTCACCCTCAAGTACAACCTGGCCGGCAACGGCAAGAGCAAGATCCTGAAGACCGCCGGCGAGATCAAGCTCGTCCAGGTCAAGGACGGCGCCGTGGTCGGCGTCCACATGGTCGGCGCCCGCATGGGCGAGCAGGTCGGCGAAGCTCAGCTGATCTACAACTGGGAGGCCCTGCCGGCCGAGGTCGCGCAGCTCATCCACGCGCACCCGACCCAGTCCGAGGCCCTGGGCGAGGCGCACCTGGCGCTGGCCGGCAAGCCGCTGCACGCGCACGACTGATCACGCCACCACCCCCCATTTCCAGTACGCAAGACTTGATAGGAGTCGCTGAAACCATGGCGGTCTCAGTAACACTGCCCGCGCTGGGCGAGAGCGTTTCCGAGGGCACCGTCACCCGTTGGCTGAAGGCCGAGGGTGAGCGTGTCGAGGTCGACGAGCCGCTGCTCGAGGTGTCGACCGACAAGGTCGACACCGAGATCCCGTCGCCGGCCTCCGGCATCCTGGCCTCGATCAAGGTCGGCGAGGACGAGACCGTCGACGTCGGCGCCGAGCTGGCGATCATCGACGACGGCTCCGGTGCCCCGGTCGCCGCCGCGGCCCCGGTCGCCGAGGCCGCGCCCGTCGCCGCCCCGGCCCCGGTCGTGGAGGCGCCCGCCGCCCCCGCCCCGGTCGCCGCTGCCGCCCCGGCGGCCCCGGCTGCCGCTCCGGCCGCCGACGCCACCCCGGTCCTGCTGCCCGCGCTGGGCGAGTCGGTCACCGAGGGCACCGTCACCCGCTGGCTGAAGGCCGAGGGTGAGACGGTCGAGGTCGACGAGCCGCTGCTCGAGGTCTCCACCGACAAGGTCGACACCGAGATCCCGTCGCCGATCGCCGGTGTCGTGGTGAAGATCCTGGTCGGCGAGGACGAGACCGCCGAGGTCGGCGCCCAGCTCGCGCTGATCGGTGCCGCGGGTGCCGTCGCCGCCGCCCCGGCCCCGGTGGCCGCTCCGGCTCCGGTCGCCGCGCCCGCTCCGGTCGCTGCTCCGGCCCCCGTCGCCCCGGCTGCTCCGGCCCCCGTCGCCGCCGCTCCGGCCCCGGTGGCCCCGGCCGCGCCCGCTCCGGTCGCCGCTCCGGCCCCCGTCGCCCCGGCCGCGCCGGCTGCCCCGGTGGCCGACGCCGGTGACGCCTACGTCACCCCGCTGGTGCGCAAGCTCGCCGCCGAGCACGGTGTCGAGCTGTCCTCCGTCGCCGGTACCGGCGTCGGCGGCCGCATCCGCAAGCAGGACGTCGTCGCCGCCGCGGAGGCCGCCAAGGCCGCCCCGGCCCCGGTCGCCGCCGCCGCTCCGGCCGCTCCGGCCGCTGCGCCGAAGGCCGCCGCCGCGCCGTCCGCCCTGCGCGGTCAGACGGTCAAGATGACCCGCATGCGCAAGGTCATCGGCGACAACATGCTGAAGGCGCTGCACGAGCAGGCCCAGCTGACCAGCGTGGTCGAGGTGGACGTCACCAAGATCATGTCGCTGCGCGGCAAGGCCAAGGAGGGCTTCCTCGCCCGCGAGGGCGTCAAGCTGTCCCCGATGCCGTTCTTCGTCAAGGCCGCGGCCCAGGCGCTGAAGACCCACGCGGTCGTCAACGCCCGGATCAACGAGGCCGAGGGCACCATCACCTACTTCGACACCGAGAACATCGGTATCGCGGTGGACTCCGAGAAGGGTCTGATGACCCCGGTCATCAAGGGTGCGGGCGACCTCAACATCGCCGGCATCTCGAAGAAGACCGCCGAGCTGGCCGCCAAGGTCCGCGACAGCAAGATCACCCCGGACGAGCTGTCCGGCGCCACCTTCACCATCAGCAACACCGGCTCGCGCGGTGCGCTGTTCGACACCGTGATCGTGCCGCCGAACCAGGTCGCCATCCTGGGCATCGGTGCCACCGTCAAGCGCCCGGTGGTCATCGAGGCCGACGGCGGCACCGCCATCGGCATCCGCGACATGACCTACCTGTCGCTCTCCTACGACCACCGCCTGGTGGACGGCGCCGACGCCGCCCGCTACCTGGTCGCGGTCAAGGAGATCCTGGAGGCCGGCGAGTTCGAGGTCGAGCTCGGCCTGTAAGGCACCACTGCTGGTCCGCGGTTTCGGCTGCACGGAGCCCCGCGTCGTCCCCGGACGGCGCGGGGCTCCGCCGTTGCCCGGGGCCGCCCGTCGTGCGCCTGCTTCCGGCCGCGCCCGCTCGTCTCGGGCTGCGACGAACACGCCTGGCTGCGTCGAACATCACCAGCGTTTCGCCGGGCCGTGGCATGCGCGGGGGCTGGCGAACGGGGATGCTGGAGCGGTGATGGACGAGACCGACTTCTGGCAGATGATCGACGAGACCCGGGAGGACGCCGACGGCGATCCGGACGAGCAGGCCGACCGGCTGGTGGAACGGCTGGTCCAGCTGACCCCGGACGACGTCATCGACTTCGCCCGGCTGTTCGAGGCCCGGTTCCAGCGGGCCTACCGCCACGACCTCTGGGGCGCCGCCTACCTGCTGCTGGACGGCGCCTCCGACGACACCTTCGACTACTTCCGCTGCTGGCTGATCGGCCAGGGCCGGGACGTCTTCGAGGGCGCTCTGTTCGAACCGGACGACCTGGCGGACCTGCTGCCCGAGTTCGACGAGGAGGAGGACGGCGAGGCCGAGGACCTCGGCTACGCCGCCGACGAGGCGTACGAGCAGCTGACCGGGCTGCCGCTGCCCGAGGTGGGCGGGCGGCAGTCCGGCCGACCGGCCGGGGCCGCGCTGGACTTCGACGACCCGGACGTCATGGCGAAACGGTTTCCCAAGCTCTGGGAGCGCTACGGGGATTAGGACGTGTCAGACACGCCCACGGCATGAGCGGGGCCGGACGCGTCAGGCGGTGCTGCCGCCGCCGGACGTGCCGTCCTGCCTGACGCCCTTGAGGATCTGGTCCAGCACGGACGCGTCCGGCGCGCTCGGGGTGTCGTCCACCCCGCCCTCGAACACCACGAAGCCGCCGCCCTTGGCCGGGACGGCCGCCAGCAGGACGTAGCCCTGGGTGCCGTCCGCGGTGCGGATGTGCCAGCGCACGGCGTAGCCGGCCACGCCCGCGACGCTCGTGTAGCCGGAGCCGGAGTCGGTGTGCGAGCTGATCCCGGTGAAGATCTGGCCGGCGTACGCGGGCATCGTGGCCTCGGCGGCCGTCTTGGCGGTGACGCCCTGGACGGTGTCCTTCTCGACCGAGAACTGGCCGCGGATGCAGGAGCTGCCGTCCGGGCAGGAGTAGCGGCCGGTGCCCAGGTAGACCGTGGAGTGCGGGGAGTTGGGCGCCACGTCCCAGCCGTCGAACACCGGGACGGTGATCGCGTGCTGGGTGTCCGGGACGGTGCTCCTGACGGTCGGCGCCGGCTTGGGCGCGGGCGTCGGGGTGGGCGTCGGGGCGGGCGTGCCCGCCGTGGGGCTCGGGGCGGGGCCGGCGCCCCGGGTGATGGTGACGGTCGGGTTCGGGGCCGGGTCGGCCTGCGGGGAGCCGCCGCTGAGCGCGATCCCGGCGACGGTCCCGCCCACGGCGAGGACGGCGACCGCGATGCCGACGACCAGGCCGGGCCTCACCCGGCGGGGCGCCGACTGCTGCGGGTAGCCCGGCGCCGGGTAGCCGTAGCCCGCACCCTGGGCGGGGTAGCCGTCCTGCGCCGGGTAGTAGCCGTCCTGGCCCGGGTAGCCGTAGCCCGGGGCGGGGGCGCTGCCCGGGTAGCCGTAGCCGGGGGCGTCCTGCGGGCCGCCGTAGCCGTACCCGGGCTGCCGGCCGGGGGGCTGCCAGCCCTGGGTGGGGGCGTCGGCGAGGTGGCCGACGCCGCCCTGAAGCGGGCGTACCTCGCTGGTCCAGGCGTTGCCGTCCCACCAGCGCTCGTGACCGGGGGTGCCGTCCGCACCGGGGACCGGGTACCACCCGGGGGGCGTCGAGTTGCTCACGGCCGTACGGTACCCGGCGGGGTGCTGGTCCAGACAGAGCGGATCGGTCACGACTCTGCACCACCCGCCACACCTGACTGACCGTCAGATGTGGCGGGTAGCAAGGCCGGTCGGGCAGGTCAGTCCGCCAGGCGGCGGGCCATCCAGATATCGTCCACGTAGGACCCGTCGATCAGGAACTCCTCCGCCAGCGAGCCCTCGACGACGAAGCCGCAGCCCTCGTAGAGGCGGCGGGCCGGGGTGTTCCAGCCGAGCACCCGCAGGGTCAGCTTGCGCGCGCCCGCGGCCCGGGCGGCCTCGCAGGCCGCCTCGACCAGGCGCCGACCGACGCCCCGGCCGCGGACCGTGCCGTCGACGACCAGGCCCTGGATCTGCCGGACGTGCCGGTTGCTGGCCAGCGGGGTCGGCGGGACCTGGCGGACGTAGCCGACCACCCGGCCCGCCAGGAGGGCGACCAGGTACTGCTCCGGGGTGTGCCGTTCGTCGAAGACGCCGTCCTCCTCGGGCGGCTGCGGGGAGACGTCGGCCAGCGGGGACCAGGCGGCACGGTTGAGAACGGCGAGTTCACCCTCGTCCTCAGGCTGAGCTGGGCGGATGATCAGATTGTCCTCGTGCATGCGCGTCATGCTAATGAGACGCATGCCGACATGACAGGGCTTCGGGAACTGGGAGGATGGACGCATGCGCATCGCTGTCACGGGCTCCACGGGATTGATCGGTTCGGCTCTCGTCCGCTCCCTGCTGGCGGACGGCCACGAGGTGGTCCGGCTCGTCCGGCGCCGCTCCAGGACGGGCCCGCAGCCCGACGGCAGCACGGCCATCGGCTGGAACCCGCTGCTCGGCCAGGTCGATCAGGACGGACTGGCCGGGGTCGAGGCGGTCGTGCACCTGGCCGGCGCCGGAGTCGGCGACCACCGCTGGACGGACGCCTACAAGCGGGAGATCCGGGAGAGCCGGGCACTCGGCACCGAGACGCTGGCCGTCGCACTGGCCGCGCTCAAGGAGCCGCCCCGGGTGCTGGTCAGCGCCTCCGCCGTCGGCTGGTACGGGCAGACCGGCAACCGGGTGATCGACGAGGACTCCCCCGCCGGCGACGACTTCCTGGCCGAGGTCTGCGTGGAGTGGGAGGCGGCCGCGCGGCCGGCCGAGCTGGCCGGCATCCGGGTCGTCCACCCGCGCACCGGGATGGTGCTGTCCGCGGCCGGCGGGGCCGGGGCACGGCTGTTCCCGCTGTTCAAGCTGGGGCTGGGCGGGCGGCTCGGCGACGGGCGGCAGTACTGGAGCTTCATCTCGCTGGCCGACCAGGTCGCCGCGCTGCGGTTCCTGATCGACCGGGACGACCTCTCGGGCGCCGTCAACCTCACCGCGCCCGACCCCGTCACCAACGCCGAGCTGACGGCGGCGTTCGGGCGGGTGCTCCGGCGGCCGACCCCGTTCCCGGTGCCGGAGGCGGTGCTCAAGGTCGTGCTCGGCGAGCTGGCGGTCGAGGTGGTCGGCAGCCACCGGGTGGTGCCGCGGCGGCTGCTGGACGCGGGCTTCCGCTTCGCGCACCCGGACGTGGACGCGGCGGTGCGCGCGGCGCTGTGAGTGGCGGTGCGCGCGGCGCCGTGAGTGGCGGGGTGAGTAGCAGTGCGCGCGGCGCCGTGAATGGCGCTGGGATGGTGCGCACGGTGCTGTGAGTGACGCCGGGGGCGACCGGCGGCGCGGAACCCTGCGGTCCGCCGCGGGGCTCCGGCACGGGCTCCGCCGCAGGGCTCCGGTACGTCCCGCTGCGTACGGCGGCTACGGCATTCGCGCTGGCCAGGGGCATATGCCGGGCGGAGATCGGGTGGGGGTCGGACGGGGCTCCGGGAGGGGGCGCACGGGAGCACACACCAGGCGCGTCGCACGCCCCCGGTGACCGTGCGCGCCCGCCGACCCCGGAACCCGGCCCCAACGGCGCACTGTCCGTGACCGCGCTCCCGTCCGGTGCCGCACGCCCCCTCTCGCCCCTTGGATCGGGCCCGATGCGCTTGTCTGATGCTCACACTGACTGGGCATCACACCGTCGGACCGTGTCCCGGCACCCCGCTGCCTGCGTCGGCCGGAGCCCCGGGACCAGGGAGGGAGCACGCCAGTGCCCACATACGACTTCACCCGCCGCGCCCGCCGCCCGTCCGACCCTGACGTCATCGTCATCGGCGCCGGACTCGCCGGCCTGGCCGCCGCACGCACGCTCACCGGTCGCGGCCTCACCGTGCAGATCCTGGAGGCCACGGACCGGATCGGCGGCCGGATGGCCACCCGCGAACTGGACGGATTCCGGCTCGACGACGGCAGCCACCTGCTGAACACCGCCTTCCCCGAACTCCGCCGCGTCCTCGACCTCGACCGCCTCGACCTGCGCCCGCTCGCCGCCGGAGTCCTCGTGCACAGCGCCGGCCGCCGCTACCGCACCGGGGACCCGCAGCTCACCACCGCCCGGCAGGCCGCCACCCGCGCCCCACTCGGCAGCCCGCTGGACAAGGCCCGGCTCGGCAGCTGGCTCGGCCGGCTCGCCACCACCCCCGCCAGCCGCCTCAAGGCCCGCCCGGAGACCACCACCGCCCGCGCGCTGGCCGGCCACGGGCTCGCCCCGCGCACCCTCGACGGCTTCCTGCGGCCACTGCTCAGCGCGCTGCTCAGCGACCCCGCCCTCGGCACCAGCAGCCGGATCGCCGACCTGGTCCTGCGCTCCTACGCACGCGGACGGCTCTGTCTGCCCGCCGGCGGGATCGCGGCCGTGCCGGCCCAGCTGGCCACCACCCTGCCCGCCGGCACCGTACGCACCGGGGTGCAGGTCACCTCGATCACCGCCGACGGCGTGGAGACCGTCGCCCACGGGCGGATCGGCGCCCAGGCCGTCGTCCTCGCCACCGACGCCCGCTCCGCCGCCGAACTGCTGCCCGGGCTACGGCTGCCGGACTTCCACCCCGTCACGACCTTCTACCACGCGGCCGACCGCACCCCGCTGGGCGAGGCCGTCCTGCTGCTCGACGGCGACCGGCCCGGCGGGCAGCCGCCGCTGGTCTCGCACTCGCTGGTGCTCAGCGAACTGCACCCCTCCTACGCCCCCGCCGGGCAGGCACTGATCGCCACCACCGTGCTCGCGCGGCGCTCCTTCGACGCGGGCGGCCCGGCCGGGCTGGAACCGGCGGTCCGGGCCCGGCTCGCCGAGCTGTACGGCACCTCGACCACCGGCTGGCAGTTCCTGAACGTGCGGCACGTCCCGGACGCGCTGCCCGCGATGCCGCCGCCGCACAACCCCCGGCGCCCGGTGCGGGTGCTGGCCGGGCTGTACGTCGCCGGGGACCACCGGGACACCAGCACCGTGCAGGGGGCGCTGGTGTCCGGGCGGCGGGCGGCGCAGGCGGTGCTGCGCGACTTCGGCGTCCCGGCCGACGCCCGGGAGGCCGAGGCGGCGGCCTGAGCCCGTCGGGCTCTCGGCTCTTGGCTCTTGGCTCCCGGGACACGCTGACGACCTGCCGATGGGTGACGGAGCGGCGACGTGCCAGGATGCCGACATGACCGCTCATCGGATGATTTACACCGTACGGCCGGCTGCGCGGTGAGCGCCGCCGTCCAGCCGGTGGCCCTGATCCTGATCCCCGCCGCGGCCGTCGCCGCGCCGCTGCTCGCCGACCGCCTGCTGCGGTGGATCGCCGTCCCGACCGTCGTGTTCGAGATCCTGCTCGGCGTCCTGATCGGCCCCGACGTCCTGAACTGGGCGCACGTCGACGAACTGGTCAACGCGCTCTCCCAGTTCGGCCTGGCCATGCTGATGTTCCTGGCCGGGTACGAGATCGACTTCGCCAAGCTGCGCGGCGGCCCGCTGAAACGGGCGGGCACCGCGTGGCTGGTCTCGCTCGTGGTGGCGCTCGGCGTGGGCGCGCTGGTCAACCGGGACCCGCTGAACGGCGCCTTCGCCGGGCTCGCGCTCACCACCACCGCCCTCGGGACCATCCTGCCGATCCTTCGCGACTCCGGCGAACTCCCCACCCCCTTCGGCTCGTTGGTGATAGCCACCGGGGCGGTCGGCGAGTTCGGGCCGATCATCGCGATCGCCATCCTGCTCAGCGGCAACTCCCCGGTCCGGACGGCCGTCATCCTCGGCGCCTTCGCGGTGATCACCGCCGTCGCGGTCCTCGGCGCACGCCGCCCCCGGCCCGCCTGGGCCACCCGGCTCATCGAGCGCACCCTGCGCACCTCCGGGCAGTTCGCCGTCCGGGCCGTGATCCTGGTGCTCGCCGTCATGGTCGCCGCCGCGATCTGGCTCGACCTGGACATGCTGCTCGGCGCCTTCACCGCCGGGATCGTCTCCCGGCTGCTGCTCTCCGACATCCGCCGGGCCGAGGAGGAGGTGATCGAGGCCAAGCTGGAGAGCATCGGCTTCGGTTTCCTGGTGCCGGTGTTCTTCGTGGTCAGCGGGATGAACTTCGACCTGGCCGCCCTGCTGGACGATCCCGGCACGATACTGCTCGTCCCGGTGTTCCTGCTGCTGCTCCTGGCCGTGCGCGGACTGCCCGCCGGGCTGCTCGCCCCGGCCGGACTCGGCCGGCGGGACCGCACGGCGCTCGGGCTCTACGGCGCGACGGCGCTGCCGCTGGTCGTGGTGATCACCACCATCGAGGTGGACGACGGCCACCTGCCGTCCTCGACGGCGGCCGCGCTGGTCGGCGCCGGCATGCTCTCGGTGCTGGTGTTCCCGCTGGTGGCGCAGCGGGTGCGCGGCGGCAGCGTCCGGCCGCCCGCGCCGGAGGCCGGGCAGCCGCGCGTCCGGGCCGAGAGCTGGTGAGCCGCTTCGCTCCCGCCCGTCGCCGGGGCGGTCCCACCCGCCGCCGGGGCACTCGGATCCGGTGCCGGTGCCGGGCGGACGGGCCCTTCGGCCCGGGGCGGACCCGGGCCGGACGGGTTTCCAGGGCCGCCGGGGCTCGCCCGGTCGGCCCCTCTTCGACGGGTCCTCAGATCACGCCGGCCTGGCGGGCCGTCTCCTCGAAGGCGCGGGCCACCGGGCTGCCCCGGTAGGGGGTGAGGCGGCGGTGGAAGTCCCGGACGTACTCCAGCGAGCGGGCCGAGCGCATCTCCCCCGCCGCCCGCAGCGCGTCGGTGGCCATGGTGCAGGCCTCGTCGAGGTCCCCCATGCCGAGCCGGGCGGTGGCCAGCACCAGCCGGCAGAAGATCCGGCTGCGCGCGTAGGCGGGTGAGCGCAGCCGCAACGACTTCTCGGCGTGCTGCGCGGAGGTGCGCCACTGCTGGAGGTCGCGGTAGCAGTGGGCGAACTCGTCGGAGAGCTGGGCCTCGTCGAAGTACCGCGCCCAGGAGGGCAGTTCGTCGCCGACCCGGGCCGCTGCGAGTGCCCGCTCGGAGCGCACCAGCGCGGTGGTGCAGGCCCGGACGTCGCCCAGCAGGCCGTGTCCGCGCGCCTCGGCGGCGTGCATCAGCGACTGGACCACCGGCGGCACGGCGGTGCCCACGCCCTGCTGGGCGACCCTGGCCAGTTGGACGGCCTCCCGGCCGTGGCCCAGGTGGACGGCCTGCTGGCTCATCGTCACCAGGACGTACCCGCCGAGCGCGCGGTCCCCGGCGGCCTGGGACAGGCGCAGCGCCTGGACGAAGTAGCGCTGGGCGAGGCCGTGCGCGGCGATGTCGAAGGACGTCCAGCCGGCCAGCCTGGTCAGGTCGGCGACGGCGCCGAACAGCGCCCGGCCGATCTGCTCGCCGTAGCGGCCGCGCAGCATCGGCTCGGCCTCGCTCTCCAGGTAGCGGACCAGCGCCTGCCGGGCGTGCCCGCCGCCGTAGGCGTGATCGAGCGCCCGGAAGAGGTCGCCGACGGCTCGGATGGCGGCGATGTCGCCGCGGCCGACCCGCAGGGCGGGGCGCGACTCGCGGGCCGGTTCGGTGTACGGCGGCTCGACGGCGGTCGGCGGGCGCCGGCTCTGGGTGGGCACCCGGCCGATGGTGGGCCCGGCGGGGACGGCCGCGCCCGGGACGGGGCGCATGCCGGGGGCCCCGTGGTGGGCCTGGCCGCGCGCCGGGCTCGGAGGGGGAGCGCCCGGCGCGGGGGGCACGCTCTGGGCGGGCGCGGTGGATGCGGCGGATGCCGCGGTGCCGGCGGTACCGGCGGTGGCGGCGGGCGGACCGGTGGGCGGACCGGTGGCGACGTCGGGGCGGGCCATCGTCGAGCCGTCCCGGGCGACGCGCTCGTCCGTGCGGCCGATCAGCCAGTCCCGGCTGGGGACGACCAGGCCGGCCGGGGTGAAGGCGATCCGGCGCAGTTCGGACTGCGGGCCGTTGTCCTTGCGCCACATGCTCGCCACGATGTCCACCGCCTCCTGCGGGGTCTCGGCGAACTCCAGGCCCGCGTACACCGGGGCGCAGGCGTCCAGGCCGAGGTCCTGGGCGGTGAGGCGGCGGCCGAGGCGGCGGGTGAAGACCTCGGCGATCAGCGCGGGGGTGGCGCCGCGGGGCTGCTGGCCGCGCAGCCAGCGGGTGACCGAGGTCTTGTCGTAGCGCAGGTCGAGGCCGTGCTCCAGGCCGAGCTGGTCGACCCGGCGGGCCAGGCCCGCGTGCGAGAAGCCGGCCTCCTCGATGAGCGCGGCGAGTTGGCCGTTCTGCGGGGCCGGGCCGGAGTGCCCGGAGTGGCCGCCGACCGGCCCGGGGGCGGGGACGGCGGGTTCGTGCCGGTCGGTTGTGGCCTGCGCGGGCAGCCGCAGTTCGTCGGCGGTCGGGGCGTCGGCGGTCAGGGCGTCGGGGGCGTCCGGCAGGTTCCGGCCGACCGGGCCTCGGTGGTGGCCGAGCGGGTCGAGCGGTCCGTACGCCGGGCTGTCGGTTGCAGGCCGTTGGGGCATGTCAGTCAACACCTCTCGGACGTCGCACCGGGCTCTACCAGCACTTCGGCTGCCTGGGGCGGCGCCCCCTGTCGGGAATCGGCGTGAATGTAGCGAGCATTCGGGCGCTATGGGTGGATCTGACCGAGCAATCCTCCGAACGGGTGAAGCAACCGCGCCCATTGTGGGGAAGCGCGGTCGGCGCGGGTTTGGCCTTCCGCGGTCGAACCGTCGATCGCCCATCATGGCGGCGAACACCACAGCCCACCCGGATGCTGTGGTGGACCACCACATGGGAGCCGGGCCCCCGGATTTCCTAGCGTTCTCGGCCATGGACACCACTACAGCCCGCCCGCTCGACGGCCGGACGGCCCTGGTCACCGGGGCCGCCTCGGGCATCGGCCGGGCCTGCGCCGAGGCCTTCGCCGGGGCCGGCGCCCGGGTCTACGTCGTCGACCTCGCGGCCGGCCCGGCCCGGGAGCTGGCCGAGCGGATCGGCGGCCACGCCGTCGTCGCGGACCTCGCCGACCCGGAGGCCGTGGAGGCCCTGCCGGCCGACGCCGACATCGTGGTCAACAACGCCGGCCTCCAACACGTCGCGCCCGTCCACGAGTTCCCGCCCGACCGCTTCACCCTCATCCAACGCGTCATGGTCGAGGCGCCGTTCCGCATCCTGCGCCGCACTCTCCCGCACATGTACGAGCAGGAGTGGGGCCGGGTGGTCAACATCTCCTCCGTCCACGGACTGCGGGCCAGCGCCTTCAAGTCCGCCTACGTCACCGCCAAGCACGCGCTGGAGGGCCTCAGCAAGACCGTCGCCCTGGAGGGCGCCCCCTACGGCGTCACCAGCAACTGCATCAACCCGGGCTACGTCCGAACTCCCCTGGTGGAGAAGCAGATCGCGAGCCAGGCGCTCGCCCACGGCATCCGCGAGGACGAGGTCGTCGAGCAGATCATGCTCGAACGCACGGCCGTCAAGCGCCTCATCGAGCCCGAGGAGATCGCCCAACTCGCCCTCTGGCTCTGCTCCCCGCCCGCCTCCTACATCACCGGCGCCAGCCTCCCCGTCGACGGCGGCTGGACGGCGCACTGAGCGGCGGCACCTGGCCGTCCTCCCCAGGCCGACCCCCGGGACTATGTGGGCGGCCCACATAGTCCCGGGGAACGCGCCTCCCTACCTTGTGGCGACGTCCCCCGGGGCGGCGCCCCCGGGAACGACATTCCCCGGGGCGCCTCCCCGGGGGCGACATCCTCCCCCCGCCCGGAAGTGGTGACCATGAACGCCTCCGCACCAGCCACGGCAGCCACCCGCTCACTCCCTCGGGTCGTGGCCGCCAGCCTCATCGGGACCACCATCGAGTGGTACGACTACTTCTTGTACGGAACAGCGGCCGCGCTGGTGTTCAACAAGCTGTTCTTCCCGAACACCGATCCGCTGACGGGGACGCTGCTGTCCTTCCTCACCTACGCGATCGGGTTCGCCGCGCGACCGATCGGGGCCCTGGTGTTCGGGCACTTCGGCGACCGGATCGGGCGGAAGAAGCTGCTCGTCGTCAGCCTGCTGCTGATGGGCGGGTCGACCACGCTGATCGGGGTGCTGCCCACCTACAGCTCCATCGGGGCGGCGGCGCCGGTGCTGTTGACGGTGCTGCGCCTGGTGCAGGGCTTCGCGCTCGGCGGGGAGTGGGGCGGGGCGGTGCTGCTGGTGTCGGAGCACGGGGACCAGCGGCGGCGCGGGTTCTGGGCGTCGTGGCCGCAGGGCGGGGCGCCGGCCGGGAACCTGCTGGCGGCGGGGGTGCTGTCGCTGCTGACGGCGGTGCTGTCGGAGGACGCGTTCCTGTCGTGGGGGTGGCGGGTGCCGTTCCTGCTGTCGGCGGTGCTGGTCGGGGTCGGGCTGTGGATCCGGCTGGCGGTGGACGAGTCGCCGCTGTTCAAGCAGGCGCTGGCGGCCCAGCAGCAGCGGAAGACCGCCGAACAGCCGCCGCTGGTGGCGGTGTTGCGCAACCACTGGCGCGAGGTGCTGGTGGCGATGGGCGCACGGATGGCGGAGAACATCTCGTACTACGTGATGACCACGTTCGTCCTGACGTACGCCGTCACCCACGCGCACTTCTCCAAGCAGACCGCGCTGAACGCCGTACTGATCGGCTCGGCGATCCAGTTCGGGCTGATCCCGCTGTTCGGAGCACTGTCCGACCGGGTCGGACGCAAGCCGGTGTACCTGGTGGGCGCCGTCGGGGTGGGCGTCTGGGCGTTCGTCTTCTTCGGACTGGTGGACACCAGGTCGTTCGGACAACTACTGGTCGCGGTGACGGTCGGACTGGTCTTCCACAGCGCGATGTACGCACCGCAGGCGGCGTTCTTCTCCGAGCTGTTCGCCACCCGGATGCGCTACTCGGGCGCCTCGATCGGGGCCCAGTTCGCCTCGGTGGCCGCTGGCGCGCCCGCGCCGCTGATCGCGACCGCGCTGCTCAAGGACTACGGCAACGCCACCCCGATCTCCGTGTACGTGGCGATCGCGGCGGCGATCACCGTGCTGGCGGTGCTGTGCGGGCGGGAGACCAGGGGCAGCGACCTGGCGGACGTCGAGACGGCGGTGGAGGCGGAGGCCGCCGCCGTGGCGGCCAAGCCCGCCACCGCCTGACGGCGGAGCCGCTACGATCGCGCTTCCGCCGGACCCGACGCCGATTGGCGGCACGCACCATGAACCACCCTCACGAAAGCGCCGCGCCCGCGCTGCGGCGGCTGCTCGACCTGCTCGCCTCCGGCGCCGCCACCGAGGACTTCGCCGACGTGCTGGCCGACGCCCGCCGCCGCGGGGCGCCGGCCGCCGTCCTCGCCGAGATCGACGACGCCACCTGGCAGGCCCTGCGGGTGCACCGCACGCTGCGTCAGCACCGGCGCCGGGAGGCGGAGTTGACCGCGCTGTTCGACACCGCCGGGGACCTCGCCGCCTCCCGGGAGCTGGACACCGTCCTCCAGGCGATCGTCCGCCGCGCCCGGATGCTGCTCGGCACCGACACCGCGTACCTGACCCTGCCGGACGAGGCCGCGGGCGACACCTACATGCGGGTCACCGACGGCTCGGTCTCCGTCCTGTTCCAGACCCTGCGGCTCAGCCTCGGGCACGGCCTGGGCGGCCTGGTCGCGCAGACCGCCCGCCCGTACGCCACCCCCGACTACCGCACCGACGAACGGTTCCACCACACCGGCACGATCGACGCGGGCGTGCTCGACGAGGGCCTGGTGGCGATCATCGGGGTGCCGCTGCTGCTCGGCGGCGAGGTCATCGGGGTGCTGTTCGCCGCCGACCGCTCGCCCCGCGCCTTCTCCCCCGACGAGGTGGCGCTGCTGTGCACACTGGCCGCGCACGCCGCGATCGCCCTGGACACCGCCAAGTCGCTGGCCGACACCCGGGCCGCGCTCGCCGAACTGAACAGCGCCAACGAACTGGTCCGCGCCCACTCGGCCGCCGTCCAGCGCGCCGAGCAGGCCCACGACCGGCTCACCGACCTGGTGCTGCGCGGCGCCGAGGTCCCGGACGTCGCCGCCGCCGTCGCGGCCCTGCTGGGCGGCGAGATAGCGGTCCTCGACGCCGAGGGCGAGCCGCTGGCCGGGCGGTCCGCACCCGCCGGCGAACTGGCGGAGGCGGTCGCCGCGTCCCGGGCCGAGGGGCGGTCCGTCCGGCACGGCGAGCTGTGGGTGTGCGCGGTGCTGGCCGGGCACGACGCCCTCGGCACCCTGGTGCTGCGCGGACGCCCCGGCCTCGACGACGCGGACCGGCGGCTGTTCGAGCGGGCCAGCGTGGTGACCGCGCTGCTCCTGCTGCTGCGCCGCTCGGTGGCCGAGACCGAGAACAGGGTCCGCGGCGAACTGCTCACCGACCTGCTGACCGCCCCCGACCGCGATCCGGCCGGGCTCACCGCGCGCGGCCGCCGGCTCGGCGTCGACCTCGCCCGCCCGCACCTGGTCCTGGTCGCCGAACCGGCCGAACCCGCCGGGCCCCCCGTCCCCGACCGCGGCCGGCTGGCCGGCGCCGCCCGGCGGTACCTGTTCGGCTCCCGGGGCGTCAGCGCCGAGCACGGCGAGGCGGTGGTGCTGCTGGTCCCGGAGGCCGGCGACCCGGAGGAGGCCGCGCGGCAGGCCGCCGAGCGGCTGGCCCGGCTGGCCGGGTTCCCGGTCACCGTGGGCGCCGGCCGCCCGGCCGCCGGCCCGCCCGCGCTGGCCGCCTCGTACGCCGAGGGCCTGCGCTGCGTCCGGGCGCTGCGGGTGCTCGGCCGCGCCGGGGAGGGCGCCTCGGCCCGCGCGCTGGGCTTCCTCGGGGTGCTGCTCGGCGACGGGCACGACGTGGACGGCTTCGTCGGCTCGGCGCTCGGCCCGCTGCTCGCCTACGACGCCCGGCGCGGCACCGAACTGGTCCGCACCCTGCGCGCCTACTTCGACTGCGGCGGCAGCCTCACCCGCGCCAAGGACGAACTGCACGTCCACGTGAACACCGTCGTCCAGCGGCTGGACCGGGTCGAGGCGCTGCTCGGCCCGGACTGGAACCACCCCGAGCGCTCGCTCGAACTCCAGCTGGCGCTGCGGCTGCAACTGCTCGCGGGGGGCTGAGCGGTCCTCGCGGGGGAGCTGAGCAGTCCTCGCGGGGGGCCGAGCAGTCCTCGCGGGCGCGGCCCGTGCTGCCTCCTGAACGGCCCGTACGGGCGGCTGAACCGTCCGTACGGGCGTGGGCGTACAGTGGCGAGGTTGGTCTCGAACGCCTGGCAAGGAGCGGCAGCGGTGAGCGAGAACGTACGTTTCGTTCGAATGGGGACAGGCGAGGGCGCCATCGCCTACCAGGAGGCCTGGGAGGAGCAGCAGCGCCTGCACGCGCTGCGGGTCGCGGACGAGATCCCCGACACCGTGCTGCTGCTGGAGCACCAGCCCGTCTACACGATGGGCAAGCGCACCAACCCCGCCGACCTGCCGCTGGACGGCACCCCGGTGGTCGAGGTCAACCGGGGCGGGGAGATCACCTGGCACGGCCCCGGCCAGCTGGTCGGCTACCCCATCGTCAAGCTGCCCGACCCGATCGACGTGGTCGCCTACGTCCGCCGGCTGGAGGAGGCGCTGATCCGCGCCTGCGCCGGGTTCGGCGTCGGAACCACCCGGGTCGAGGGCCGCAGCGGCGTCTGGGTGCTGGGCGACTCCATCCCGGACGCCGTGGTGGACCCGGCGCAGGTGGTGGACATCGGCAAGCTGACCCTGCGGATGGGCCTGCCGCTGGGCATCGACCCGCGGCTGGCCGGCCCCGAGTACGCGCCGTCCAACGCCGGCCAGCGCGGCGACGACCGCAAGCTCGCCGCGATCGGCGTCCGGGTCGCCCGCGGGGTCACCATGCACGGCTTCGCGCTCAACTGCGACCCCGACATGACCTGGTTCGACCGGATCGTGCCGTGCGGCATCCGGGACGCCGGCGTCGCCTCGCTCGCCGGCGAGCTGGGGCGCGACTTCACCGTCGGCGAGGCGCTGCCGATGGTCGAGCGGCACCTGGCGGACGTGTTCGCGGAGCTGCCCGAACCCGCGCTCACCCGCTGACCCGGGCCCGGGTCCTCGCCCGGGTCCGCCCGCAGGCCCGCCCTCGGGTCCTGCTCCGGAATCTTCCCCGTGTCCTGTTCCGGGTTCTCCCCCGGGAATCTACCGGCCAGTAGCTCTGTTGCCCTGCGATTGCAGGGCAACAGGCCGCGCAAAGGCCTTACAAGCACAGGCGTACCCTGGGGGTACCCCGTCTAGTTCTAGGAGTCGCACGTGTCCGCTGTCGCGCCCGACGGCAGGAAGCTGCTCCGCCTGGAGGTCCGCAACAGCGAGACCCCCATCGAGCGGAAGCCCGAGTGGATCAAGACCCGCGCGAAGATGGGGCCGGAGTACAACGCCCTCCAGTCGCTGGTGAAGAAGGAGGGGCTGCACACCGTCTGCCAGGAGGCCGGCTGCCCCAACATCTTCGAGTGCTGGGAGGATCGCGAGGCGACCTTCCTCATCGGCGGTGACCAGTGCACCCGCCGCTGCGACTTCTGCCAGATCGACACCGGCAAGCCCGCCGATTTCGACCGCGACGAGCCGCGCCGGGTCGCCGAGTCCATCGTCACGATGGACCTCAACTACGCCACCATCACCGGCGTCGCCCGCGACGACCTGCCGGACGGCGGCGCCTGGCTGTACGCCGAGACCGTGCGCCAGGTGCACGCGCTGACCGCCGACCGCGAGAGCGGCCGCACCGGCGTCGAGCTGCTGATCCCCGACTTCAACGCGGTGCCCGAGCAGCTGGCCGAGGTCTTCTCCTCCCGCCCCGAGGTGCTCGCGCACAACGTCGAGACGGTGCCGCGGATCTTCAAGCGGATCCGCCCGGCCTTCCGCTACGAGCGCTCGCTCGACGTCATCACCCAGGCCCGCGCGGCCGGGCTGGTGACCAAGTCCAACCTGATCCTCGGCATGGGCGAGACCCGCGAGGAGGTCAGCCAGGCGCTGGCCGACCTCGTCGGCGCCGGCTGCGAGCTGATCACCATCACCCAGTACCTGCGCCCCTCCCTGCGCCACCACCCGGTGGAGCGCTGGGTCAAGCCGCACGAGTTCGTCGAGCTCCAGCAGGAGGCCGAGGAGCTGGGCTTCGCCGGGGTCATGTCGGGCCCGCTGGTGCGCTCCTCCTACCGGGCCGGGCGACTGTACCGGCAGGCGCTGGAGCGGCGCGCGCAGGCCGCGGTCTGATCCGGTCGGGTCTGCTGGGCTGGTCCGGTCGGTTGGGCCGGTCGGGTCAGCTGGTCCGGTTGGACCGGTCGGGTCGGTTGGGCTGGTTGAGCCGGCAGATCCTGCTGATCCGGTGCTTTTGAGCCATCCGGTGCGCAAGCGAAGGGCGGGGCCTCGGCTCCGCCCTTTCGGTTTCACCGCACTTTGACTGCCTGGTCACCGCCTGGTAACACGGGATGGTGACGATGGACTCGTTGCGATCGTTCGATTCTTCTCAGCCACGAGGGGAGCTGTTCGGCATGCGGATGCGCATCCGGTCGGTGGGGGTCGCGCTGCGGCTCGCCGAGAGCGTCCTGCTGGCGAGTGGCCAGCAGCAGGCCCGGCGCAACGCCTGGGCGGCGGTCTGCGAGAACCGCCAGTACGCGGCGGACCGCCGCCACGACGCGCGGGCGGCGACGTCACCGCCACGACGGTGACGCTCCCGACCCGACCGCGCCGGGGGCCGTCCACCGTGGCCGACGGTCGCTGTGCGCGACGGCGCAGGCCACACGAGTCACGGATCGAGGCGAACGGGTACCCGGGCTTGGATATCCCGTACCCGTGCCACGTACCATGAGCGTTATGGCGAGGGAAACATCCGAGAACCCCGGGCGACTGAAGCAGATCCGCCTGGCTTACACCATGACCAAGAAGGTCGACACCAAGATCGGCCTGATCATCGCCGGCGTCGGCCTGCTGACCTTCGGCGTGTTCCTCGCCATCGGCTTCGCAATCGACCACCCGATCTACCTGGGCATCCTGGGCTTCATCGTGGCCTTCCTGGCCATGGCGATCGTCTTCGGGCGCCGGGCCGAACGCGCGGCGTTCGGACAGATGGAAGGGCAGCCGGGCGCCGTTGCGGCGGTGCTGAACAACATCCGACGCGGCTGGAGCTCCAACTCCACCCCGGTCGCGGTCACCCGCAACCAGGACGCGGTCTACCGTGCGGTGGGCCGGGCCGGAATCGCGCTGATCGGCGAAGGCAACCCGAACCGGGTGCGCCAGCTGCTGGCCTCCGAGAAGAAGAAGATGGCCCGGGTCGTCGGCGACGTGCCGGTGCACGACATCGTGGTGGGTACCGGCGAGGGCGAGATCCCGCTCAAGAAGCTGCAGATCCACCTGATGCGACTGCCCCGCGCCATCACCGCCTCCCAGGTCACCGAGACCAACGACCGTCTGCGCGCCCTGGGCGACCTGCTCTCCAAGGCGCCGATCCCCAAGGGCCCGATGCCCAAGGGTGCCCGGATGCCCAAGGGCGGCCAGGCCCGCTGACGCTCCCCCGACCACAACACTGAACGGCCCCGCCGCGGAGATCCCGCAGCGGGGCCGTTCAGTGTTGTGCGGCAAGGTCGTCCGGCCCTGGGTCCGGACTGGGCCCGGACTGGGTCCGGGCCTCGCCAGATCCGGACCGGATCCCGACTAGATCCGGACCTCGACGGTGCCGACCGCCTTGTCGTGCAGACCGCGGGTGTCGCGGTCCCAGACCAGCGGCGGCACCACCAGGCAGAGCAGCAGGGTGCGCAGCAGCACCTGCGGGATAGTCGCGCGGCCGCCGCCCAGGCGGATCACCCGGAGGCCGAACAGCCGCTTGCCGACGGTCGTCCCGGTGGTGGCGAGCAGCACCGCCGCGACCAGGAAGTAGAGCGGGCTGGTCCACAGGTTCGCCTCGGCCGGGCTGCCCTTGCCGATCAGCCCGTAGGCGATCAGGGCGACCAGCCAGCCGTCCACGAACAGGGCGCCGATCCGGCGGCCGGGGCCCGCGATCGAGCCGGGGCCCTCCTTGGGGAGGCCGAGGCGCTCGCCGCGGAAGCCGAAGTCGGCTCCCATCTTCTCGGCGGCCGCCTTCGGGCCGTCGATCCACGATCCCAACGCTTCTCTGGTGTCCACGAATCCACACTAACCGGGCGACCCGTCCGCACCGCCACCGGCTCCCCCGAACGCCACGGGCGGGTGAATCGTGCCGCCGGAGCTTTCCAAGTGGTCCAGACCACTTGGAAAGAGCCGAGCCTGACGGCGGTGCGTTTTGCCCCGTCCCGTACAGCTTTGCCACCCGATCGGCGGGCGTGGTTAACATTTATGAAACGACCGGGTCACCGGCCGGAAACGGCCCGTTCCTAGGGTGAGCCCCATTCGCACGCCGAGGAGGATGGATGTTCAACAACGCCGCCGAAGTGAAGCAGTTCATTCAGGACAACGACGTGAAGTTCGTCGATGTCCGCTTCTGCGACCTGCCTGGCGTCATGCAGCACTTCTCCGTACCTGCGGCGACCTTCGACCCGTCCGAGATCCTGATGTTCGACGGCTCGTCGATCCGCGGCTTCCAGGCCATCCACGAGTCCGACATGGCCCTGGTCCCGGACCTCGCCACAGCTCGGCTCGACCCCTTCCGGGTCGAGAAGCACCTCAACATCAACTTCTTCATCCAGGACCCGGTCACCGGCGAGGCCTACAGCCGCGACCCGCGCAACGTCGCCAAGAAGGCCGAGGCCTACCTCGCCTCCTCCGGCATCGCCGACACCGCGTTCTTCGGGCCCGAGGCCGAGTTCTACGTCTTCGACTCGGTCCGCTTCGAGACCAGCGCCAACGCGTCCTTCTACCACATCGACTCGGAGGCCGGCGCCTGGAACTCCGGCGCCGCCGAGGGCGACGTCCGCGGCTACAAGGTCAAGTACAAGGGCGGCTACTTCCCGACCCCTCCGGTGGACCACTTCGCCGACCTGCGGGCCGAGATGTCGCTCGAACTGGCCAAGTCCGGCCTCGAGGTCGAGCGCCAGCACCACGAGGTCGGCACGGCCGGCCAGGCCGAGATCAACTACAAGTTCAACACCCTGCTGCACGCCGCCGACGACCTGATGCTGTTCAAGTACATCATCAAGAACGTCGCCTGGCGCAACGGCAAGACGGCCACCTTCATGCCCAAGCCGATCTTCGGCGACAACGGCTCGGGCATGCACGTCCACCAGTCGCTGTGGACCGAGGGCTCGCCGCTCTTCTACGACGAGCAGGGCTACGCCGGCCTCTCCGACACCGCCCGCTACTACATCGGCGGCCTGCTCCGGCACGCCCCCTCGCTGCTGGCCTTCACCAACCCGTCGGTGAACTCCTACCACCGCCTGGTCCCGGGCTTCGAGGCGCCGGTCAACCTCGTCTACTCCCAGCGCAACCGCTCGGCCGCGATCCGCATCCCGATCACCGGCTCCAACGCCAAGGCCAAGCGCATCGAGTTCCGCGCGCCCGACCCCTCCTCCAACCCCTACCTGGCCTTCTCCGCCATGCTGATGGCCGGCCTCGACGGCATCCGCAACAAGATCGAGCCGCTGGAGCCCGTCGACAAGGACCTCTACGAGCTGGCCCCCGAGGAGCACGCCAACGTCCCGCAGGTGCCCGCCTCCCTCCCGGCCGTCCTCGACGCCCTGGAGGCCGACCACGAGTACCTGCTCGCCGGCAACGTCTTCACCCCGGACCTGATCGAGACCTGGATCGACTTCAAGCGCACCAACGAGATCGCCCCCATCGCCCTCCGCCCCCACCCCCACGAGTTCGAGCTGTACTACGACCTCTAGAAGGGCCTCCGACCTGCGGAAAAGCAGTTCGATCTCTCATCGTTTCCGCAGGTCAGCGACTTGCTGACCTGCGGAAACGCGACACGGACAGGGCTGGCTGACTCCCCACACAATCGCGGTGTGCACTGTCTGTGCACCCAGATCGAGCTCAAGACGCTCACTCTCTTTGAGTCAGACCACGGCACGACCGCCCCGGCTGCAGACCTCTGACCGCAGCACCCAGTAGCCATGATCGACACCCTCTTCTCGAGACTGATCTCAAGCAGCCACCAGCCGTTCCAGGACACGAATATCATCCCTCTTCGACTTTCAGATGCTGCGGCCAAATACCGGAGAAGACCACACGCAGCCCTTGGCTGACTTCCGCTCGCGCGGGGTGGACCCGAACGACCTGCAATACCCTCCGGTCCCCCCAGTGCGCAGTACACATGCGGTGGGCGCGCGCATCTGCGAGCCCAATGCTACGACCGCGAGCGCGGCCACGGCCGCAGCGGGTCCCATTCCACCCGCATCCTGACCGTCGCCGATCTCCGCCTGAACCTCCCCAGGCCGCGAAGATCCCTGCGCAGCCTCGCCATCGACACCCGCCGTAGGGCCGGGCCCACAGCATCGCGGCCAGCCTGCAGGCGGCCTCATACTCATTCCACCTCCACCCCCTATGCCCGCTCAAGCTGCCCTGACCAGCCACAACCTGTGGCCGCGACGACTACGAATCAGCCCTTGGTCGAGTGACGTGCAAGGTTAACGACAAGCTGAGATCGACCTCATCTGGCAAGTCGATGCCAGTGCCCAGTTCGAAAATCCGGCACAGTTGCAGAGGCGTTCGTGAAACAATCATCTCGCCGCAAGGCCAATTGTGCGGCCGATTTTCACCGGCGCGCAGGCCCTCACGCCTTGGAGACAGCCATGACAACCAGTCCCGCGGGGCTTGAGGCGCAGCCCACCGCCACCACGTACGAGCTCGGCGACCTGGTGCCGCTCGCCTGGGGCGGGCGTATCCGCGTGCCGCACTTCCAGCGCGATTTCCGCTGGCAGAGCCAGGATGTCCTGCGGTTGTTCGACAGCATCGTCAAGGGCTACCCCATCGGCAACCTACTGCTTTGGGTGCGCAAGCAGCAGGCCGAGAGTTTCATGCTAGGCCGGCTCCGCCTGGCGGCTCCCGCCCACGACGAGTCACTGTGGGTCGTGGACGGCCAACAGCGCCTGACCAGCCTGGCCAACGCCCTGAGTGCAGAGGGGCATCCGCACAAGCCTTTCACCGTGTACTACGACCTCGTGGCGAAGGAGTTCGTGGAGAGCCCCAAATCCCTGGAGTCGCACCACGTCGCCCTGCCGGTCCTCTTCGACTTGAAGAAACTGCTCACCTGGTTCCGAACGGACGGCCTGTCGGCCTCCGAGTACTTCGACGAAGCCGAGCGGGTGGCTACCGCGCTGCGGCAATACAAGGTACCCGCTTATTTGGTACGGCAGGACGACAGGGATGTCCTGACCGACATTTTCGACCGGATGAACAACTACGGTCGGCGGCTGAACCGTGGCGAGATCTTCTCCGCCTTGTACTCGGGCGAAGAGCAGGGCGCCGACGAACGACTCACGCTTGCCAAGATCTCAGACAACGTCTCGGCCCGGACCGGATTCGGCAGTATCGACGACGGCACCGTCCTCGCATCGATCCTCGCCAGGCGGGGACCCGATCCCATGCGAGACATTCGCGTGGAGTTCGCCACAGGACGCCGCACGCCGTCAGAATTCCCAGACGAGGACGAACTCACCGCCTTTACCCAAGGCGAAGAGGCAATTGTACGGGCAGTCGAGTTCCTGATTCAGGAAGCCGGGGTGCCTCATATCTCGCTGTTGCCTTACCGTGCCCTGCTCGTCACCCTCACTCGCTTCTTCGCGCACTTCCCCGACCCCCGCCCCAACAATATTCGACTCCTTCGCCGGTTGTACTGGCGGCTCTCACTAGTCGGGCCGATGGTATTCAAGGGCAGTTTCACCCAGTTCAGCCGCACCCTCGGCGGAAAGATCAAGCCCGGCGATGAAGAAGGGTCGCTCCAGCTGATGCTGAGTACCATCTCTGACGCCCGCCCGGTGATGCCCTCCGCAGATCGCTTCCGCACCAACGAAGCCACGACAAAGATCGTCCTCAGCGCCTGGTGGTTCCTGCGTCCCCGATCGCTCACCACTGGGGAGGTTCTTGATGCTCAGAGCCTAGACAGCATGCTCAGGCAGGACAGGACAGCGGCGAACGCGGCCCCCATGGTTTTCCCCCGGCTCAAGGATTCCCGCAAGAAGCAGCTGCCCGCCAATCGGCTATTCCTGCCCACCGAGGTCGATCCGGTATCCGAGATTCCGGCACTGCTCTCCCAGCAGCCACTCGATATCGACAACACAACCTGGGACGCCGTTCTCGCCTCACACCTGCTTGACCGCACTCTGGCGGCACAGGTGGACAGCAATCGCGACGCCTTCCTGACGTTGCGACAGGAGAAGATTCTCAAGCATTTGGCCAACTTCTTGGACCGAATGGCGGAGTGGGACTATGAAGACACCCCCTCCTTGGCCCTTCTCGATCTGGACGACGAATTCCAGGATTTTGAGGAGCCCGATATCCCCACTCCCCCCGATGGATACTGATCCCTGATATCGAGGGTGAATGGCGAACGAACGGACTACGCGCGATGGGCACTACCTCCGAGATCTACTACGCAGTCCTGCTGCACGGACAGCGCATCGGAACAATGTCGCAGAAGGGTGATTATACGCGTTTCGTCGCCAACAATAACTATCTCGAGAACCCGGCACGGCCCGTCCTGGGCCTACGGTTCGAGGAGAACCTCAAGGCGCCTTATGCGTCCGCCCTACGTCTACCTAAATGGTTCTCAAATCTCCTGCCCGAGGGCCCTCTGCGCGAGTGGATCGCCGACGATCGAGGAGTCTCACTCGACCGGGAGATGGAGTTGCTGGCCCAGGTCGGTCACGACCTGCCCGGAGCCGTTCAAGTCCTGCGCGCAGACGGGCCGGACGACAACTGGGAATGGCCCGAAATCTCGGAGTCTCAGCCCCATTCCCAGGGGAAGCTGGGTGACCACAACATCTCACCTTGGCGCTTCTCGCTGGCCGGAGTGGCCCTGAAGTTCTCCATGCTCGCCCAGGGAGACCGTCTGACCGTCCCAGCCGCCGGAGAGTTGGGCAATTGGCTGGTCAAGTTTCCCGACTATCGGCATGCGGACGTGCCGCGCAACGAGTTCGCGATGATGTCCCTCGCCCGAGCAGTGGGGGTGGACGTTCCAGAAATCCGCCTGATTCACCGCGACGACCTGGTCGGGCTACCTGCGCGCATGTGGCCGAATACCGAGGAGTGGGCCTACGCAGTGCGGCGGTTCGACCGTTCTTCGGACGGCAGCAGGTCGCGGATTCACATCGAGGACTTCGCGCAGGTCCGGGACAAGTACCCGCAGGACAAGTACCAGTCGACGTTCGAGACGGTTGCCGCCATCTCGTACCGAGGCCGAGACATGGAATCCCTGCGCGAGACCGTGCGTCGAACGGCTTTCTCGATCGCCATCGGCAACGGCGATGCCCACCTGAAGAACTGGTCGCTCATCTATCGCGACAGGCGCACTCCCACTCTTTCCCCAGTTTACGATCTGGTCTCAACAGTTCCCTATGCGCCCGCCGATCAACCGGAGGATCTGGGGCTGAAATTCAGCGGGAGTAAGCGCTTCGAGGGCGTACGACTTGCAGGTTTCGAGCTACTCGAAAGCGCCTTGGACCGCAGGTTCGGAGCCTCTGCGGCCAACCTCGCCGATGTGGCCAGGGAGACAGTGCAGGCGGTAAATGAGCAGTGGCCCGATCACGAAGAGATGCTGGCCACCAACCCCGAACTCCGCAGAGCCGTGGGCAAGTGGATCTCCGCAACCACTACACGGCTACTGAAGGCGTAATGAGTTTTCCCGGCCAGCCTGCCGATTTTGGCCCGGAACTGATCGACGTTTCGGCGCCTTGATGGATCGATGAATCGCTGACCTGTCGAAATGGGTTCCGGTCGCACGCGTCGAACTCGCAACATCCTCACAGTTGTGTGCCGGATACATGTGCACACCCAGACCGAACTCGTGGCCGGGCCTGTTGCTACCGCTCTCGCGCGGGTGGCGCTGGCACCCACCGACTACAAGTCACATAATCAACCGTCCGGGCTCCGACCTCTCCGAGGCCGGAGCCCGGACGGCAATGACAAAATTCGGCAAATGCGTTGACTCGGAGGCTGTCATCCCGATTCCGGGACGACAGCTTCCGAGTCCGGAAATTCTATGGGCGGAAACGGCCGAACTGTTCTGGTCAGCAACCTCCGGGTGAGCCGCTGCTGCCGTGATGAGCTGGGGCGCGATGAGGGGTGGCGCACCAACCGATTTTCTGGCCCCGGGCGGGTTCGCCGCAAAGGCTGGTCCCGGGCGCGAGTTCGACCCGAGCAGCGGCTTTGCGGTCGCCGACGATAGCGGCACCCGGGTATCGAATATGCTCGCAGCTGGTCATGGCAACGAAAATTGGGTGCGCTCGTCGGAATTCATGCCGTCGAGCCTGGTGTCCTTCTCTGGGTGCGCCGCACGGATGAATTTCCCCGGGTTCGATAAAGATCTCAGGGTGTTCTCAAACTTGACGGGCGGGACATGGCCGATTTCGCCGTGGATCCGACGGTGGCTGTACCAGTCTGCCCATTCAGCAGCAGTGGCGAGCTTGACCTGTGAGAGGGTGTGCCAGGACTGCCGGGGATTGATCAACTCAGTCTTGAACGGCCCGATCGTGGACTCTATGAGGGCGTTGTCTCAGGCGTCACCGACCGACCCGACGGCGGCTGCGACACCGGCCGCGTCGAAGCACTCGGCCAGGTTGAACGAGGTGTACTCACTGCCTGCGTCCGAGCGGTGTATCAACTCGCCTACCCTGGGCGGGCGTCCATCCCGGTCTCATTGCCACAGGGCCATTTCGAGGGCGTCCAGGACGAGGCGAGTCTGCTTCGTCGTCCCGGCGGCCCAGCCGACGAAGCGGCGGGAGAAGATGTCCAGACGAACGCGGCGTAGACGACGCTGGCGAACGCGGACACTTGCGTGAGGTCGGGGCGACCGCCCTTGCTCTGGTCGGCCGGAGATCCGAGCCGCCGGGCGGTAGCGGTTACCGTGCAGGCCTGTCCACCTCCTTGGCCACGAGAACCTGGCGCTCACACTCCGTAAGTATGTGCACCGCGATGCCCACTCACCCGACAGAACCCGCGACACCTTCGGCCGCTGCTGTCGCGACGCAGCGCGACTTGAGCGCCCATAGTGTGCACCGAATGTGCACCTGCCCTGTTCAGGGGAGCAATCCATGCAGGTCGGGGCCGCGTTCGAGCGGGACTATGACCTCTAAATGCCCTCTGAACTGCGGAAACGCCTGATGGCTGACACTCGTTCACCCCTCGGCCGCCCCCTCTGCAGGGGCGAGCGGGAGGACGTACTCCTTCGCCAGTTGCGCAAGGTGTAGCGGGAGGGGGTACGCCAGGGGCGGGTAGTCGTCGTGATAGCGGAGTTGGTGGGTCAGGGTGGCCCAGTCGACGGGATGGTCTGCCGGGTGTTCAGAGGAACGGCAACCGAGAACCGTAACTTCAAGAAGCCTGGGGTTCCAGGCCGTCTTCCCGGGCGCGGTCCGGCTTCCCGGAGTCGGGGCGAGCTTCATCAGCCCCTTCGGCCTTGCCGCAGTGGGCGGGGTGCTGGTCGTGCTGGCGAAGACGCGGTTGTGGGGACCGTCCGACAGGGCCCAGACGCCTTCGGAGAAGCCGATCTTGGCCAGCTCGTCATGGGCGTACCACTCGGGTACTTCGCCCCGCCCGTTCTCGTCCCGGACCAAGACCATCCGCAGGTCGTTGCCGTAGGCCGTGAGCCGCTGCTCCGGACCGGTGCCGAAGGCGAGCATGTCGCGGCTCAGCGCGCCGTTGCGCAGCCTAGGCCAGCACTGCCGGAGGTTTCCCGAGTTGACCAGCAACAAGGTCGGCCGGTCACGAAGCTGGAAGAGCACGGTGCGAATCTCGCGCTCCAGGTCAGTGGCGACCGTGCCGTCGGCCTCTACGAGAGACAGCAGCATGCTGGGGTAGGGCACCCACTCTGCCCGCCCCGTGTCCCAACCCTCGACCGCCCCCGGGTCTCCGTCGGAGCGGACCCGCACCGCAACCAGGCGGCGGGCTGGGCTCCGGGTGGGCCCGTCCTTTGTGCAGCGCACCAGCCAGAGTGCGGCGTACTGCAGGTCCCCTGGGATACCGTCACCCGCCCGGTGGGCCGGCGGGCTGATCGCACCGAGCTGCCGGAAGGCGTCCAGCCAGGCCCAGTTGGCCCGGTGTTCCAGGGCCGCCGTCCCGGGATCGGGCAGGTTGATGAACTGGGTGAGCCTCCCCTGTCGCCCGCAGGCGAGGCGCAGCGCATGCTTGGGGTCGGAACCGGGCACCGAGGCGAAGTGCTCCTTCCCGGCGATCTCTGCGATCACCAGACTGACGCCATCACGCGTCCGGTCATCCGCGCCCGCCACCAGGGCACAGCGCTCAGTGATGGCCTCGGCCAGGCGCACGGCCGGACGGCGCTTGCGGTCGGTGGAAAGCCACAGGGCGCTCGCCAGCTCTCCGGCCGGCCTGGTCCGGACCACGATCCGGACACCGTCGGCCGTCCAGCTGGTCGAGCCGCCCCCGTCGGTCCGGCACCCCGGCTCAAGGCCGATGACCTTCGGAAGTGCCGCGAGGAGGGCATCCCGGGTCTGTGGTGACTGCCAGAGGATCTCCACGTCCAGTGGTCGGCCGTCGAGAGCACGACCCAGCGCGGTACGGCGTGCCAGAGCTTGCTGCGCTTCCCTGCTGCCCGGCTCGCCCTTCTTTGCGGAGCGGGGCAGCAGGGAAGGGGTGTTCCGCCGGGTGACCCGGCTCAGGTCCCCTACCCGCCGCAGGACGGGGCTCAGCCCCTGCTCAATCCACGCGTCCAGTCCAGCCCGCTCCCGTGGCATCAGGCCGGCCCCTACCTCGTGCAGCCCGAGCACCGGGTGGTAGACGATTCCGGCAGCAACGTCCTGGCGTCCGTTGAGCCACTTCTCGGGGGAGGTGAACAGCTCCTCCGGCTCCGGAAACCGGCGGGTGATGTCGAGATCGGACAGGAGCAGGGCGGGGCTGCGCCGCTTCCAGGCGATTTCCTTGGACCTCCAGTCGTACCCCAGGGTGTTGACCATCAGCCGGTAGCCTTGGTCCGGCCCTTCCGGCCACGGCAGTGGGGTATCCAGCAGTACGGTCGCTCCGCCCAGCTTCCACCGGGGGATGTCCAGCCGGGTGGCCCAGCGGCGCACCCCGGTGGTCACGTGGACCCGGAACCGCTGGGCGAACGGCACCGTGTGGACGGTGACGGTCAGGTGGGCCGAGTAGTACCAGGTCTGCTTCCGGTGTTCGTACCGCAGCGGCGGCCAGGAGACCAGATCGACCCCGCCGATTCCGGAACTGACGACACGGAAGCGGAGGCTGCCGCCACCGGTACGAAAAGGCGTGCCGGCCAAGCGGAAGGCGACCGCCTCGGGGAGCAGACGGTAGAGCCTGGACAGGGGTTCTGCCGTACCGCCGGAGGACACGACCGTCTCGGTGAGGTCAACCCGTTCGGTCTCCCACTCAGGCAGGGATAGCGCCGTAGCTTCACACCCTGTCTGCAACTCCTGTTCCAGGTCGATCGCTTCGTCATCGCTGCCGGATAGGGCAGCGGCCCAGGTGCCGATCAGCGGAGCGAGGACCTGCCGTGGAACGGGCTCGCGCGCGTAGAGCCAAGGCAGTCGGCCGTCGGCTCCGGCGTTGCGCCCGGTGGCCAGTACCCCCGGCGCCCAGGCCCGCAGCAGCGAGTGGAGCCGGGCTACGGGGAGGTGCGAGTGGCCAACGCCGCGCGAACGTTCCTGACGATTCATCAACTCCCTGTGTAGGCCGTCTCCGAGCTGCAGGACGTGCAGGTCTTCCTGCCAGGCTCCATGTTCGGGGTTCGGTTCGTAAGCCACGGCACGAATGGCGTGATACATGGCAGTGCTCCTCGGCGAAAGGACATGGACTCGACGACTGGTGCATCCTCAGGTTGCTGGCAGCGGCTGGGCCAGGCAGCGACCGAGCATGCGCCACAGCGGCTGGTAGAGGGCACGGACGATGAATTCGTGGTCGGCAGGTGTCGCCCCGTCCTGGAAGTACGGATCGAGGACCTCAAGGATGCTGTGCAGCAGGCTGGACTTCGCCGTGTCCGCGGCCGGCGGACACGACGCGCGGTTCGGGGCGAAGGCCGCGTCCACGAAGACCACACGAGCCGGGACACCGCCACGCACGAGCCGACCGATGACCTGCCACATCAACACCAGGATGTCCCAGGTGACCTGCGCGCGGTCCTCGTTGAGCCGGCTCCACGCCATGGACCGCTGCAGAACCCTGTACCAGCATGACCTCGCCTCCCGGCGGACCGCTTCGGCGCCTGCCTCCAAACTGTTCCCGCTGCGCACCCACTCCCCGAACCGTCCATCCTCCTGGGCCCGCACGATCCAGTCGTTGACGGCATGCACCGCCAGCGACAGGTCGTCGGGGTGCGGGTTCGGACGGGCGAGAAAGTAGACCGACCCGATGGCCGCCTCGTCCCTGCGGTTGAGGATGTTGTGCCCGCGTTCCACCGAGAGCAGCGGCGCCACCAGGATGTCCGCTTGGAGGTCCCGCAGGCGTTCGACGTCGCCCCGGCGCAGGGTCCGGGCTCGCTGCGCGGACGGGGCCTCGTCCTCCTCATCGATCTCCTCGTCATCCGAGACGAGGCAGAGCACCTTGTTCCGCCAGCGCTTGTTGAGGTTGTGCAGGGTGTCCGCCACCACACGTGCCTCTTGGTAGCTGCCCACCAGCAGCAGGATCTGGTCGCGCTCCGGCGGGAGCGACAGCAGTTCTTTCTCCAGCGGCCCGCCGTCCTCGATGTCGTCCGCGCTGGCGCCGAGCCAGGTCGCGATGCGGCGCAGCTTGGCCGGCCGCTCCGCCGGAGCGCTGCCCGATACGCGCAACTTCCCCTGATCGTCGTCGATGAACTCGAAGCGCATCCCGCTCTCGGCGGCGATCCGCTCCATCGCCTCCGGCGGCGGCTCGATCACCACGCCGACCGGAACCTGGATGTGGTAGCGGCTGGACTGCCCCGCCCAACTGCTGCCGGACATGAGCAGCACGTGGGCACCGGGCCGACCGTCGACCGCGGCCAAGCCGGGCATGATCCGCAGCAGTTCACGGCCGACCCCGCTGCACCGGAAGAAGGTCAGCTCCCCGCTACGGACCCCTTCGCCGTCCTCGCCGTGCACCAGGAACTGAAAGCCGAGCACGTTTCCCATCGGCGCCTCGGGCACCATCGGGGCGTAGTCGTTCGGCCGTCGGTACATCTCGCTGAAGCCCAGACTGAGTGCGGCTTCGACCCGCGGCCACATGGCGTTGATCAGCGCCAGGCGCGGTTCCAGGGCGCTCAACAACAAGGTGAGTTCGAACCGATCGGCCATGCTGTCGCACCATTGCCCGGGGGTCTGCGGCGGCGAGGCCTCCTTGCCGACACGCTTGCCGCTGCGCTGCCGGCACTGCCGCGCCTCCTGCTTCGCCTGCCAGGCTGCGAACCGTTCCTGGTACTCCGCCTCTTTCTTGGCCATGAAGGCCTCATCGAGCTGGAGCAGTGACTTCACGACGGCCAGCAAGCGGGCCCGGGTCCGCTCCGGGTTCCCGGTGTGCAGCAGCTCGTTGAGCAGCACCGTGAGGTGCGAGAAGTCCACCTCGGTGTGCCGGGCGCGGTCGCCGAACGGGTTGTCGCGGAAGGTCTCCAGTAGGTTCTGGAGCTTCTCCAGCGGGGCACGGTGCGGGTGGTCCTCAGCCGCGTCCTCGGGCAGGGGGAAGCGCTCGTCGAGGATGTCCAACTGGAGCGTCCAGGCGCTGAAGTAGCCGCGCCCCACCCATTGGCGCAGTGGATACTGGGCCACCAGCATGGCGTGCAGCCGGTCGGTCGCCGCCACGACGGTGTTGAGCGCTGCGGAGAAGATCGCCACGTCTCGGTCGGACAATTGGGTGCGACCGCTCGCGGCGAGTTCGCGGATCTTGTGGCGGCTCAGCCAGTCGATCAACCCCCGTTCCTTGTCGGCGGCCAGCAGCACCGCGGGGGCGAAGGTCTGGTCAAGTTGCATCTGGATCCGGTCGGCCTCGTCGATGATCACCAGATCGCTGCGTCGGCAGGCGAGTTCGAGGTAGCGGATGCGTTCCCCGTTCTGCGGGTACGGTGGCGCGGAGTCGATCAGACTGGGCAGCGTGGCGACCCAGATGGCCGCCTCGACCAGGGCCCGCGCGCCATGGTGCCGGGGGCAGGCGGACCAGTACGGGCAGGCCAGGTTCTGTTTCTGCCACTCCGAGGCGTGGGCCCGCCCGGTCCGCCGGTGCGGGTCGGACGGTGGACGTAGCCGGCTGCACGGCGACTCGCCGAAGGCGAGTGGCTCACCGCTCCCGCCGCGCAGCTTGAGGTTCAGCACGCAGGACGTCCCCAGGTAGGCGAAGGCCGGGTCGTCGTGCGCCAGCAGTCGGTGTTCGCCGCGGCCGGCCAGTCTGCGGTGCAGCCGCTGGGCGTGGCGCTCCCGACCGGAGGAGCCGAGCACCGGCGCCGCCGCGCCACCGGTGTACCGGTTGTAGAGCTCGACCAGCTTCAGGACCTCGGCCACGTCGGAGACCACGACGGTGGTCCGCCTCCGGTGCCTGGCCAAGTGGACCGCGATAATGTCCCGCAGCGTGCTCTTGCCCGCCCCGACGATGCCAAGCAGGTGCTGGATCCCGTCCACGGTGAACTTCTCGGACCCCCGGAAGACACCGAGCTTCGCCGTGGACATCTCGAACCCTCGCAACCGCCCCACCCAGCTCAGGTCCTTTGCCTTGTCGAAGCGCCGGTCCACGGCGTCCATCACGGCTGCGGTGCGTGCCAGGTCCTTCAACCGGAAGGTCAGCGGCTCACCCCCGCCGGCCGGGACCAGGTCCACGTCGTGGGCCACCATGGGCGCCGGGGAGACCTCCGGCAGGTCAACCACCGCCAGCGAGCGGCCGACCGGGAAGGCGTGCGGCCCCGGACCGGCGACCGGGAGCCTCCGACCCGCCAAGGGCGGTGCCACCGACAGCAGCTGGTCGTAGGTCAGCCACCGCTCCGTTCCCACCGAGACCTCCCGGCGGACCGCCTCGGTGTCGGCGTTCGCCACGTCGTAACCGCGTAGCGCCGGGTCCAGCTGCTGGTAGCGCTCCAAAGCCTCCCGCCAGGCCCTGCGCCGGGCCAGGGTCCAGAGTGAATACCTGGCGACTTTGAGGGTTCGATCGGCATCCGGCGGCAGCGGAACCTGATAGGCCTTGGCGAACCCGTACCCGCTGAACAGCACCCAGGCGTGGCCTGCCGGAGCCTCCGGCGTCAGCCGGTGTTGGAGGTACAGGCCGAGTTCGACCTGGCAAAGGAACTCCGCCGTCGGTCCGGGCAACTTCGGTCGGGCGTAATGTTGGAGCTCCCGAACCGTCCTATGCAGGATCGGCGTCAGACTGCGCACTTCCTTCTCCTCTCATCTCTGTCTCGTCGAAGGCTCGTTCACCACGGAGCCGGGCGACCAGATCGCCCGGCCCGGTCAGCAGGACCTGTTCCGGGGCGGACAGCGCCTGGGTGAAGGCGTTCCGGTACCGGACGACGCCGGCGAGGCCCTCCGGCACCACCACCAGGACCGGCCCCGTCGCGCCGCTGAACCGCTCAGCCAACAGCGCAGGCTGAACCCGGTCATGAATGTGTAGTTGGCGGACCGGCAGCCCGGCGCCCTCGAGCCGGTACGCACTCAGCTCATCCGGCAGGGTCTGGTAGCCGACGGCCGCGCGGTCCAGGTCGGCCAGGACCGCCCGCTCCAACCGGAACGGGAGCGACAGGAAGGCCCGCAACGGCCTGTCCAGCAGCAGGACGCCGTCCGTCGTGCGGATCAGCTCCATCGGGATCCCATCCGGGCAGCTCTCGCCCTCGCACCAGGTATCCGGCCCGGACACCGCCCCCTGGTCCGGCACCCGACGTCCCCCCAGCAGGGCCGGCAGCCGGCAAGTACCACAGCGCAACAGGGTGCCCTCGACGGTCAGAGACTCCGGCACGGGACGGTAGAGGTCCTTGACCCGAGACCAGATCTCCTTGCTCCAACTGCGCTGGAAGCGGTCTCCATGACGCACCACCGGATTCAGTGCCAGGAACCGCCGGCTCTTGTGAAACCGCTCCATCGAGCCGCACCGGCCAGCCAGCTCGCTCAGCAGCACGCGAGCGGTCTTCTCCGGACCACCCTCCGCGCCCGCGGAGGCCAGCTCAAGGCAGGTGCGGGTGGGCAGCAAACCGTTCCGGTCGACCAGGGCCGCGTCCGGGAAGACCAGCGCTGGTGGGACCTCGAAAGGCCGGTCGCCGACCGGCGTGCAACGACACCACTCGATCAGCTCCGGCAGGCTCTTCGGAGGCGCCAGACCGAGGCCCATACAGTGCAGCACCATCCGGTCCAGTACCCGCTGCGCAGCGGACGGGTAGGGCAACAGGAACGACCTGAGACCGACCTCCTCCCCCAACTCGCAAACGACTTCCGCGAGTTCGCGGAGCAATGCGACTCCGTCCGACGTCATCGAGCCGCCTGGAAAGCCGGTCCGCTGGAGCACCATCGCGCCGTCTCGCACCGGGTGCAGGCCGGTCCGGGACGTGGCGCGTAGTCCTCGTCCCGAAGCCAGCGGTCCACCAGCCCGCGCACGACCTGCTCGGCCGCGGCCCGTACTTCCAGGACGAACGGATCGATGATCTCCAAGTCCGCGCCGCCCGGCCGCAGCACCTCGAACTCGATCCGGGCCCGGTCCGACGTGCCGGCCAGGTCGCCGCGGGCGAGCAGCAACACGGCCAAGGCCAGTTGCGGGTACTGCTCCAACAGCGGGCGATCGAAGGACCGGTCGCGCGCCGCCGTCTTGGTCTCGCGCCACACCCAGGCACCACCGTCCCGGTAGAGCAGGTCGGGCCTGGCGACCACCACCACGTCAGCGGCGGTGTCGTGGCGCACCACCCGCGGCTCGTTGCGGACATCGGTGGTGTCCCGGACCAGCCGCATCGGACAGACCGCGGCATGGCCGCGCAGCAGCTTCGCGCCGAGCGCCCGCTCGGGCTCGGGCAGTTCGAATCCCTCGGGCACCCACTGCTCGGGGACCTTCACCGTGCACGGGCGCGGCGGACCACCGCCGTGGCGCTCGGCGAGGTACGCGTGCAGGGCGCGGCCACGATCGACCGCCGCGGCGTGCTCGACGTCGTCCGCGGCCGGCAGGTGCAGCCGACGCATGTGATCGCGGGCCGGGCAAGCCCTGTAGTTCCGACCATTGGTGACGGACCACCAACGCCTGGTCCGTCCCGGCTCGTCGACCCCCAGCAGGCCGGGAGCGCGGCGCAGCACCGGACAGGCGGAAGCGTACGGGCAGTCAGTGCAGGAGGCGCCCGGGCGGTACTCCTGGCCGTCCAGCAGCGCGGTCAACGCGGCGCGGCCGTGTGCGCGGTAGTGCGCGAGCGACTCCTCCCGGGTGCCATCGAAGAGCGGGCGGACCCGGCCGTCCAGCAGTGCGAATTCAACAATCCGCACGCGCTCCGGCGGTGGTCCGGGGGCACCCTCGGCGAGCACCAGAGCAGCCGCCGCGACGAAGCTTTCCGGCGGACGCTGCCGTCCCAAACGATTGACAGGCAAACGCAGTTCGCGCACCGTGCCGTCACGGGACTGCAAGCACCGGCCCCAGACCGTCAGGTGGTACTCGTCCGCACCTGAGGAGCTGGCGCCGGTCACCAAGTGGCTGTAGCGCCAAGGAGTTTTCACGTCCGACAGTAGGAGATCCGGGTCCTCCGGAAAGGCGGCGGTGTAACTCGCCACCGCGTGCGCTGTCCACTGACGCAGGCCATCATGCAGCGGCTTCGCGGACCGCGGTTCCTCGGTGGGCTCGCCCGTAGGCCGGCTGAGGGCGTCACATGCGGCCATGAAGGGGCCGAAGGCGAACTGTTCCAACCGCTCTTGGCGCCGACGGCCGGCCTGTACCGGCTGGTATCCGCGCGCTTTGAGCGCGTCAGCGGCCGGACAGCGGAAGTCGCCACCCTTGAACATGCCGACCGACACCCTGATGACGTTGGAAACACGGCGAACCCCGTCCGGGGGTAGCCATGAATCAGGCATTATTGCTCCATATCTGTGAAACCGGAGCCCTGCTGACATGCTCGGAAATCAGCCGGACTCCGAACGGCGACAGGACGGAAAGACGACCATGACGCGACGGATCAAGAAGTTTGGCGAAATCGAAGACCATTACGAATTGATCGAACATATCGGCGGGGGTGCCCAGGGAGATCTCTATCTCGCCCATGGCCTGGGAACCGGGGAGCCGGTGGCCATCAAGATCCAGCGGGAGCAGGAGTTCGAATCGGATCGGAGCTTCGCTGAGCTTGCACGTGAACTCACCCGTGAAGGGGTCTTCAGTCACCTGGTCTCCGACGGTCCGGGCGGAACGCTGCAGTTGTTCGGAATGGGCGACTACCAAGGCCGGCGATGCATCGTCATGGAGTACGTCGACGGCGTCCTGCTGTATGACCTGATGACGAATTTCCGGCCGATCAAGGATGTAGCCACCGTGGCCTCAATCATCGGCCAACTCTGCGAAATCCTGGACGATGTCCACCGCAAGGGATTCGTCCACCGTGATCTGAAGCCCGAGAACGTCATGGTGGAGCACTCCGGGCGAGTACGGCTGCTCGATCTCGGGCTCAGCGTGCTGGCCCGCCAGGGCACCCGGCACGGCTGCGGCACGATCGGCTACGCGCCCCCCGAACAACTCACCGCGACCGCCGACGGAGTGACCGCGCGGGCCGACGTCTTCGCACTCGGCTGCCTACTCCTGGAGATGACCGTCATGCAACTCCCCTACGGTGGGACGAGGACGGGGATCACCGCCATCCCTCCGGTCGTCCTGCCTGCGGATCGACTCGCCCTCGTGCCAAAGCCTTTCACCGCACTCGCCCTCTCGATGGTGGAGTTCACGGCGGAGAAGCGCCCCGCCTCGGTGCGTGAGGTGTTCGAATGCCTCCGCCCGCACCTGCCCACGGTCGACGGGCCCCGACCCGTGAAGCCGCTCCGGCCCGACCCGACGGAGTACTACCGGACCCGGCCGCCCAGGTGGTGAGGCGGTGACGGCCCCGGGCCGTCACCGCAGTGACTCCAGGCGTTCGCGCACCTCCCGGAGATCCGCTCCGCCCATCAGCTCGCGCAGCACCAACACGCGTTCCAGTGCCGACACCGCCTCGGCCGTCCGGCCCAGAGCCACCAGGGCGTCGGTATGCAAGCACAGCGCCCTGTCCTCATCGGTCCACGAGCCCAGATCGCGGTAGATGTCGACGGCCTGCTGGAACAGCACCAGCGACGCCTCCCTCTCACCCAGTGCGAATCGGACTCCGGCCAGGGTGCGCAGCACGTCGGCCCGGCCGCTGCGGTCCGCCGTCCGACGTACCAGGTCGAGCGCCTCGTTGCAGAGTCTGAGGGCTTCGTCGTGCTCCCCTCGGTCGTGGTAGAGCGTCCCCAATCCGTTCAACGCGGCCGCCGCCCCCGCGTCGTCGGCCAGCTCCCGGTACAGCTCCAGCGCCGACCGATGGCACTGCTCCGCGTCCGTCTCCTGTCCCTGTTTGCGGCGGGTGAGCGCCAGGGTGTGCAGGGATCGGGCCAGGCTCAGCCGCCCGCTCGGGCTGCTGTCCTGCTTGCTCAGCAGCACGGCACGGGACAGATGGTTGGCGGCGATCTCGAAGCGACCCTGACGCCAGCGGGTCCCCGCAAGCATCCGGAAGATCATGGCCTGATCGACCGGGGGTGCGTCGTCCCGCTCTGCGGCCTCGCTGGCCCACGTGAGACCCCGCTGGGCGTCCTCGAAGCGATGGCGACGCCATTGGTAGGTGACCAAGGCCATCGGCAGCAGCCACATGTGGCGTCGGCTTCCGCGCTCTATCGACAATTCGACTCCGCGCATGGCTGCTTCGTACTCGTCGTCGAGGAGGGCCAGCGCCCGCTCCAGGTCCTCGGGCTGGACCACCGTAATGCCTTCCGGCTCGCCGACCGGCAGCCACCGCTGCCTGTCCAGCCACCGGTCGCAGGCCCAGACGTAGTGCAGTTGGTGTTCCAGGATCTGCCAGACGGTGGCTTCCTCGAACCTGGGCGACGAGGTCAGGGCCGGAGGTCTCACCTGTTGGCGGGCGAAGGTCCGCACCAGGTTGTGCAGGCGGTACCGGCCCGACTGCAACTCCACCAGATGCGCCGCCCGCAACTCCTCCACCGCCCGGTCGGGGTGGACGCTCTCGGCCGCTGAACCGAGATCCATCACCGCATCCCAGCCGATCGACGGCCCAGGATGCACCGCGAGCTGCCAGAGCAGACAACTGGCTTCTTCGGACAGGGCGTTCACCGAGCAGGCCAAGGCCGCCCGAACGGACAGGCGGGCCGGCGGGTGTTCCAGGGCGTCGAGCCGTCCCTCCTCCTTCGCGAGTTGTTCGCGCAGGTGGCGGATCGCCCTGGCCGGACGACCTTCCAAACGCCGAGCGGTCACGGTCAGCGCCAATGGGTTGCCGCCGCACACCTCGACGAGATCCTCGACCTCCTGGGTGAACATCCGGCGATCGGATAGGGAGATGTCTTCCTGAAGCAGCTCCGCGGCGGCCTCGTCGTCGAGTTCGCCCAGAGCCCAGAGCTTCACCTCCTGGCGGGCACGGAGCATTTCCGGCCTCCGGCGGCTGGTGATCAGCACCGCGCTGGGCCCGGTCCCCGGCAGCAACGGCAGCACCTGCTCGTCGTCCCAGGCGTCGTCGAGCACGATAAGCACGGAGCGGCCCGCCAACACCGAGCGCAGCGCCGCACTCTTCTGCTCCAATCCAACCGGCGAGTAGGGCAGCGGGAACTCCGCCAGGAACTTGTCGATGATGCGCTCGGGATCGGCCGGCTGCTCTCCTTCCCCCGGAAATCCGCCGAGTTCGGCGTAGAGCACCCCGTCCGGGAACGCCTCCCTCAGCCGATGCGCCACGCGGTTCACCACCAGACTCTTCCCGATCCCGGGCATGCCGCAGATCACGGCCACGGTCGGCCGGCCTGAGTCCTGCTGCTGCAGCACCGCCGCCACCACTTCACGGATCACCCCGTCACGGCCCAGCGCCGATCGCCCGGGAGGCGGCAACTGACTCGGCACGGAGGTCAGCGCGGTGACGCCGGACCGTGGCGCATTCCCCTGCAACTCGTCGATGACGGCCTGCAGTCCCTCGTCCGGACGCCTGAAGCGACTCTTCCATTCCCTGATCACCCTCTTCAGTCCCGCCGACGTCAGTGAGCGACCATGTGCGATCAGGTAGTACCGCAAGGGCCAGTCCTCCTCCGGCAGGCTGCGGTACCACCGGTCCGTCTCCGTACGCAGCCAGTCCTCCATTCCAGCCCGCCGAGCGGTCTCCAGCTGGGCTTCCACCACTGCCCGCCGTTCCCGCCGCAGCTTCGCCCGGCGCTGTGAGGCCCATTCCCCCTTCAGGCCGCTCAGCGGAACCAGGTCGCTCCACTCACCCAGGGCCGCGGCCAGAGCATCGACCCTGTCTTTCCCGAACAGCCTTTCCGCGTGCTGCACCTGGTCTCGGAAGCGGTAGAGATCAATCCGATCCCTCGGTAGATAAATGGAACAGATTCCCGATTCCATGCGCAGCGATTCCTTCCCCAGCCCCAATGCCTTCCGCAGCACGGTCATGACCTGGTCCAGCCGATCCCGCCCGAACTCCTCCGCAGGCCACAGGCAGGCGAATACCTCGCGCGCGGGACACCGGCCGCCCGGCGACGTCACCAGCAAGGCGAACAGGGCTGCCGGCTTTGTGGATCCCATTACGGTCGGACTACTCGATGGATTTGATGGCCCGACACTCACCACCCCAAGCACTCGTCCATCCATGTTCGACTCCTCCGCTTCACGGTGATCGTCTCGGCCAGAGCTGTGGCACCACAGGGATCTGTGCGTTTCCGAGCATCGGTTTACACGGTTGTGCTACTTCGCGCCCCCTCAGATCGAACTCAGAGTTTCCTCAGTTCCGCGCCCACCGAGCTCCTCGCCGGCTGGGCACCATGACGTCAGTCGCTCGCCGAACCCGGCGACGACGGCTCGACCACGGAAATGTCAGAAAAGGAAGGACGAAACCATGAGCAACCGCCTGCCCGCCCGCCGAGGGGGTCGCACCAAGCGGACCTCCGGCGGGTTCCCGCCGACCGCCAAGCGTCGGACCCGCGAGAAGGAGCTGCCGCCGGCGCCGGCAGCGCTGCCCGACCCCGCTCCGGACAACCCGTCACCGCCGGAGGTCTGAGACCTCCGGCCCAGGCCCAATCGGGGTGCCCGCCGACGGGTGGGCACCCCTCCGGGAGGGCCTTTCGCCCTTCCTACCGTTTCAGCCCGCCTAGTTCACGGGCTAACACGCGGTACCACTGCGTAGTTCTCGGTACCACTCAGCAACAGTTCCACAGGACAGCCGCGCCGAGTCCAGGCGGGCGGCAAGAGAGGACTGCACCTTGACCGTTGCCGGCACCAGCAGCGTGTTCGCTGCCGTAGCACGGTACTTCGACAACCCGCGGGCACAGGAGGTCCGGCTGACCGTCCACCCGGACGGCGAGACGCCGGTCCTGCTGAGCCCCGCTCAAGCGCGCGACGCCATCTACGGGACGGTCCAGGATCCCGCGCTGGTCACCGAGATCTGGCGGGCGGCCCTGCGTGCTGCGCAGACCGAGCACGGGCCTGCGGAGGAGTGGCGACTCCTGCTGATCTGGTTGGCCCTCCCGAGGCTGACCGGAACCGCCTTCCGCATCTGCCGCCGGATGCGGGCCGACCGAGCCGATGTGGAGGCGGAGATGGTGCTGGGCCTTCTGGAGGGTCTGCGGACCGGCGAACCGCCGTCGGCGCTGTCGGTCGACGACCTGCTCAAGGCCGTATGCAGCAGGGCGTGGCGGCTGGCGCGGGCGGGGTGGCACGAAACCGCGTGTGCCACGCTGGAGCAGTTGGCGGACGAGAGCGGCTGCACGACGGCGTACGACGGACCGGAGGAGGACGACCAGGTACAGCAGCCCCAGGTCGAGGTCACCCGGCACGAACGGGTCGGCGGACTGCGGGCCCAGCTGCGCTTCACCATCTCCCCCGAGCGCCTGAGCCGACAGGCCCTGACCGCACTCACCGAGGAGGCCGAGCGGCAGCAACTCAACCACCGGACGCGGCATGTCAAGCGGCAGCGCCACGCCAACAGCGTCTCCCCTCACCGAGGCGCGAGGCACCTGTGAGCCCCGCGAAGCACGGCCAGCTGAGCTTCATGGAGGCCTTCAACCTGCCGGTCGTGGTCGACGTGCCGACCGCTGCCCGGGCCCTGGGCATCTGCCTGACGACCGCCTACCGGTTGGCCCGTCAGGATGCCTTCCCGTGCAAGATCTTGCGGATCGGCACCCGCTACCGCGTTCCCACCGTCGAACTCATGCGAGCCATCGGCGTTGACGAACGTGCCGTGTACACACTGGAACAAGGCGGCTGAGCCCGAGCCACCTCACCCGCGCGAGTTTGAGTTGTACGACGATCCGCAAAGGGCTCTCCGGCCTACGGGAGCCCGGGTAGGTAGCTTGCGTCTGTGCAGGTCAGCGAGATCGCTGACCTGCACAGACGTAGTCAGCACGAAAGCTCCCGCCACTTCAGCCCGTCGTGATGCGCGGTGGGCCTCTCGATTGCTTCTTGCGGGGCCCTGTCGGCGGGTGGGGCCGATCGGGTGAAAGTGGGGGGGTGTGCGTTGCGTCGGGGGAGGGACGGTCGGACGGTCGGATGAACTTCCGAAATGCGCATTCACTTCCGGACCGGGCGGATCGCCTCGGTGCTGGCCCTGCTGGCCGGTTCGCTGCTCGGCAGCAGCGTGCTGGCGCCGCCGGCCCAGGCCGCGATCTCTTTCACCAAATCCGTCGACAAGGCGACCGCCTCCCCGGGGGAGAACGTCACCTACACCCTCCGGTACACCTGCTCCATCACCGAGTGCACCAACGGGCGGATCGCCGACACCCTGCCGTCGAACATGCAGTTCCTCGGCTGGACGCCCGACCCCTCCTCGGTGGACCAGGCCGCCTCCACGGTGCCCGCGGCGGGTGCGATGGGCGGCGCCATGGACATCAGGCTCAAGGACCTCAGCCCGGGTACCACCGCCACCATCACGGTGACGATGAAGTACCCGAACTTCACCACCCCCGACGGGGCGGCCTCCACCAACTCGGCCACCATGACGGCCACCGGTGAGCCCAGCCAGACCGCCACGGCCGACACCAAGGCCCAGGTGCAGCCGCAGTACACGGTGACCAAGGGCATCCAGACCTCCAGCAGCGACGGACGCACCGTCACCTACCAGTTCAGTGCCTGCGCCACCGACCTGGTGCCCAACGTCGACCTGGACACCAGCCGGCTGCTGGACACCCTGCCGCCCGGCGCGGTGGTGGACACCGGACGCTCGCCCGGCTGGAGCCAGGTCGCGCCCGGCCCCAACACCTGGGGCTACGACATCGGGGAGTTCCGCTCCGGCAACGGGCGCGGCGGCTGCCGGCTGCCGGGCGTGCTGGTCGTCAACTACCCGGAGGCCGACTTCCCGGACGGGACGACCTCCGACAACACCGTGGACCTGTACGGCGACCCGATCGGGCCGGACACCGAGCGCAAGCTCGACACCGCCGGCACCACCACCGGCCAGTTCCGGCCCCCGGCCACCGGTGTGATGGTGACCGCCGGCAAGGTGTGGCGCGACGGCGTCACCTCCGGCGACATCAACTCCTTCAGCCTGTCGGCCACCAACACCTCCGGCCCGGCCACCAGCCTGACCATGACCGACCCCGGTGCCGGCACCACCGACGGCCTGTACAACTGGCTCTTCCCGCAGTCCCTCCAGCTGGAGCCGTGGAACCCGACCAGCATCGGGCTCACCCTGCAGTACCGCCTCGACGGCGACCCGACCTGGCTGACCTTCAGCCCGTCCAGCCCGCTGGACGGCTCCACCACCCGCCGGATCACCTTCGTCCAGGGCGCCGGCGACCCGGCCCGCGACGAGCTGGGCATCCCGGCCGGCCGCCGGCTCGACGGCCTCCGGTTCACCTGGGACGGCCCCATCCCGACCGGCTGGAGCCCGGGCAACTCGGTGCAGGTGATCGCCCAGGTCGTCACCCCCGGCCACGACGGGCGCCCGGCCCCCAGCCCGCTGACCAACTGTCTGGACACCACCGCCGGCGACGGCACCAGCACCTCCGCCGCCAACGCCTGCGCCTCGACCACCGTCACCGCCGCCACCAACCTGGGCGCGGCCAAGACCACCGTCGCCGGCGAGCTGTCCGCGCCCGGCGGCATGGCGACCTTCCAGGTGATCCCGTACAACCGCAGCGGTCGCGACCTGACCCGCCCGCTCGTGCTGTACGACGTGCTCCCGGCCGGTGTCGTCTACGTCGAGGGCTCGGCCCGGCCCGACCCGGGCTACCCGGACGCCAAGGCCCCCCAGTCGATCACCGTCACCCCCGGCCCGGACGGCCGCCAGATCGTCAGGATGGAATGGCCGCCCGGCGCGCCCGACATGATGTACCTGCACGACGCGCTGGCCTACCGGATGCTCTTCGACGTCCAGGTCGCCAGCAGCATCCGCTCCGGCGAGCTGACCAACGACCTCTACGTCACCGTCGACCACCCGACCGCGCCGGTCGCCTGCATGTTTTCCGGCTCCGACAGCGGCGTCCCGGACCTGCTGGACCTCAACGGCAACGGCGACACCTCCGAGCTGATGTGCCACGACTCCTCCCGGATCCAGGTGGACGTGCCGAGCGTGCTGCGCTCGTACAAGGAGGTCATGGGCGACCTGGACGCCGACTACGTCAGCATCGGCAGCGCCACCCCCGGCGGCCGGATCTCCTACCGGATGACCGTCCGCAACGACTCGCCCGACCCGGTCACCGACTTCATCGCCTACGACAGGCTCCCCACCCCGGGCGACAACTACGTCCTCACCCAGGACGCTCCGCGCGGCAGTGCCTGGACCCCGTCGCTGAGCCAGCCGATCACCACCAGCGACCCGACCGTGGGGATCGAGTACACCACCGACCCCAACCCGTGCGTCGACGCCGCCCTGGTCAACCGGACCGGCTGCAACGCCGGCGCCACCTGGAGCAGCACCTTCCCCGGCCCGGGAACGGCCACCTGGTTCCGGGTCCGCCGCCCCGGCAGCCTGGCCTCCGGCGAGGCCTTCACCCTGACCTGGCCCATGGTCGCCTCGGTGGACGCCCCCGACGGGGAGTACGCCTGGAACAGCTTCGCCTTCACCGCCACCGACGCCAGCGGCCGCCAGCTGCTGCCCGCCGAGCCGGCCAAGGTCGGCGTCGCCGTCAAGCAGGTCAAGCCCTCCGACAACGCGCTCGGCGACTTCGTCTGGCAGGACGTGGACGGCTCCGGCATCCAGAAGCCCGGCGACCCGGGCATCGCCGGCGTCACCGTGAAGCTGCTCGACGGCAACGGCCAGCCCGTCCGCGACAAGAACGGCAAGCCGGTCACCACGGTGACCGACCAGAACGGCCACTACCTCTTCGACCACCTGCCCGACGGCAGCTACGCGGTGCAGTTCGACCTGTCCACCCTGCCCGCCGGCGCCGTCGTCACCAAGCGGGGCGTCGGCACCGATCCGGCCAAGGACTCGGACGCCGACCCGGTCACCGGCATCACCCAGACCGTCACGCTCAGCGGAGGGCAGCGCGACCTCGACCTCGACATGGGCGTGATCCTGCCGACCACCCCCACCGGGTCACCGTCGCCGTCCCCGTCGCCGTCCCCGACCTCCTCGCCGTCCCCGACGTCGTCCCCGTCGCCGACGTCCTCGCCCTCGCCGTCGCCGTCGACGTCCCCCTCGCCGACCGCGACCCCATCCGGCAGTACGTCCCCGACCACCGGCCCGACCCACAGCACGAGTCCGTCGGCGAGCGGCGGGACGCTGCCCAACACCGGCGGCTCGGCGCCCGACGCGCTGATCGCAGCCCTCGGCGCCCTGGCCGTCCTGGGCGGTCTGGCGCTGTGCGCGGTGGTCTACCGCCGGCCCGGACGACACAGCTGACACCGGCGACGGACAACTGAACATCAGACCGACGCGCCAGTGGCGCCGCCCCCAGCGGCGCCACTGGCGCGTTGGCGGAGGCGGCCGGGCGGGGATGGCAGGCAGGAGGGCAGGGCTGGTAACCGGGGGCTCGGGCTTCAGGAGTCCACCCGGCGAAGGCCTACGGGCGCTCCGGGGTCAGCGCCAGGACGGCGAGGTCGTCGGCGAGCAGGCCGGCGTACTCGTGGACGTCCTGGGCCAGGAAGGAGACCAGCCGGTCGGGCGAGGTGGTGCCGAGGCCGGCCAGGCGGGGGGCCAGCGGGTAGAAGGCGCCGGTGGCGTCCCGGGCCTCGCTCACGCCGTCGGTGTAGAGCAGGACGGTGTGGCCCGGGGGCAGCGCGACGGCGGTCGGCTTGCCGCGCTCGTCGGGGGGCCCGAGGTGGGCCAGGCCGAGCGGGAGTTCGTCCGTGCAGGACACCGGGGTGATGGTGTGCCCGGTGAGCAGCAGCGGGGTGGTGTGGCCACGGTTGACGATCTCCACGCAGTCGGAGCCCGGCCGGTACTGCAGCAGGACGGCGGTGACGAACAGCTCGTCGTCGCCCCGGTCGGCGGCGTCGCGCAGGACGGCACGGTCCAGCTGGTCGGCGAGGTCGACCAGGTCGGGGGTGTCGTGCGCGGTCGCCCGGAAGGCGCCGAGCACGTCGGCCACCGTACGGACGGCGCCGAGGCCCTTGCCCCGGACGTCGCCGAGCAGCACCCGGACGCCGAAGCGGGTGTCGCACACCTCGTACAGGTCCCCGCCGACCAGGACCTCGGCCTGGGCCGGGCGGTAGAGGCCGGCCACCCGCAGGCCGCCCGCCCGCTCGGGCACCGGGCGCAGCACGGTGCGCTGCAGGGTCTCGGCGACGGTACGGGCTTGCAGCAGGGTGCGGTTCTGCCGGGTCCGCTGCCAGGACAGGGCGGTGCCCATCACCCCGGAGAGCAGCGTGGCGATGTAGACCCAGACGTGGTGCTGCTCGTCGATGTGGCCCGCCCGCACGGCCAGCACCAGTTGCAGCGCCAGGGCGCCGACCGTGGTGGTGGCGGTCAGCACCGGGCCGTAGCTGAACGCCGCCACCACGGGCAGCGCGGTCAGCAGGAAGCCGGCCGCGACGGCGTCCGGGACGATCGCCTCGGCGGCCAGGTCGAGCAGCAGGAGGAGCACCGGCAGCCAGGGCACCCAGCGCGGTGCCCGGGGTTCCACGGCCGCCGGATGCTCCGGGCGGGGTGCTACGGGCACGGTGGGGTCCTCCTGGCCGACCGGTCCGGTATGACCGGTTCGTCCCTCCATGCTCTCCCACGGAGCACCCGGCCACGAATGGCCGAACGTCCCGGTTTCCGGGGCCGACCGGGCCCGGAAGCGGGGCGTCAGGGCCGGTCGGCGGACGGTGACCGGCCCCGCCCCGGCCGGCGGACGGGCCGGCAGCAGGAGCGGCGGACGGTCAGCGGCGACCGGGCCGGCGGGTGGTCAGCGGCGGGACGGTCGTCAGCGGACGATCACCGGCAGGGTCTCGAAGCCGCGCAGGACCAGGCGGTCCCGCCGGGCCGGCACGCCGCCCGGGGCCAGCCGGGGGAAGCGGTCGAGCAGGGCGGGCACCGCGACCTCGGCCTCCAGCCGGGCCAGCTGGGCGCCCAGGCAGTAGTGCGGGCCGCCGCCGAAGCTCAGCGGCTGGCTGTCCCGGCGGGTCGGGTCGAACACCTCCGGGCGGTCGTACCGGGCCGGGTCGTGGTTGGCCGCGCCGAGCAGCAGGAGCGCCACGTTGCCGACCGGCACGGGCAGCCCGTCGACGGCCAGCCCCTCGGCCAGCGCCACCCGGGAGGTGAGCTGGACCGGGGAGTCGAAGCGCAGCACCTCGTCGGTGAACCCGGCCGGGGTGATCGCGCCGCTGCGCAGCCCGGCGGCCGTCTCCGGGTGGCGGAACAGCAGGGCCAGGCCGTTGCCGAGCAGGTTGGTGGTGGTCTCGAAGCCGGCCACCAGCAGCAGCACCAGGTTGGCCAGCAGCTCCCGGGCGGGCAGCCGCTCCGGGTCGTCGACGGCGATCCGGGCCAGGTCGGTGACCAGGTCGTCCTGCGGGCGGGCGAGGCGCTCGGCGGCCAGCTCGGTGAAGTAGCCGGCCAGTTCGTCGGCGGCCTCGTCCGCCGCGGTGAGCTCGGAGCGGTCGTCGATGAACTCCAGGGCGACGGTGAGGTCGGAGGCGAGGTCGCGGAAGCGGTAGCGGTCCCGCTCGGGGACGCCGAGCAGTTCGCAGATCACCCCGACCGGCAGCCGGAAGGCGAAGGCGTCCATGAAGTCCACCGGCGAGCCGTCGGCGCCCTGCTCGGCCATCTCGTCCAGCAGCCCGGCGACCGCCGCCTCCACCGCCGGGCGCAGCGCGGCCACCCGGCGGGCGGTGAAGACCGAGGCGATCAGCGAGCGGACCCGGGGGTGGTCGGGCGCGTTGCGCTGCAGGATCGAGCGGCCGAACAGCGCCAGCGACGGGTGCTCGGCGAACTCCGGGGTCAGCTCCGCCATCATGTCGGCGGTCGCGACGGCGAAGGCGGGGGTGCGCAGCACCTTGTCGGCCGCGGCGTGGCCGGCCACCAGGAAGGTGTCCGGCCCGGCGGGCGCCGCCGCGCCCAGCGCGTGTGCCCGCGCGTACAGCGGGTACGGGTCGGCCCGGCCCTCGCTGGTCAGCAGTTCCTCGATGATCGCCGCGCCGTCCATCCGGTGCTCCCCTCCCAGTGGCCACGTTCCTGCTGCGTGAACCACCGGAGGGTGCGGCGGAGTTCCCGTCCGGCGGGGGTACCGGGGCCGGCCCGGGTGCGCGTCCGGCCGGGGCTCCGGGCCGGGCGGGTTGGCGCCCGGCCGTCGGGGGGCTCGGTAGGGTTGCCGGTATGGAGATCTGGATCAACCCGCGCTGCGGCAAGTGTCGGTCGGCGCTCGGCGAGCTGGAGGCCGTGGGGGCCGAGTACACCGTGCGGCGCTACCTGGAGGACCCGCCGACCGCGGCCGAGCTGGAGCAGGTGCTGGAGCGGCTCGGCCTGGAGCCATGGGACATCACCCGCATCGACGAGCAGGTCGCCAAGGACCTGGGGATGCGGAAGTGGACCCGGGAGCCGGCGGACCGGGACCGCTGGATCGCGGCGATGGCCGAGCACCCGATCCTGATCCAGCGCCCGATCATCACCGCGGACGACGGCCACGCCGTCGTGGCCCGCACCCCCGAGGCGGTCAAGTCCGTCCTGCCGTAGCAGCGCCGCGTCCGGAGCCTCCGGGGTGTCCGACGCGTCCGGGGCCGGTCAGTGCAGCTGGATCCGCTGCACCGGCCGGCCCGGGTGCCAGTTGAGGATCCACAGGTGGCCCTCCCCCACGGCGGTGTGCACCACCTGCTCCAGGTCCAGCCGGAAGGCGTGGAAGGCGGTCGGCGGCGGCTCGGGCAGATCGGCCGCGTAGGCGGACAGTTCGGCCTCGTCGGTGATCTCGACCGCGCGGCCGGAGACCTTGGAGTCCCCGCCGGCCATCGTCTCGTCCCCCGGGTGGGCGTGCAGCGCGAAGCGGCCGTCCCGCTGGAGGTCGCGCGCCTTGGCCGAGCCGTGCATCGACCCGAGCATCAGGTCGGCGCCGACGAAGGCGACCTCCGTACCGCTCACCCGGGGCGAACCGTCCTTGCGCAGCGTCGCCAGGACGTGGTGCTTCTCGGCTTCGAACCGGGCCCGCACGAGGGGGGCCAGCTCGGGTGCCTGCTGCTCGAAATCCTGCCAGGTCGCCATGGCGCCAGTCTGGCACCGGGCACCGACAACCGCCGGGTGTCAGGGGCCGGTGCCAGACTGGCGGAGTGACCACCACGACCACGTACATCGCGTTCCTGCGGGCGATCAACGTCGGCGGCCGGACGGTGCGGATGGAGCGGCTGCGGGCGCTCTTCGCCGAGTTGGGGCTCGGGGGCGTGCGCTCCTACATCCAGAGCGGCAACGTCTTCTTCAGCACCGACGAGCCGGACCGCGCCGCCCTCACCCGGCGCATCGAGGAGCACCTGGAACGCTCCCTCGGCTACCCGGTGCCCACGCTGCTGCGGACGGTCGACGAGGTGGCCGCGCTGCTGGCCGCCGAGCCGTTCAAGGGCGTCGAGGTGACGCCCGACGTCCGGCTGGTGGTGGCCTTCCTCTCCGAGCCGCTGCCCGCCGACCTCGCCCTCCCCCGCCTCTCGCCGAAGGGCGACCACGAGGTGGTCGGCGCCGACCCGGGCGCCGCGTACGTGGTGGTCCACCTGCGGGACGGCAGGTGGGTCACCGGGGAACTGTTCGGCAAGGCCTACCGGGGTGCGGTCACCTCCCGGTTCCTGCACACCACCGAGAAGATCCTGGCGGCCGCCCGGAAGGGCTGACCTCCTGATCCCCGCTCCGCCCGCCCCGGCCCCCACGACCGGCCGGCCACCCGGCCCGCCCGGAACCGCGGTGGCGCACCGGGCGTCTGGAGTGCAGTGACGTACTCACCGTGCGCCGGCACCCGGCGTGATCTGGACAGTCCGAGCCGGCCGAGCCGACAATCGGGCCATGACGTCTCCTGAGTTCCGCACCGGCGCCGTCCGGCCCTCCGGCGCGGTCCGCCCCTCGGACGCCGAACGGGACCAGGCGCTCGGGGTGCTCAAGGACGGAGCGGGCAGCGGACGGCTGTCGCACGACACCTTCCTCGGCCGGATGGAGATCGTCCTGCACGCCACCAGCCGGGGCGAGTTGGACGAGGCGATGACCGGGCTGCCGACCGGGAGCCCGGTCGAGCGCTTCCTGCTGCGGACGGTCGGCCGGGTCTCCGCGTTCGGGGACCGGCTGCGCCGGGCCTGGCGCACCGAACGGCTGCCCGGGCTGAGCCTGCCGGAGACCGGGGCCGGGCAGTTGACGATCGGTCGGTTCCCCGGCTCGGGGCTGCGGCTGCACGACGCCTCGGTGTCCCGACGGCACGCCGAACTGCGGCGCGAGGACGGCGGCTGGGTGCTGTACGACCTGGGCTCGACCAACGGCACGCACGTGAACGGGCGCCGGATCGCGGGCGGGGCGCGGGTCCGGCCGGGCGACCAGGTCCGGTTCGGGAACCTGGAGTTCCGGCTCGCCTCGGACTGAGTCGCGCCCTCGGCCGGCCGGTACGGGCCTGAGCGGGCACCGGGGAGGCGTCGCACGGGCGGGCGGACGTGCGGGCGGGCGGACGTGCAGGCGGGCGGACGGTGAACGTCAGCCGCGGGTGACGTGCAGTTCGGCGTAGCGGTCGCCCTTGTCCGCCTTGCGCAGGGTGACCTTCGCCGCGCCGACCGCGGTCTCGGCGCCCTTGCCGACGGTCTTCCGTTCGTCCCCGACCGCCACCTCGGCCGTGCTGTCGGTGATGTGGCTGACGGTCATCTTCACGGTGCGGTCGCCGCCGAAGATCTGGAGGGACTTGGCGGCCTCGGCGTCATCGGTGCGGACGACGACGTCGCAGCTGTCGTCGTCGAGGCAGAGCGCGGCACCGCCGTCGCAGGCGGTCAGTCCGGCGCCGAGGGTGAGGACGGCGCCGGCGGCGAGGAGCGCCCGGCGGTGGGCGGCGGGCCCGAAACGGCGCCGGGCACGGGTTCGGTGGGAGTTCGGGGTGTTCGCTGTGGTCATGGCGTCGACGGTAGGCGCACGGACGCGCGCCGCCATCGGCCGTCGGCGGTACGCACCCCCTGGCCGGCCCCGGAGCGCCCGAACAGCCGCGACCCCGAGGGCGATGGGTCGAATCCCCTAGGGGACGAGGGGAGTTGGAACTGCGGGGATCGGATTCCGGAAAGGCTCGGCATATGCCTATGGGGTATGCCACGCGCGTAGATCGACGGGCCGCGAAAAGGACCGGCGGTCAGTCGGCGACACCGCCCAGGTCGCTGCCCCGCGCACCGGCCGGGCTCCACAGCGGCGCCATGCAGCGCTGGTAGGTGGCCTGCCAGTGCGGCCAGTTGCGGGCCACGTCATCGTCGCACTCGGCCAACAACCGCTCCACCAAAGCCGGTTCCACACCCTCCAGCAGCCAGGCCAGCGCGTCCGCCGTCCCCGGGCCGTCCGCCGAGCGCAGCAGGTCCATCAGCTCGCCCAGGCCGCCGAGCCGGGAGCCCTCCGGGACCACCCGCTCCATCCGGGGCAGCAACTGGCGCTCCTCGATCCGCAGGTGCGTCTCCAGCCGGGCCGCCAGGTCCTCCATCGCGTACGCCACCGGCCAGGCGCTGCCGGTGTCCCGGCTGGCGATCCGCACCAGCGTGGTGACCCGGGTGAACGAGTGGTCGAGGTTGTGATGGTCCGCCTCCAGCCAGTTGAGCAGCAGCCGCAGCTCGGGGGCGAAGCGGCGCACGATCGGCCAGATCCGGCTGTCCTGCTGCTCGTGGTGGCAGGTCAGCATCGCGGTCACGAAGCTCCAGTGCCGCAGCAGCGCCTCGCCGGCGTCGTCCTCGCCGGGCTGGAGCAGCCGCAGGGCGTTGGGCAGTCGGGCGAGGTCCCGGCGCAGCGCGGCGTGCACCAGCCGCAGTCCGGCGAAGCGGGCCGTCACCGGCTCCTCACCGACGGCCCGCACGGGCACGGCCGCGCCCCGGGTGTCGACCCCGGACCCCGCCTGCTCGGGCACGGAGGGGGACGGCTGGGGCAGTAGATGGATCGGCATGGCACTCTCTTCACGACGTCGTGGGGCGGGCGGGGCCAGCCGGTGGAGCGGCCCCATCCAAGGTGCTCACAGTCGATCAAAAGTGAATCAATGTCCGATTGACGCGCAGGTCACAGGCATGCGCGCGGGGAAGCCGCGCTGCGCGGGTGCCGCCCCGCGCCCGCCCTCCCCGGCCTCCGGGCGCTGCCGGAACGCCGTGGGCCCGGGGCACCTGGGTGCCCCGGGCCCACGGCCTGCGGGTCGCCGTGCGGACGGCCGTACGGCTCGCCCTGCGGCTGGGGTCAGTCGGCCTCCGGGCCCGCCAGGTTCTTGGTGAGCCACTGCAGCGTGTCCGGGATCATCTTCTTGAAGTCCGAGGTCAGGTGCTTGCCGCCGGGCTGCTCGTAGTACTCCAGCGACACCGGCGGGGCCGCCTTGGCAACCCAGCCCTTGACCAGCTTGGTCTCGTACGGGTTGGCGCCGCCCGCGGTGACCAGCATCTTCACGTCGGCCTTGCCCTGGGCGACCAGCACGTCGGGGTTGTTGGCCTGCCGCTCGGCGTCGTGGCCCTTCCACAGCCCCGAGTCGGGAACGTAGTAGCCGTCGATCGGGACGGCGGCCTTGTAGACGTCCGGGTGCTGGAGGGCGAGCTTGGCGCTGCAGAAGCCGCCGGTGGAGGCGCCCATCACGCCCCAGCCGTCGCGGCCCTTCACGGTGCGGAAGTTGGCGCGGACGAAGTCCGGGAGGTCCTGGGACATCCAGGTGCCCATCTTGGGCTGGCCCGGGATGTCGGAGCAGTCCAGCGCGTTGTGCTCGTCGCTGTTGAAGTTCTGCACCGGCATGATCATGATGAACGGGTGGGACTTGCCCGCCTTGACCAGCTGCTCGTTCTCCTCCTGGATCGGCAGCTGGTTGTCGGTCCAGGTGTTGTAGCCGTTGCTCTGGCCGCCCGCGAAGAGGGTGAGCACCGGGAAGCCGGTCTTGGCGAACTTGGGGTCGTTGTACTCGGGCGGCAGCCAGACCCAGACCTTGCCGGAGACGCCGGACTTCGCGCCGGTCACCGTGGTCACCATGATCGGGCCGGCGGAGGTGTCCCGGGCCTTGCTCAGGGTGGCGGCCGGGCCGGTGGGCATCAGCACCTTCCCGGTGGCGGCCGCGGGCTCCGCGGTGGTGGGCGCGGGCGTACCGCCGCCACCGGCACCGGGCGAACCCCCCGTGGCGCTGCTGCCGGTCGCACCCGGGGTGCCGGCCGCCTTGGCGCTGTCCCCCTTCCCGCCACCGGAACTCCCGCAGGCCGCCAGCGAGGCGGCCAGGGCGAGCACGGCGGCGCCGGTCAGGACGGTGCGGGAACGGGACGACTGCCTAAGCACGGTGAGGACTCTCCGACCGATGACACGCCCGGTCCGTCTGACCGGGCTGTGGCCCCCCGGTGGGGCCGGACAGACCGGGGGCGCGGCGCTGGTGCGGTCCCCGGGGTGGTGGCGCGTCCTCCCTCGCGGTGGCGCGCCTTCCTGCGATCTTATGACGTGGACCGGGGTGGCCCGGTTGCGCGGTGGCCACCGGAAATCCAATGTTTGTTCGCGATCAGGTAAAGGCCTTCACCACTCCCCCCGGTCGGCGGGGGCCGGACGGCGGGGAGCACGGTCCGAGGCCTGTCCGGGGGTGCGATTTTTGGGGCCTTCGACCAGTGACGGCGGCCCCCTCATCCGCAACGATCGGCTCACGCCCAACCGACCCGCGCCCAGCCGAAGCCGAAGCCGGAACTGAAGCCCGGCAGACCCGAGCAGACCCGAGCAGACCCAGGAGAACGCCATGCCCCAGCAGATCGCCGTCGTCACCGGAGCCGGGAGCGGAGTCGGCCGGGCCGTGGCGGTCGAACTGGCCGCGGCCGGCTGGCGGCTGGTGCTGGCCGGCCGGCGGGCCGAGCCGCTGCGGGAGACCGCCCACCTGCTCGGCACGCCGACCGCGGTGGTGCCGACCGACGTCACCGACCCGGCTGCGGTGGACGCGCTGTTCGCCGGAGCCGTCGAGCGCTTCGGCCGGGTCGACCTGCTGTTCAACAACGCCGGCACCTTCGGCGCGGCCGTGCCGGTGGAGGACCTGGAGGTCGAGGCCTGGCGGGCGGTGGTCGACCTCAACCTGACCGGGGCGTTCCTCTGCGCCCGGGCCGCGTTCCGGCAGATGAAGGCGCAGGACCCGCAGGGCGGCCGGATCATCAACAACGGCTCGATCTCGGCGCACGTCCCGCGCCCGAACTCGATCGCCTACACCGCGACCAAGCACGCCGTCACCGGGCTGACCAAGTCGCTGTCGCTGGACGGCCGCCCGTACCGGATCGCCTGCGGGCAGATCGACATCGGCAACGCGGCGACCGACATGACCGCCGCGATGAGCACCGGGGTGCGGCAGGCGGACGGGCGGATCGCGGTCGAGCCGACCATGGACGTGGCCGACGTGGCCCGCACCGTCCGGCACATGGCCGAACTGCCGTTGGAGGCCAACGTGCAGTTCGCCACCGTGATGGCGACCGCCATGCCGTACGTCGGGCGGGGTTAGGGCCCGCCGTCGGCCCCCGGCGTCAGCCCGCCACGGACTCGCGCAGCCGCTTCTTGTCCGGCTTGCCCACCGACGTCAGCGGGATCGCGGCCACGAGGTGCAGGGCCTCCGGCGCGTAGATCCGCCCCTTGTGGGCCGTGACGAACGCCTGGACGTCCGCCAGCTCGGGCCGCTGCCCCGACGCGGCGACGACGGCGACGTGGACGTGCTCCGCCTCCTGCGCGTCGCGCACCCCGAAGACCGCGCACTGCGCGATCGCCGGGTGGGTGAGCAGCAGGTCCTCGACCTCGGACGGGTAGACGTGCCCGCCGACCACGATGATCTTGTCCTTGAGCCGGTCGGCCAGGTAGAGGTAGCCGTCCGCGTCGAAGTAGCCGATGTCTCCGGTGTTCAGCCAGCCGTCGCGCAGCACCTCGGCGGTCAGGTCGGGCCGCTTCCAGTACCCGGCCATGACGGTGTCCGAGCGGACGTGGATCTCGCCCTGCTCCCCCGTCGGCAGCTCGGTGCCGTCGGCGGAGCGGATCACCACCTCGACGCCCGGGAGGGGGCGGCCGACCGCGATCTGGCCGCCGTGCCCGACCCGGTCGTGCTCGTGCGGGGCGAGCATGCAGATGTTCTGCGCCTCCGACTGCCCGTAGCCGCTCCACAGGACCGGCCCGAACACCTTGAGCGCCTCGCGCACCCGGGTGGGCGAGGCCGCGCAGCCGCCGTAGGAGACCCGGCGCAGGCTGGACAGGTCGGTGCGGCCGATCGCCGGGTGGTCGAGCAGCTGGTAGAGCAGCGGCGGCAGCACCCACAGGTCGGTGATGCGTTCGCGCTCGATCGCGGCCAGCACGTCGCCGGGGTCGAACGAGCGCTGGAGGACGACCGCGCCGCCGTGGTGGAGCGTCAGGTCGGAGAAGAGCCCGGCGAGGTGGGCGAGCGAGGTGGCGGCGAGGAAGCGGGGCGCGTCGCTCTCCATCCGGCCGGGGGCGTCGAAGACCTTCCGGTAGGCGCCGTGCAGGCTGCGGATGCCCTTCGGGATTCCGGTGGTCCCGCCGGTGTGCCGGATGCCCCAGTCGTCGTCCGGGCCGACCCGGACGGCCGGCGGCTCGGCGGGCCGGTTCGCGGCGGCGGCGATCACGTCCTCGCCGATCGCGTCCGGTCCGGGGCCGAGACGGAGAACGGCCGGCACGTCGAGCAGGGGCAGCAACTCGGCGGCCACCGGGTACCGTTCGGCGTCGACGAGCAGGACGGCGGTGTCGACGCTCGTCGCGATCTCGGCCAGGGTCGAGGCGCTCATGCCGTCGTAGAGGTTCACCACCCGCGCACCCGCGAGGCCTGCCGCGTAACGGGCGCTCAACGCCTCGGCCGTGTTGCCGGCGAGCAGGGTCACGGTGTCGCCGTGCACCACGCCCCGGGCGATGAGCTCGTGGGCGAGTCGGTAGGTGGCGGCGGCGAAGTCACCGGCGGCGAGTTCGACGCCGTCGGCGGTGGTGATGGCCCGCCGGTCGGGGCCGGCGGCGAGGGACTGAAGAATCAGGGCGGGAGCGCTGACGAACCCCGGTTCGTTCACGGCCACTTCTTCCTTGCAGTTTGCAACCATGTCCTCACCCTAACCCAACCCCGCATCCAGGGCCGGGAGTTATAGCCGATGGCGATCACTCGTCGTGCGAGTGCCGGTAGCGGAGCGAGCCGGTGCCGTCGTCGTCCAGCCGGTAGACGCTGGTGGTCGGCCAGTACTCGCCGCTCTCCGCGGCGGGCAGGCGGGCCCGGAGCAGCATCCGCAGGGCGGGCGGCGGGGCGGCGGCGTTGACGCGCTTGCGGTGGCCGTCCCAGCGGCCGCCGCACAGTTCGAGGTCGAGGACGAGGGAGGTGGTTCTCATCCCGCGATCGTGTCAGCGCCGCCTCGCCGCCCGAGGTTTGAACCGGCACGGCCACCCACACGAGGGACCCCCGTCAGGCCAGGCTGACGGGGGTCCAGGGGCGGCCCGAGGGCGGGCGGACAGGCCTACGGCCGCCAGGTGTCGTTCAGGGTGACCGGGCCCGAGGCCGGCGCGGTCGCCGTCCGGTTGGCCCCGGACTCCCAGGTCACCGCGCCGCTCGCGTCCTTGCGGACGTACTTGTACTGGAAGGCCGTGCCGGCGGGCAGCCCGAGCGACAGCGACCAGACCGGGTAGCCGGCCGAGGAGAGCGGCAGCGCCTTGGCCGGGTCCCAGCCGCCGAGCGCGGCGATGTCGCCGACCACGTAGATGTTCTGGCCGTTGACGGTGGTCGCGTTGACGTTGAACGAGGCGCCGGAGGTGCTCGCCGCCCCGCCCGGGCCGTACAGCGCGATCGCGTCGCCCGCGCCGACCGTCGCGGTGAACTGCCCGTTGGCGCCCACCTGGTACGTCGGGCCGGTGCAGCCACCGCCCGACTGCGGGTCGCCGTGCTGGACGTCGCAGTAGGTGCCGGCCGCGAGCCCGGTCTGGAAGGTCCGGGTGATCGGGCCGCTCTCGTGGTTGAGCGCGACGTAGCCCTTGTTGCCGCGGCCGAAGGCGATCGCGTTGTTGCCGTTGGACCACCAGTTGGTCACGCCGGTGCCCGCGACGGCGTTGCGGAAGCCGACCATGTTGGCGATCTGCCGCCAGGCGTGGGTGCAGTTCCAACCGTCCTGGTAGCAGGCGTTGACGGTGCCGCCGTTGGGCGGGCCGGCGTCGTTGTTGGTGAAGGCGTAGCCGGAGTAGACGTTGGGCGCGCCGTACGGCGAGGCGAGCAGGAAGACGTTGGCCAGCGTGTAGGTGTTGCCGTAGGTGTAGTTGAGGGTGGAGCCGTTGCGCTCGGTGTCCCAGTTGTCGATGAAGGAGCGCGCCTGGCCGCTCGGCAGGTACCCCCAGGAGGCGCCCCAGCCGGACAGGTTGGCGAGCTTGTCGCTGGTGAACATCCGCTTGAGGTCGGTGCCGACGCGGAACTCGTCGACATCGCCGGTGCCGGTGTACTCGGTGGGCTGGACCGGCTCGCCGGCGCCGTAGATGACCTCCTGCACCCAGTAGGCCTTGGGGTTGGCCGTCTTCGCCTTGATCGCGGCGAGGTCGCCGGCGGCGATGTGCTTGGCGGCGTCGATCCGGTAGCCGTCGACGCCGAGGGAGCCCAGGTCGTCGAGGTAGCGGGCGATGGTCTGCTGGACGTACGCGCTGCCGGTGTCCAGGTCCGCGAGGTTGACCAGCTCGCAGTTCTGCACGTTGGAGCGGTCCTGGTAGTTGCTGATCGGCTGGCGGCAGGAGTGGAAGTCCTGGTCCTGGTAGGTGCCGGGGTAGGTGTACTTGGTGTACGCGGTGCCGCCGGTGCCGGTGCCGGAGCCGGCCGTCATGTGGTTGACGACGGCGTCGGCGACGACCTTGACCCCGGCGGCGTGGCAGGTGTCGACCATGTTCTTGAAGGACGTCCGGTCGCCGAGCCGACCGGCGATCCGGTAGCTGACGGGCTGGTAGGAGGTCCACCACTGCGGGCCCTGGATGTGCTCCTGGGGCGGCGAGACCTCGACGAAGCCGTAGCCCTTCGGGCCGAGCGTCGAGGTGCAGGCCTGGGCGACGGAGTCGAAGCGCCACTCGAAGAGGGTGGCGGTGACGTCCTTGCCGTTGTCGGCGGGTGGGGCGGCCTGGGCGGCGGGGGCGCCGAGGGAGGTGGCGAGCGAGAGCGCCAGGGCCGCCGAGGCGGCGAGGGCGCCGGCCGCGCGGGCGGTCCGGCGGGTGGGGGCGGTGGTGACCACGTCGTCTCCTGGGGGTGGCTGGGGTGGGGGCAGCCGGGGGTGGGCCGTGCAGGAAGAGCTATGCAGGAAGTTTCTGTAACTTGCCGGAAACTTGCAGCGCTGAACCTAGGGCCGCCGGGAGAGAGCGTCAAGGGCTCGGGAGGAACGTTTCTGCACCGCCTGGGCCCGGACGCACGACAAGGGCCCGGCAGCCGTAGCCGCCGGGCCCCTCACCTGTCCTGGTTCACCGGGCCCGCGGGGGCCCGGTCCGGACTCAGCCGGTCTGGATGGAGGTGTCGTCGATCACGAAGCTCGTCTGCAGCGAGGCGTCCTCGGTGCCGGTGAACTTCAGGGTGACCGTCTGGCCCGCGTAGGACGAGAGGTCGAAGGTCCGCTGCTGGTAGCCCGCCGCCGCGTCCACGTTGGAGTACGTCTTCAGCGTGGTGCCGTTCACCGCCACGGTCAGCTTGTCGTACGCGGTGCTGCCCGTCTCAGCGGTGTCGATGTGCAACCAGAAGCTCAGCGTCGCCTTGCAGCCCGCCGGGATCGTCACCGTCTGCGACAGCGTGTCGGTGTGCGAGGAACCGTAGCCGTTCAGCCACGCCTTCCACGAACCACCGTGCGCAGCCTGCGAGGAGCTGTTGTCCACGACGCCGGAGCTGGTCGTCCACGGCGCCGCCGAGCCCGTCTCGAAGCCCGCGTTGCCCAGCAGCTGCGCCGGCGTGCAGGTGCCGCCACCGCCACCGGTCACCGTCCACGTGAAGCTCGCGGTACCGGACTTGCCCGCCGAGTCCTTCACCGTCACCGTCACGTTCGACGAGCCCGCCGTGGTGGCGGTACCGGTGATCGCGCCGGTGGAGGCGTTGATCGCCAGCCCGGCCGGCAGACCCGTCGCACTGTACGACAGCGGCGCCGTACCACCGGAGGCCTTGATCTGGAGGTTCACCGCACCGCCGACCGCGGTGGACTGGTTGCCCGGGCTGGTGACGGTGATGCCGCCCGGGTTGGGCAGCGAGCCGACGCTGACGGCGGCCCAGGCGGTGGCGACCGCGTTGTACTCGGCGCTGTTCGCGCCGTACAGGTCGGTGGCCGCGTTCAGGGTCGCGGTGCGGGCGGCGGCGTAGTTGGTGGTGGAGGTCATGTACGCGGTCAGCGCCTTGTACCAGACCTGCAGCGCCTTGTCGCGGCCGATGCCGGTGACGGTGATGTTGTTGACCGTCGGGCTGTTGTAGTTGAAGCCGTTGATGGTCTTCGCGCCGCTGCCCTCGGACAGCAGGTAGAAGAAGTGGTTGGCGACGCCGGACGAGTAGTGCACGTCCAGGTTGCCGACGCCCGAGTACCAGGAGTCGGCCGAGGTGCCGTCCTTGGAGGGCTTGTCCATGTAGCGCAGCGGCGTGCCGTTGCCGTTGATGTCGATCAGCTCGCCGATGAGGTAGTTCGGCGGGTTGGCGGGCAGGTTGGCGTAGAACTCGACGCCGGTGCCCATGATGTCGGAGGTCGCCTCGTTGAGGCCGCCGGACTCGCCCGAGTAGTTCAGGTTGGCGGTGGCGGAGGTGACGCCGTGGCTCATCTCGTGGCCGGAGACGTCGAGTTCGGTCAGCGGGTGGGTGTCGCCCGAGCCGTCGCCGTAGGTCATGCAGAAGCAGCTGTCGTCCCAGAACGCGTTGACGTAGCCGGTGTCGTAGTGGACCCGGCTCATCGCGCCGACGCCGTCGTTCTTGATGCCGGTGCGGCCGAAGGAGTTCTTGTAGAAGTCCCAGGTGACGGCGGCACCGTACTGGGCGTCGACGGCGGCGGACTCGCGGTTGCTGGCCTGGCCGTTGCCCCAGGTGTCGCTCGACTTGCTGAACAGCGTGCCGTTGCCGGAGGTGCCGTTCTTCATGTCGGTGGTGTACTGGCCGCCGCGGGTGGCGTCCTTCAGCGAGTACGTCGAGCCGCTCTGGGTGGTGGTCAGCGGCACGTTGCCGACGAACACGCCGTTGCCGGTGCCGCGCTTGATGCCGTCGGCCTTGCTGAGCACGTCACCGGTCTTGGCGTCGGTGACCACGTGCAGCTTGCTCGGGGTGCCGTCGGACTCGCGGCCGGAGACGACGGTCTCCCAGGCGAGCTTCGGGGTGCCGTCGGCGGCCCAGACGACCAGCCGCGGCGCGGTGTCGACGGCGGCGCCCTGCTCGGCGGCGAGCGCGGCGGCCTGGGCCTTCGGCGCGGCCTGGGCCGGCGTGGTGTCGACGCCGCTGAGGTTGGCCTCGCTGGCCTTGGTCACGCTCTTGGTGGCGCCCGCGGCGTCCTGGTGGACGATCAGGTCGCCGCCGAGCACCGGGAGCCCGGCGTAGGTGCGCTCGTAGCGCAGGTGGCGGCCGCCGTTGGTGTCCTGGACGACGTCCTTGGTGACCAGCTTCTCCTGGCTGCTCAGGCCCAGGGCCTGGGCGAAGGACGCGGACTGCTGGTTCGCGGAGGCGATCAGCGCGGCCCGGGTCGACTGCTGGGCGGCGACGGCGGACGGGGCGTCGGGCGTCGCGGCCTGCGCGATGACCGGTATGCCGGTCACCAGCAGCGCGGTGGTGGCGGCCATGACAACCGCTGCCTTCCGGGCGTGAGCGTAACGGGACATGCGGACTCCTTTTCCGACCGGCGCGGGTTCGCACCGGTGGAGAGAAACCTGGGCCGCAGGGTTGCGGCGCAGTGGGGGCCCCCGCCCGCGGTGTGCGACGGGGGTGCGATTGCGGTGCTCACAAGTCGTGGCAGGTTTGGGACGCGCTGCACCTGAACTGGTCAGCCGCACCGGGGGGTGGGGCCCCCTCGTCTGCAGCCGCAGGAATCGTGGCAGCAAACGAGTCGTTAATGACAGATGCATGCCACGGAATGGCCGATTCATTACCGAAACCGTATGCATGACTGTTCATCAGTTGTGTTACCCCTTTGAGAACTCATGAACACGGTTTTCATGATCCGGGGAATGTTCGATCACTTCCGGAAGTCACTGACCAGCGCTCAGGGTCCCCGCCCGCATTACCCGGTGGCCGACGGCGCCGGGCGGGGGCGGCACATCACGCTTCCGGCCGTGCCATCGGTGCTTTCCGGCCACCGGGCGGCCAAAACGAAACGGGTCCCGCACCGCCACGACGGCGGTGCGGGACCCGGGGGTTCCGGCGTTCGTCGATCAGCCCTGGACGAACACCGCCACGGTGCGGCCCGGCACGGTGAAGGTGCCGGTCGCGGCGTCGAAGCCGGACTGCTTCACCACCGCGTCCGCGCCGCCCGCCTGGACCGGGTGCAGGGCCTGGCCCGTCCCCTTCAGGGCCGCCACGGTCTGCGTCTGCGCGGTGGGCGTGGCGTTGAACACCACGGTGACGCCCTTCTCGGCGCCCTTCAGCCCGGTGCCGTCCAGGTGCAGGGTGATCACCCCGGGCGTCTCACCGGGCGTGCCGGAGAGCGGGTAGGACAGCCGCTGCTGGACGGCGGCCAGGGTGGGCAGCGAGAACAGCGGCGAGGACTGCTTGATCCGCAGGAACTCCTGGTACTGCGCGGAGGTCGCGCGGATGTCGGCCGCCCCCACGGTCAGCCGCGGGTTCGCCAGCAGGGACTGCGCGGTCGGCCACATCTCCTTGTTGTCGGTCGCCGGCGGCAGGCCCCGGCCCCAGCCGTTGCCCTGCGACGGGTCCCAGTGGATGGCGTTGAACCAGTCGCCCGAGTCGTAGGAGTTGGCGTCCAGCGACTTGGAGCGCAGCAGGTCGCTGCCGGCCTGGGCGAAGCCCGCGCCCTGGGTGAGCGCGGTGAGCGAGAGCCCGAGCGCCTGCATCCGGGCCCGGTCGGCGGGCGCGGTGCCGGTCGGCAGCTTGTACGCGAGCGCGTCGAACAGGTCGGTGTTGTCGTGGGCGTCCACGTACTCCACCGCCTCGCCCGGCTTGGCCGCGTACCCGGTCGGGGCTCCGTTGTAGTCGACCTGCGCGCCGGTGACGGCCCGGCCCGAGCTGTCGGTGAAGGAGTAGCCGGCCAGGTTGCCGGTCAGTCCGACCTTCAGCTGGTCCATCTGGTGCAGCAGCCGGTCCTTCTGCTCCTGCGGGGTGCCGTTGGCGGGCGAGCCGTTGGGGTCGGTGTACAGGCCCGAGGCGAAGCCCTGCTGCGGGGCGGAGTTCAGCATGAAGTTGCCGCCGCGGGCGGCGTCGCGCATCCGGTCGTCGAAGGTGGCGATGCCGGTGCCGGCCAGGTTCAGCTGGGTGGCCTGTTCGAACCGGGCGTTGTTCGCGACGACGCCGAAGTTCCAGCCCTCGCCGTAGAGGAAGACGTTCTTCCCGTCGATGCCGTCCGAGGCGGGCGTCATCTTCCGCAGCGCGGCCTGCACGTCCAGCATGGTGGACTTCGGGTCCAGGCCCATCAGGTCGAAGCGGAAGCCGTCGACCTTGTACTCGCGGGCCCAGGTGGTCACCGAGTCGACCACGAGCCGGTTCATCATGGCGTGCTCGGGCGCGGTGTCGGCGCAGCAGCTGTCCGCGGTGACCTTGCCGTTGCCGTCCAGCCGCTGGTAGTAGCCGGGGACGACCTTGTCCAGCACCGAGTGCTCGGCCTGGCCGCCGGCGGCGGTGTGGTTGTAGACCACGTCCAGCACCACCCGCAGCCCGGCCTCGTGCATCGCCTGCACCATCCGCCGGAACTCGACGGTGCGCGCCGTGCCGTTCGGCTCGGTCGCGTACGACCCCTCCGGCACGGTGTAGTGCAACGGGTCGTAGCCCCAGTTGTACGCGTCGTCGGCGGCGACGGCCGCCACGCACTCCTGCTGCTTCGGGCCGTCCGGGGGAAGGGACTTGAGGTCGCAGGCCGGCAGCTTCTGGTCGGCCCGGTTCTCCCGGATGGTGGCGATGTCGAAGGTCGGCAGCAGGTGGACGGTGGTCACCCCGGCCTGGGCGAGCTCCCGCAGGTGCCGCATGCCGGCCGACTGCGACTCGGTGAACGCCAGGTAGGTGCCGCGCTCGGCGGCCGGGACGGTGGTGTCCTCCACCGAGAAGTCCCGGACGTGCAGTTCCTGGATCTGCTGCTGCGCCGGCGGGACGGCCTTGGGGACGTTCTGCTCCTCCCAGCCCGCGGGCTTGAGCTCCTTGGCGGCGAGGTCGGCGACCAGGCTGCGCCCGGAGTCGGTGGACAGCGCGACCGAGTACGGGTCGGTGACGGTGTTGACCACCACCTGCTGGACGGAGGGCGCCCAGACCTTCACCTGGTACAGGTAGTACTTGCCGTCCAACTCGCCCTTGTCGCGGACGACTTCCCAGACGCCGGTCTCGTCGTCCAGCTTCAGCGGCAGCGTCTTCGGGGTGCCGCCGGTCGCGCCGTCGAAGACCTGGACGGACACCTCCTGCGCGGTCGGCGCCCACACCGACAGCGCCACCTTGCCGTTGTAGTAGGCCGGGCCGAAGTCCACCCGGCCGGTGCGGCGCGCGTAGAGGTCGTCCAGCACGCCGGGGGTCTGCACCCCGGTGGCGGCCAGCACGGCGCCGCTGGGCAGGTGTTCGGTGAACAGCAGCTGGCTGCGCAGCGCGGCCGGGACGCGGCCGGTGTCCCGGGCGTCCACGGTGAAGGCCCGGTAGCCCGCCAGGTGCGGGAACGCGGCCTTCTGCGCGGCGGTCAGGCCGCCCTGGGCGGCGTTGAGCCGGATCCACCGGCCGGGCTTGGTCAGCACGCCCTTGTCGGCGCGGATGCCGCCCTCGGGGTCGTACACCAGCTGGGCGCTGGTGCCGCCGGCCAGGGCGGCGTCGCCCGCGCCGTAGGCCGCCGGGACGACGACGGTCCTGGCGTCGATCCACTGGGCCTTGGCGGTGCCGAGGTCCACCTGCGCGGAGGCGGCGGCGTTCTGCGGCAGCAGGTGGCCCTCGCGGCCGCCGAGCAGCCACACCTCGCGGCCGTCGACGGCGAGGTCCAGGGACTGGTCGGTGGGCAGGTCCTTGTCGTTGCCCTTGTGCAGGATGTAGCTGAGGCTGGTCGCGCCGGGGGCCAGCGGCACCTCGAAGACGGCGCCGAAGGCGTCGCGGCGCACCGGCATCAGCGGCTTGCCCCAGTCGGTGGGGGTGGCGGCGCCGGTCCAGTCGTGCAGGCCCCAGCCGTCGTAGTCGCCGTCGGGCCGGTTGTAGTGGAGGACGGCGGTGTTGGCGGGCTGGGTGTTCGCCGGGCCCGGGTTCGCGGTGCGCACGGCCGGGTCGCCCTGCCGGAGCCAGACCTCGCCGGTGGCGCCGACGTCGACGTGGCGGTCGGCGTCGACGTCCTTGACGCCGTTCTTCTCGACGACGAACCCGACGTCCGAGGCGCCCGGCTTGAGCTTCACGTAGGCGAAGGCGCCGTACGCGTCCCGGCCGGTGAAGGCGTGCCCGGCCGGCCACGGGGTGGTCTCGCCGTCGGCGAGGTCGCCCCAGGCGTAGAGGTTCCAGCCGTCGTAGTCGCCGTCCGGCCGGTTGTAGTGCACGACGGCGTACGGGCGGGCGCCGGCGGTGGGCACCGGCTTGGGCGCGGGGGCGCCGGTGGTGAAGCTCGCGGTGGCGGAGCGCAGCCGACCGCTGGAGTCCTGGACGACGGCCTTGTAGCGGACGACCGTGCCGGGGGCGGTGGCGCCCAGGTCCTGGGTGACCAGGTTCCTCCCGGTGTCGGCGGTGCCCAGGGTCTGCCAGGGCCCGGTGCCGATCTGGGCGGCGAAGGTGACGCGGTTGAAGCCGCCGCCGGTCGTGGCGCCGACGGTGACGGTGCCGCTCGAACCGTCGGCCGGCGGCTGCACGGAGAGCTGCGGCGCCGCCGTGGTGGGTGCGAGCGCGGCGCCCGCCTTGAACACCACCGAGGAGAGCGCCGGCACGGTCACGGTGACCTTGCGGTCGGCGCCGGAGGTCACCTTCCCGCCCGTTGCCGGGTAGATCCGGTCGAAGCCCGTCCCGGCGGAGAAGGTGTCCAGGGTGACGGTCTTCGCCTCGGCGGCGTTGTTGACCGCCACCAGGTACTCGGTCCGCTGCCCGGCGTCGATCCGGGAGAAGGCGTACACGCCCGCGCCGTCGGCGGCGTAGCGCTCGATCTGGGCGCCGTCGGCGAGCGCCGGGTTGTCGCGGCGCAGCTTGGCCAGCGCGGCGACGTCCTGGTAGAGCGCGCCGCCCTGCCCGTACCGGTCGGCCGGGCCGGAGGGGCCGCCGAGCACCCGGTCGCCGTTGTAGGAGGGCGTCTTGGAGGCGAACATGTCCTGCCGGGCGTCCTGGTCGCCGCCCGCGCCGGTGAAGCCCTGCTCGTCGCCGTAGTAGACGACGGGCTGGCCGCGGGTGAGGAACTGGAGCTCGGTGCCGAGCCGGTCCTTCTTCAGCAGGGTGGCCTCGTCGGCGCCCGGGTTGTCGGCGAGCAGGAAGGAGCCGAACCGGCCCATGTCGTGGTTGCCGAGGAAGGTCGGCAGCTCGTACGCGTCGGTGTCGGCGGTGGTGTAGCGGTAGTCCTGGCCGTAGACGTCGGCGAGGTTCTTCGCCGAGCCGCCCTGGGAGACGTAGCTGCGGGCGGCGCCCTGGAACGGGAAGTCCAGGGTGGCCTGGAGCTTGCCCTTGGTGACGTACGGCGAGGTGATCGCCGGGTCGCCGGAGTAGACCTCGCCGAACATGAAGAACTTCTTGTTGCCCTGCTTGGCGGCGAAGTCCTTGAGGGCGGGCGCCCACTGCTGCCAGAACGCCATGTTGACGTGCTTGACGGTGTCGATCCGGAAGCCGTCCACGCCGGCGTCCTTGACCCACTGCTGGTAGACCTTCTCGAAGCCCTTCACCACCCGGGGGTTCTGGGTGTCGAGGTCGTCCAGGCCGCTGAAGTCGCCCTCGGTGGCGGACTCGCCGACGAAGGTCGAGTCACCGCGGTTGTGGTAGAGCGCGGGGTCGTTGAGCCAGGACGGGGTCTTGGCCGTGGCGTCGGCGGGCTTGCGGAAGACCGGGGTGTAGGGGAAGGAGTCCTTGGTGAGCCGCGGCCAGGGCGCGCCCGCGTCGGCGATCGCGGTCTCGTCGACGGGGTTGCCGTCGGCGTCGAGGGTCGGGTAGGCGCCGACGGAGCGGTAGCCGTGCTGCTGCTCGGCGGCGTCGATGACGTCGGCGGTGTGGTTGGTGATGACGTCGAAGAAGACCTTGATGCCGCGGGCGTGGGCCTTGGCTATCAGGTCCTTGAGCTGGTCGTTGGTGCCGAAGTGCGGGTCGACCTGGGTGAAGTCGGTGATCCAGTAGCCGTGGTAGCCGGCCGAGGCCTGGTCGCCGCTGCCCTGGACCGGCTTGTTCTTGAAGATCGGGGCCATCCAGATCGCGGTGGTGCCGAGGTTCTGGATGTAGTCGAGCCGCTGGATCAGGCCGGCCAGGTCGCCGCCGTGGTAGAAGCCCTTGTCGGCCGGGTCGAAGCCGTGGTCCAGCCGGCCGCCGGTGATGCCGCCCGTGTCGTTGGCGGGGTCGCCGTTGGCGAAGCGGTCGGGCAGGACGAAGTAGAACTGCTCGCGGGTGAGGTCGTGCCGCCCGGCGGTGGCCGCCAGGGCGGCGTCCGAGGGCGGGGGCGGCGGGGCGGCGGCGAGGGCCGCGGGGGCGCTGCCGAGGGTGGCGGCGGTCAGCGCGGCGGCCAGCAGGACGGCCGTGCGGCCGGGTCTGCGTCGGGGGGTGCTCCGCCGGGGGCGGAGCCGGACATCGGCCACTGAGGGTCTCCCTTAGGGGAAGGGGTGAGCGAGTTCCCTGGAAGCTAGCGGCCTGCAATATGTTTCAGCAAGATGCAGAAACCGTTTCGTTCCGGGAAACTCCAGGCCAGGACCGTTGCTGCCACCCCGATTACGCCCTTGGAGCGGTCGGCGTAACAATGGGACGTATGCCTGTCCCACCGGTAAGCACCAGACCCGACCTCACCCCCTACCCCGGTGGGAGCCTCCCCCTAGCCCTCAAGGGGGACGGCCGGTGAAGAATCCACTGCCAGGGGATGATCGGACGGCGACGGGACGTCTGGCAGACTTCTCGTCCATGGGGGAACCGACCAAGATCCAACACGGCCGCGCACCGCGCGCCGGGGCGGCGCGCGGTGACGGTTCCGGAGCACGGCCGGCCTCCTCGGAACGCCTGCCCGACGGAGCCGCCCGCGCCACTCAGTCCCGTGTCGCCGCACTGCGCGGCCGCATCCGCGACCAGCGGCGCTCACCGGCCCGGCCGAAGCTCTGGTTCGAACTGGCCCTGATCGGGATCAGCTACTGGATCTACTCGATCATCCGCAACGCCGTTCCGGAACAGGCCTCGATAGCCCAGAAGCACGCGCGCTGGATCTGGGACCTGGAGCACTCGCTGGGCATCGCCGTCGAGCGTTCGATCAACCACGCCGCGGACAGCGTCGGGTGGCTCATCACCGGGATGAACTACTACTACGCGACCCTGCACTTCATCGTGACCATCGGCGTGCTGGTCTGGCTCTACCGCCGCCACCCCGGCCGCTACGTCGCCGCCCGCACCGTGCTGTTCGCCACCACCGCGATCGCCCTGATCGGCTTCTACTTCTTCCCGCTGGCCCCGCCCCGGCTGATGACCGACGGCGGCTTCATCGACACCGTGAAGGTGCACGGCACCTGGGGCTCGATGGCCTCCGGGCCCGCCGCGCACGTGTCCAACCAGTACGCGGCGATGCCCTCGATGCACATCGGCTGGTCGACCTGGTGCGGGCTGGCCATCTTCTACCTGGCCCGCCGGACGTGGGTCAAGGTGCTCGGCCTGCTCTACCCGGTGGCCACCCTGACGGTGATCGTCTCGACCGCCAACCACTTCTGGATGGACGCCGTCGGCGGCGCGCTCTGCCTCGCCCTGGGCTTCCTCACCGCCCGCTGGATGTACCACTCCTGGGTCTACAGACTGCCCCAGGTGCCCGCCCGGGAGACGGCGGATGAGCCGATCACCGTCCCCGAGCAGTGGAGCGAACCCGCGGTGAGCAGCGCCCGCCGGTAGAGCCGCTGGACCTGGACGGACGGAAGGGGCCCCACTCGGGGCCCCTTTCGCGTGCCGGGCCTCGGCCGCCGGTCTCGGCCGCCGGTCTCGGCCCCCCGGCTCAGCCCCCGTAGAACAGCCGCTCCACCACCGCCCGGGCCCGCCGGGTGGTCCGCCGGTAGTCGTCCACCAGCTCGCCGCTGTGCCCGGCGCCGTACCCGAGGTAGCGGGCCACCCCGGCCAGCTCCCGGGCCTCCCCGGGGAAGCTGTCGCCGGGCCGGCCGCGTACCAGCATCACCGCCGAACGCACCCGGGAGGCCAGCACCCAGGCCGCGTCCAGCACCTGCGCGTCCGAACGCCCGACCAACCCGGCTTCGGCCGCGGCCGCCAGCGCGGCCCTGGTCCGGGTGGTGCGCAGGGCCGGCAGCTCGTGCCCGTGCTGGAGCTGGAACAGCTGCACCGTCCACTCCACGTCGGCCAGCCCGCCGCGGCCGATCTTGGTGTGCGTGGTCGGGTCGGCGCCGCGCGGCAGCCGCTCGGCCTCGATCCGCGCCTTGATCCGGCGGATCTCCACCAGGTCCCGCTCCGGCACCCCGACGCCCGGGTAGCGCAGCGGGTCGATCAGCTGCCGGAACCGCGCGCCCAGCTCCTCGTCCCCGGCCACCGGCTCGGCGCGCAGCAGCGCCTGGCTCTCCCAGGCGTGCGACCAGCGCCGGTAGTACGCCGCGTACGAGGCGAGGGTGCGCACCAGCGGGCCGCTGCGCCCCTCCGGCCGCAGGTCGGCGTCGACCAGCAGCGGCGGCTCGGTGGACGGCGCGCCGAGCAGGGTCCGCAGCTCGTTGCAGACCGCCTGGGCGGCCCGGGCGGCGTCCTGCTCCAGCGAGCCGAGCAGCGGCTCATGGACGAAGAGCACGTCGGCGTCCGAGCCGTAGCCCAGCTCGTGGCCGCCGAACCGGCCCATCGCGATCACCGCGATCCGGGTCGGCAGGTCGCCGTGCTCGGCCTCCCAGCCGGCCGTGCAGGCGCGCAGCGCGCCCTGGAGGGTGGCGGCGTTGAGCGCGGTCAGCGCCTCCCCCGCGGTGTCCAGCGCCTCGGCCGGGTCGTCGCCGAGGCGGCCGAGGACGTCCGCGGCGGCGGTGCGGAACAGCTCCCGGCGGCGCACCGAGCGGGCGGCGGCGACGGCGGCCGCGGTGGATCCGGCCCGGCCGACGGCGGCCAGTATCTCCTGCTCCAGGGAGGCCCGGCCGCGCGGCGCCAGGCCCTGCGGGTCGCCCAGCATGGCGACCGCCTCGGGGGCGCGCAGCAGCAGGTCGGGGGCGAGCCGGCCGGCCGACAGCACCCGGGCCAGTTGCTCGGCGGCGGCGCTCTCGTCGCGCAGCAGCCGCAGGTACCAGGGGGTGCGGCCGAGCGCGTCGGAGACCTGGCGGAAGTTGAGCAGCCCGGCGTCCGGGTCGGCCGAGTCGGCGAACCAGCCGAGCAGCACCGGCAGCAGGGTGCGCTGGATCGCGGCCTTGCGGCTCACCCCGGAGGCGAGCGCGCTGAGGTGGCGCAGCGCGGCGGCCGGGTCCGCGTAGCCCAGCGCCTCCAGCCGGGCCCGGGCCGCGTCCGGGGTCAACCCGGCCGCGCCCGCCGGCAGTTCGGCGACGGCGTCGAGCAGCGGCCGGTAGAACAGCTTCTCGTGCAGCCGCCGGACCTCCACCGCGTGCCGCTTCCACTCGCGCTGCAGCGCGGCCACCGGGTCGGAGCGGGTGTCGTCGTTGATCAGCGCGGCCAGCGAGCGGGCCAGCCGGCGCAGGTCCTCCGCGCCGGTGGGCATCAGGTGGGTGCGGCGCAGCCGGTAGAGCTGGATCCGGTGCTCCAGGGAGCGCAGGAAGCGGTAGGCGGTGTCCAGCGAGACGGCGTCCGCCCGGCCGACGTACCCGCCGCGGGAGAGCGCGGCCAGCGCCTCCAGGGTGTTGCCGCTGCGCAGCGCCGGGTCGGTGCGGCCGTGCACCAGCTGGAGCAGCTGGACGGAGAACTCGACGTCGCGCAGCCCGCCGGGGCCGAGCTTGAGCTGGCGGTCCAGTTCGGTGGCGGGGATCGAGTCGATCACCCGGCGGCGCATCTGCTGCACGTCGGTGACGAAGTTGTCCCGGGTGGCGGCCTGCCAGACCATCGGGGCCAGCGCCTCCAGGTAGGCGGCGCCGAGTTCGGCGTCCCCGGCGACCGGGCGGGCCTTGAGCAGCGCCTGGAACTCCCAGGTCTTGGCCCAGCGCTGGTAGTAGGCGAGGTGGCTGGCCAGGGTGCGCACCAGCGGGCCGTTGCGGCCCTCGGGGCGCAGGTTGGCGTCCACCGGCCAGATGGTGCCCTCGCCCGTGGTGTCCGCGCAGAGCCGGGTGAGGGCGGCGGCGAGCCGGGTGGCGGCCTTGACGGCCTCGTGCTCGTCCACGCCCTCGCGCGGCTCGGCGACGAAGATGACGTCCACGTCGGAGACGTAGTTGAGTTCGCGGCCGCCGCACTTGCCCATGCCGATCACGGCGAGCCGGCAGGCCCGGGCGGCGTCCTGGTCCTGCTCGGCGGCGAGGTCCAGGGCGGTCTGCAGGGTGGCGCCGGCCAGGTCGGCGAGTTCGGCGGCGGTCTGCGCGAGGTCGGTGGTGCCGGTGAGGTCGCGGGCGGCGATGGCGAGCAGGCAGCGGCGGTAGGCGACGCGCAGGGCGTCCGCCGGGCTGCGGCCGCGCTCCCGGCCGCGCCGGACGCCCTCGGCGAGCGCGCGGCGGAAGTCCTCCGGGCCGGGGTGCATGTCGCGCAGCTCGAAGGTGACCAGCATGTGCCAGTCGTGCGGGTGCCGGGCCAGGTGGTCGGCGAGCGCGGTGGAGACGCCGAGCACGCCGAGCAGCCGGTCGCGCAGCGGCTTGGAGGTGGTGAGGGTGTCGCGCAGGGTGTGCCGTTCGGCCTCGTCGGCGGCCTCCAGCAGCCGGGCCAGGCCGAGCAGGGCGAGGTCGGGGTCGGCGGTGGCGCCGAGCGCGTCCAGCAGCACGGGGTCGTCGGCCAGGCCTTCCAGGCCGGGGCCCGCCAGCAGCCGCACCGCCTGCGCCGGGTCGGTGAACCCGCGCCTGACCAGCCTGATCTCCGGCCGGCTGACCCTGCTCCCGGCCCGCTGCTCGTCCACCGCCATGGCCCCTCCATCCGTCCGCCCCAGCAGGTTACGCGCCCTGACGGCCCGGCGCCGGACACGACCGCCCGGGCGGCTCGGCGCCGCGCGCCGCGCCACCCGTCCGTGACCTCGGGGCCGCCGCGCTCGTTCTCCCGGCGCCGACCGCCCCACCCCGTCCTGCCCGTCCCATCCCGTCCCATCTCCCGTCCCATCCCGTCCCATCCCGTCCCGTCCCGGAGCGCCGATGCCCAGCCGCCTGCCCTCGCTCACCGGGCTGCGCTTCTGGGCCGCCCTGCTGGTGGTGCTCTACCACCTGTCCCGCAAGGTCGGCGGCCTGCCGGTGCTCGACCCGTTCGCCTGGTACGGGCGCTCGGGGGTGACGTTCTTCTTCGTCCTGTCCGGTTTCGTCCTGGCCTGGACGTACGGCGGCTCGCCCGTCCCCGCCGGGGCGTTCGCCCGCCGCCGGTTCGCCCGGATCTGGCCGCTGCACGTGCTGAGCACCGTGCTGTCGCTGGGCGCGGACGTCGCGATCGGCACGGCGCTGCCGGTGGCGGCCACGCTCTGGTCGCTGGTGCTGGTGCACCCGTGGGCGCAGGCGACGGTGTACGGCGGCAATCCGGCGTCCTGGTCGCTGGGCGCCGAGGCCTGGTTCTACCTGCTGTTCCCGCTGCTGCTGCGGTCGCTGGCGCCGCGCCGCCGGGCCTGGCTGCCGGTGGCGGCGGTGTGCGCGGCGCTCGGCCCGGCGCTGTGGGCGGCGGGCCCGCTGCTGCCGGCCGATCCGACGGTGCGCGGCTGGCTGCTGGACTACCTGCCGCTGACCCGTACCCCGCAGTTCGTGCTCGGCGTGGCGGTCGGGCTGGCGGTGCGGCACGGGCTGCTCCCCCGGGTGCGGCTGGGCGCGGCGGCCGCGGCGGTGGCGGGCTGGCACCTGCTGCTGGCGCCCTGGCACGCGGCCGTCCCGGACGCGCTGTGGTGGGGCCCGTACAGCGCCTCCCAGCTGGTGCCGGCGGCCCTGTTCGCGGCGCTGCTGGTGGCGGCGGCCCAGCGGGACACGACCGGTGCGGCCCTCCGACCAGCAGGCGGACGGGGTCTGGCCGGGCGGACGGCGGTGCGGCTCGGCGAGTGGTCCTACGCCTGGTACCTGGTGCACGAGATCGGCATCCGCTGCTGGCTCGCCGAGCTGGGCCGCCCGGCGCCCGGGGCGGCGGCGCTCGGGGTCTGGCTGCTGCTGGCCGGGGGGTCGCTGGCGGTGGCGGCGGGCCTGTACCGCTGGGTGGAGCGGCCGTGCGAGCGGCTGCTGCGCGGCTCGCCGCGCCGGCCCGGCGGGAACGCGGCGGCGCCGCTGCCGGCCCGCGCGGTGCGGGTGGGTCGGCAGCGGCGCCGGACGGCGGCCGGTCAGGCGTCGGGGGAGCCGTCCAGGTTGACGTAGGCGTAGAAGACGCCGATGTCGTAGCCGTCCTTCTGGGTGTTGAAGGTGGCGGTGAGGTCGGTGTCCCCGTTGCGCAGGTACGGCGAGATGTCCCAGCGGTTGGAGTCGTAGCCGAAGTTGTTGCGGTTGTACGGGTTGCGGACGAACTGGTCCTCCGGGACCAGCTCCTCGATGGTGGAGTTGAAGGCGTCGTTCGGCGGGTGGTTGATGTCGGAGAACAGCGTCTCGGGCCCGTTGGTGGACTTGACCGACAGGGTGTCGCCGGTCCACTTGAGGTCGCCGTCGTAGACCACCCAGCCGAGCTTGCCGTGGAGCTGGCCGCTCTGCGGCGTCTGCAGCCCCGTGAGCTTGATCTGCCGCGTCGGGCTGTCCGGCAGCTCGACCTGGAAGCCGTCCCACAGGTGGATGTGCCGCATCGGCTTGCAGTCGTTCTCGTACGCGACGACGATCGTCCAGCCGCCCCAGCTGTGCGGCTTCACCACCGAGTCCATGTTGGCGACGGTGTAGGTGCCGTTGCCGGCGTTCCTGACCAGGTCGGTGATGTCGGCGGAGGCCTGGTAGCTGCTCTCCACGTCGGTGGTGATGTAGCCGATGGACGGCTGGTCGTTGGCGATGTCCCGGTACTGCTTCTCGCCCGGGACCTTGAGGTACACCTCGTCGATCTGGTTCTCCGGCAGCACGGTCTCGCCGATGCCGCGGGTGCCGCCCCAGTACAGCCGGGCGTACTTGACCTTGGAGCCGTCGATCAGGCCGAGGTCGGCGGAGCTGGCGGAGTAGATCGGGTCACCGAGCGGGCCGATGGAGCCCGGGTCGATGTTGATGTACTTCATCTCGTACTTGTTGTTGATCGGCATGCTGCCGAGGCCCTTGCGGGCGTCCTCGCAGGGCGGCTGCTCCGGGTCGAGCGGCGCCTTGGTCTCGTCACAGGTCATCAGCGAGTTGCTGATCCTGGTGACGGAGCCGTGGAAGTCGCCCTGGAAGCGGGTGGTGAACGGCAGCGGGTTCTCGGCGATGGTCTCGGCGCGCGGGCGCGGGTTCGCCGAGCCGGAGCCGGAGCCACGGGCGTCGGCGGTCGGGGTGACCAGCAGCTGGCTCGCGACGGCGGCGAGCGCGGCGCCCGCGACGACGGCCCGGCGGGCGAGCAGGCGGGCCGCGGCGGCGCGGCTGACAGCGGAGGAGGGCATGGGATCCTCTCGGGACGGAACGGACGAGCACGCCCATCGGACCACAACCGTCCGTCACAGGATCTTCACATACCGCCATTGGGGAAACGATCCACCCCAGCGGACGGCCCGCTGTCATCCGATCGAACGACAGCGGGCCCGGAGGTGTTTGGGATCCTCAGGCGCTCACAGCACCTGGAGGTTCTTGCGCAGCTCGAACGGCGTCACCTCGGAGCGGTACTCCTCCCACTCCTGCCGCTTGTTGCGCAAAAAGAAGTCGAAGACGTGCTCGCCGAGGGTCTCGGCGACGAGCTCGCTGCGCTGCATCAGGTCGATCGCCTCGCCGAGGTTCTGCGGCATCGGCTGGATGCCGAGGGCGCGGCGCTCGGAGTCGGTCAGCGCCCAGACGTCGTCGTCGGCGCCCGGCGGGAGCTCGTAGCCCTCCTCGATGCCCTTGAGGCCGGCCGCGAGGGTGACGGCGTACGCGAGGTACGGGTTGCAGCCGGTGTCCAGGGAGCGGACCTCGATCCGGGTGGAGCCCTGCTTGCCGGGCTTGTACATCGGCACCCGGATCAGCGCCGAGCGGTTGTTGTGGCCCCAGCAGATGTAGGACGGGGCCTCGCCGCCGGCGCCGGCGGTGCGCTGGGAGCCGCCCCAGATCCGCTTGTAGGAGTTCACCCACTGGTTGGTGACGGCGGCGGTCTCGGCGGCGTGCTTGAGCAGGCCGGCGATGAAGGAGCGGCCGACCTTGGAGAGCTGGTACTCGGCGCCGGTCTCGTGGAAGGCGTTGCGGTCGCCCTCGAACAGCGACAGGTGGGTGTGCATGCCCGAGCCGGGGTGGTCGGAGAACGGCTTGGGCATGAAGCTGGCGTGCACGCCCTGCTCCAGCGCGACCTCCTTCATGACCAGACGGAAGGTCATGATGTTGTCGGCGGTGGACAGCGCGTCGGCGTAGCGCAGGTCGATCTCCTGCTGGCCGGGGGCGCCCTCGTGGTGGGAGAACTCCACCGAGATGCCCATCGACTCCAGCATGGTGATGGCCTGTCGGCGGAAGTCGTGGCCGACCCCGCGCGGGGTGTGGTCGAAGTAGCCGGACTGGTCGGCGGGGATCGGCGGGGTGCCGTCGCCGGGCAGGTTCTTCAGCAGGAAGAACTCGATCTCGGGGTGGGTGTAGAAGGTGAAGCCCTGGGCGGAGGCCTTCTCCAGGGTGCGCTTGAGCACGAACCGGGGGTCCGCGTAGGACGGCGAGCCGTCGGGCATCAGGATGTCGCAGAACATCCGGGCGGTGCCGGGGGTCTCCGAGCGCCACGGCAGGATCTGGAACGTGGTCGGGTCCGGCTTGGCGATCATGTCGGACTCGTAGACCCGGGCGAAGCCCTCGATCGCCGAGCCGTCGAAGCCGATGCCCTCCTCGAAGGCCTGCTCCAGTTCGGCCGGAGCCACCGCGACCGACTTCAGGAACCCGAGCACGTCGGTGAACCACAGCCGGACGAACCGGATGTCACGCTCCTCAAGCGTCCGAAGCACGAACTGCTGCTGCTTGCCCATGGGGACAGTCTCACCTCTGCTCTTTACGCTCGTGTTACGCCCGGAAGACCCCCGGACGCGACTGCCCCCATCATGGCCGATCACCGCGCGGGACGGCAGTCCGGACCCCGGGCCGACCCCCCGGGCAGCACATTGCGTCAGATCGACGATTACACTCGGAGGCATGCCCAATCTCCGTCTCGCCCTGAGCCAGATCGACCCCTGGGTCGGTGACATCGCCCGCAACAGCGATGAGGTGGTGCGCTGGACCAGGCAGGCCGTGGAGGCCGGCGCCCAGTTGGTCGCCTTCCCCGAGATGGCCCTGACCGGCTACCCCGTCGAGGACCTCGCCCTGCGCAGTTCCTTCGTCGAGGCGTCCCGGGGCGCGCTGGTCGAGCTGGCCGGGCGGCTGGCCGCCGACGGGCTGGGCGAGGTGCCGGTGGTGGTCGGCTACCTCGGGCGCTCCGAGCACGCCTCGCCGAGGTTCGGCCGCCCGGCCGGCTCCCCGCAGAACTGCGCCGCCGTGCTGCACCGGGGCGAGGTGGTGACCCGCTTCGCCAAGCACCACCTGCCCAACTACGGCGTGTTCGACGAGTACCGCTGGTTCGTCCCGGGCGAGCAGCTGCCGGTGCTGCGGCTGCACGGAGTGGACGTCGCGCTGGCCATCTGCGAGGACATCTGGCAGGACGGCGGCCGGGTCACCGCGGCCCGCGAGGCCGGGGCCGGGCTGCTGCTGGTGGTCAACGGCTCGCCGTACGAGCGGAACAAGGACGACCAGCGGCTGGAGCTGGTCCGGCGCCGGGCCGCCGAGGCGGGCTGCCCGCTGGCCTACGTCAACATGGTCGGCGGCCAGGACGAGCTGGTCTTCGACGGCGACTCGATCGTGGTCGGCGCGGACGGCGAGGTGCTGGCCCGCTCCCCGCAGTTCGAGGAGCACCTGCTGGTGCTGGACCTCGACCTGCCGGCCGCCGGGGGCGACCACACCGACGGGCTGCTGCTGAGCGACGGCCTGCACCTCGTCCGCACCGAGCTGGGCGGCGAGCCGCAGGCCGCGCCCGCGGACACCCCGGCCCCCGAGGTGGCGCCGCGGCTGTCCGACGAGGCGGAGATCTGGGCCGCGCTGGTCTCCGGCACCCGGGCGTACGTCACCAAGAACGGCTTCCGGTCGGTGCTGATCGGCCTCTCCGGCGGCATCGACTCGGCGCTGGTGGCCGCCATCGCGGTGGACGCGATCGGCGCCGAGAACGTGTACTGCGTCTCGATGCCCAGCCGCTACTCCTCGCAGCACTCCCGGGACGACGCGGCCGAGCTGGCCCGCCGGACGGGGCTGCACTACCGCACCGTCTCCATCGCCCCGATGTTCGACGCCTACCTGGGCGCGACCGAGCTGACCGGCCTGGCCGAGGAGAACCTGCAGTCCCGGCTGCGCGGCACCCTGCTGATGGCGATCTCCAACCAGGAGGGGCACATCGTGCTCGCGCCCGGCAACAAGAGCGAGCTGGCCGTCGGCTACTCGACCCTGTACGGCGACTCGGTGGGCGCGTTCGGGCCGATCAAGGACGTCTACAAGTCGCTGGTCTTCCGGCTGGCCCACTGGCGCAACGAGGAGGCCGAGCGGCGCGGCGAGGTGCCGCCGATCCCGGAGAACACCATCTCCAAGCCGCCGTCGGCCGAGCTGCGGCCGGACCAGAAGGACAGCGACTCGCTGCCCGACTACGACCTGCTGGACAGCGTGCTGGCCCGCTACATCGAGGGCGACGAGGGGCGGGACGCGATCGTCGCGGCCGGCTTCGACCCGGCCGTGGTGGACCGGGTGGTCCGGCTGGTCGACACCGCCGAGTACAAGCGGCGGCAGTACCCGCCGGGCCCCAAGATCTCGGTCAAGAACTTCGGCCGGGACCGCCGCCTGCCGATCACCAACCGCTGGCGGCGGGGCTGAGCCAGGAGAGAACCCCTAGTTGAACCGGTAGGTGGCGGCCACCGCGAGGTGGTCGCTGCCGTCCCGGGGCAGGGTGCGGGAGTCGACCGGCGCGAGGCCGCCCTTGCTCATGATCTGGTCGATCCGGGCCATCGGGAAGGACGCCGGCCAGCTGAAGCCGAAGCCGTCCCCGGCGGCGCCCTGGGCCGAGCGCATCTGCGAGGTGACCGGCGCCAGGCTGCGGTCGTTCATGGTGCCGTTGAGGTCGCCGAGCAGCAGCACCTTCTTCACCGGCTCGGCCTGGATCGCGTCGCCGAGCGCCTGCGCGCTGACGTCCCGCTGGTCGACGGTGAAGCCGCCCTCGGCCTTCAGCCGCACCGACGGCAGGTGCGCGACGTACACCGCGACCGGGCCCTGCGGGGTGGCGACCTGGGCCCGGAACGCCCTGGTCCAGCCCATCTTGAGGTCCACCGGCGAGACGCCGCTGATCGGGTACTTCGACCAGAGGCCGACCGTCCCCTCCACCTCGTGGTACGGGTACGCCTCGGCGAGCCCGCTCTCGTAGTCGCGCAGCGGCTTGCCGGCCAGTTCCTGGAGGGCGACGATCTGGGCGCCGGAGGCCACCAGGCCGCGGACGGTGCCCGGCACGTCGGGGTTGGCGGCGGCGACGTTGTGGCTGACCACCGTCCAATCGCCGGTGCCGCCGCTCTTGTCGCTGAGCAGGCCGCCGAACAGGTTGAGCCAGATGGCGACGGGCAGCAGCAGCGCGATCAGCGCGGTGGCGGAGCGGCGCAGCAGCGCGGGGACCAGCAGCACCGGGACGGCCAGGCCGATCCAGGGCAGGAAGGTCTCCAGCAGGCTGCCGAGGTTGCCGGCGCTGTTGGGGACGTCGGCGTGGAGGGCCATCAGCAGGGCGGCGAGCACGGCCAGCACCGCGATGACCAGGCCGCGCCGCCAGGTGGTGGCGCCGCGGCCGTCCCGGCCCCAGTGCCGCAGGCCCAGGAACCCTCCGGGACGGCCCGCGGGGGCCGGGGTGCCCGCCTCGCCCCAGGGCCCGGCCGTGCTCCGGTCGGTCCTGTCCGCCTGCGTCATCCGTGGCTCCCGTTGTTCGTGCCGTCGCCGGTCCGGTGTCCGGCCCGTGCGGTACGGGCGGGTGCCGGACTGGTGCCGGTTTGATCGGATACCCGGCTCAGCCTATGCCGGGACAGACGCGGGGCCGTCGGAGCGGGTTCCGGCGTGGCCCGGTTTGGTGAGCCAGGCCACGCCGGACACGGGTCGGTGCAGGTCGGACGCGGGTCGGTGCAGGTCGCCGCAGGTGCGGGGCCGGGGCGCGGGGGCCGGGGCGCGGGAGCGCGTTCAGCCGCGGGAGCCGGAGGCCGCGTGCGGCGCCAGGCCTTCGAGCAGCGAGTCGACCATCCGGCGGGCCAGGTCCGGGTCCTCCAGGTCGGAGTCGTCCCAGAGGATGCTGCGGTACAGGATCGGGCCCATCAGCATGTCGCCGAGCAGCTCGACGTCGAGGTCGGACCGCAGCACGCCCTCGTCCATGGCGCGGCGGATCAGGGTGAGACCCGCCTCCCGGCGGGGCTTGATCACCCGGTCGCGGTACGCGCTGTGCAGGTCGGGCAGGCCCTGCATCTGGCCGAGGGCGGCCTTGAGCACCCAGCGGGAGCGCTTGGCGAGGCCGCGCCGGCGCATGTAGTCGATCATCTCGATCAGGTGGTCCCGGGCGGTGCCGTCGGTCGGCACGGGCATCGCGACTTCCAGCCGGCTGACCACGTCGACCAGCAGGGCCTCCTTGTTGGGCCAGCGCCGGTAGATGGTGGCCTTGCCGACGCCGGCCGCGGCGGCGATGCCCTCGATGGTGAGCTCGGACAGCGCGGTGCCGCCGGCCATCAGGTCCTCGACAGCGGCGAAGATGGCCTGCTCGGCGGCCTCGCTGCGCGGGCGGCCGCGGCGTACGGCGGCGCAGGGCTGTCCGGCCCCGGCGGCCGGGGTGTCCGTCTTCATCCCCGCTGTACTCCCTCGCTGTCCGCGTGGCGCACGGGCGCCGTTCCGTTTCCGATGGTGGTCCGTGGACGGGGCCGGGTGGCGGCCGCCGTCCTGGACCTCGGCCCTGCCGCCCGGGGGTTCACCCGGGTGACAGGGCCATTGTCGCTCAGGGCGATCGCAGGTCAGGCGTCCGCGGCCACGGCCTTGCGGCTCTGGTCGGACTGCTCGGCGGCCTTCCCGGCCGGGCCGCCGGGGGCGGCCGACCGGCGCGGCAGCAGGAACCAGGCGATCAGCGCGCCGACCACCGTGATGCCCGCGGAGAGCGAGGCCACCACGTGCATGGCGCTGACGAAGGCGTCGTCGGCCGGGCCGATCAGCGCGGCGCCCTTGGGGCCCATCCGCTCGGCGATGGCCAGGGTGGCCTCCAGCGACTCGCCGGCCTTGCCGCGCAGGTCGTCGGGCAGCTGGTTGAGCGTGTCGGTCATGCCGTCGCGGTAGACGGTGGAGAGCACCGCGCCGAGCACGGCGACGCCGAGCGAGCCGCCGACCTGGCGGAAGGTGTTGTTGACGGCCGAGCCCGCGCCGGCCTTCTCGCGGGGCAGCGAGGCCATGATCGCGACGGTGACCGGCGGCATGACGTGCGCCATGCCGGTGCCCATCAGCAGGCCGAGCACGACCAGCACCCAGATCGGCGTGTCGACGCCCAGCAGGGTGTAGCCGACGAAGCCGACCGCGATCAGCAGCATGCCGACGGCGGCGGTGGCGGCGACGCCGAAGCGGTCGACCACCAGCCGGGCCCGCGGCGCGAACAGCAGCTGGGCGACGGCCAGCGGCAGCATCAGCAGGCCGGCCTGGAGCGCGCTGTAGCCGCGCACGCTCTGGATGTAGAAGACGCCGAAGAAGGAGACGCCCATCAGCGCGAAGAAGACCACGCCGACGACCACGACGGAGGCGCTGAACACCTTGTTGCGGAACCAGGTGACGTCCAGCGCGGGGAAGCGGGTGCGGCCCTCGAACCAGACGAAGGCGGCCAGCGCCAGCACGCCGACCAGCGTCGGCACCCAGGCCTCGGCGGCGGTGAAGTCGGCCAGCTCGCCGCCCTTGATGATGCCGTAGATCAGCGCGACCAGGCCGATGATCGACAGCAGCACGCCTATCGGGTCGAGCTTGCCGGGGTTCGGGTCCTTGGACTCGGGCACCAGGACGATCATCGCGATCACCGCGACGATCACGATCGGGACGTTGACCAGGAAGACCGAGCCCCACCAGAAGTGCTCGATCAGCAGGCCGCCGGTGATCGGGCCGATGGCGATGGCCAGGCCGACCGCGCCGGCCCAGATGCCGATCGCCTTGGGCTGCTCGGAGCGCTCGAACACGTTCATGATGATGGCCAGCGTGGCGGGCATCGCGAGCGCGGCGCCGACGCCCATCAGGGCGCGGTAGCCCACGAGCTCACCGGGCGAGGCGGCCATCGCGGAGAGCAGCGAGGCGATGCCGAAGACCACCATGCCGCCGAGCAGCGCGCGCTTGCGGCCGAAGCGGTCGCCGAGCAGGCCGGAGGTGAAGAGCAGCCCGGCGAACACCAGGGTGTAGGAGTTGATCGACCACTCCAGGTCGCTCTGGCTGGCGCCGAGGCCGACCGGCGCGGGGGTCGCGATGGTCTTCATCGCGACGTTGAGGATCGAGTTGTCGAGGACGACGACGAGCAGGGCGAGCACCAGGGTGCAGAGGATCGCCCAGCGCCGACGGTGGATGGCTTCCGGCACGCGGGGCGGCGCGGCTGCGGTGGTCATTGGTCTTCCCGTCCGTGATGGTGTGGCACTGGCGGGCAATTCCGAGCCATGGTCGTCTCGTAACCCCCCGGAGCCAGCGTAGCGACCATTTCGATACGAGACGAATCCGTTTCGTAAAAACGCGGCAAAGCCCGTCCGTCCGGCGGCCCCCGGTGTGCCGCAGATCGCACCCGCGCGCCTGCACGCCCCTTTGCGCCCACGCCGGGGCGTGCAAGCATGGAGGTGATCCGGGGACGCCGTACGGCGCCACGAGACGACAACCCTTCAGGAGTCCGTTCGATGAACGCTTCTTCGCCTTCGCCTGCCCAGAACCAGGCGGCGACCGCCACCCTCTACGGCGGGGTCACCAACCGCCGCATCACCGTCCGCGACCTCGCCACCGCCAAGCAGCGCGGCGAGAAGTGGTCGATGCTCACCGCCTACGACGCCCTCACCGCCGGGGTGTTCGACGAGGCCGGCATCCCCGTCCTGCTGGTCGGCGACTCCGCCGGCAACTGCCACCTCGGCTACGAGACCACCGTGCCGGTGACCATGGATCAGATGGTGATGCTCTCCGCCGCCGTCGTCCGCGGCACCAAGCGCGCGATGATCGTCGCCGACCTGCCGTTCGGCTCCTACCAGGAGTCCCCCGCACAGGCCATGCGCAACGCGGCCCGGCTGATGAAGGAGGCCGGGGTCGGCGCGGTCAAGCTGGAGGGCGGGGAGCGCAGCGCCCGCTCGATCGAGCTGCTGGTCGAGGCCGGCGTCCCGGTGATGGCGCACATCGGCCTCACCCCGCAGTCCGTGCACGCCTTCGGCGGCTACCCCGTCCAGGGCCGCGGCGACGAGGCGGCGCACCAGCTGCTGCGCGACGCCAAGGCCGTCCAGCAGTCGGGCGCCTTCGCCGTCGTGCTGGAGGCGGTGCCGGCCGAGCTGGCCGCCCAGGTCACCGAGCAGCTGGCCATCCCGACCGTCGGCATCGGCGGCGGGCCCGACACCGACGCCCAGGTCCTGGTCTGGACCGACATGGCCGGCATGACGGCGGGCCGGGTGCCCAAGTTCGTCAAGCAGTACGCCGACCTGCGGACCGTCCTCGGCGACGCCGCCCGCGCCTTCGCCGAGGACGTCCGCGGCGGCGCCTTCCCGGCGGCGGAGCACAGCTTCCACTAGGTCCCGCCCCCCCGACGGCCCCGCTCCCCCGCCCGGGAGCGGGGCCGCTGCCGTGTGCCCGCTCCCCCGGTGACAGCGGTCTGACAGCGCGGCGCCTGGCCCGGCCCCCTCATGACAGCCCGCTGACAGCCGGGCCGGACAACCTGGGGGCATGACACGAATCGCCACCGCCCCGAACGACCGGGGGACCGCCGCGGGCAACGCCGTCGAAGTCCGCGGCATCGTCAAGCACTACGGCACCACCAAGGCCCTCGACGGGGTCGACCTCACCGTCCGCGAGGGCACCGTGCTCGGCGTGCTCGGCCCCAACGGCGCCGGCAAGACCACCCTGGTCCGGGTCCTCTCCACCCTGATCAAGCCCGACGCCGGCACCGCGTTCGTCGGCGGCTACGACGTCCTGCGCCAGCCCAAGCAGCTGCGCCGCACCATCGGCCTCACCGGGCAGTACGCCTCCGTCGACGAACTCCTCTCCGGGTACGAGAACCTCTACCTGATCGGCCGGCTGCTCGACCTCCCCAGCCGCGAGGCCAAGGCCCGGGCCGCCGAGCTGCTGGAGCGCTTCTCGCTCACCGAGGCCGCCAAGCGGACCGCCAAGACCTACTCCGGCGGCATGCGCCGCCGCCTCGACCTGGCCGCCAGCATGATCGGCCGCCCCAAGGTGCTCTACCTGGACGAACCCACCACCGGCCTCGACCCGCGCACCCGCAACGAGGTCTGGGACGAGGTCCAGCGGATGGTCGCCGAGGGCAGCACCGTGCTGCTCACCACCCAGTACATGGAGGAGGCGGAGCAGCTCGCCGACGAGCTGACCGTCATCGACCGCGGCCGGGTGATCGCCAACGGCGGCGTGGCCGAGCTCAAGGCCAAGGTCGGCGGCCAGACCCTCCAGATCCGCGCCGCCGATCCGGCCGAGCTGCCCGAGATGGCCCGATGCCTGCACGACCGCGGCATCACCAGCGCCACCGTCTCCACCGACACCGGCCTGCTCGCGGTGCCGATCACCAACGACGAGCAGCTGACCACCGTCATCGGGGTGCTCGGCGCCCGCGGCTTCGCGATAGCCGGCATCGACACCAAGGTGCCCAGCCTCGACGAGGTCTTCCTCGCCATCACCGGCAAGCCCGCCGACACCGCGGACGCCGCCCCCAGCCTCGCCAAGGAGCCCGTCGCATGACCACCGCCACCATCGCCCCCGCCCGGGTGGAGGACTCCCGGATCGGCCTGTCCGGCACCTTCCGCCACGTCGGCGCACTGACCCGCCGCAACCTGATGCGGATCAAGGCCGACCCGGAGTCGATGTTCGACGCCGTGCTGATGCCGGTCATCTTCACGGTGCTGTTCGTCTACGTCTTCGGCGGCGCCGTCTCCGGCAACCAGGACTCCTACAAGCAGTACATGATCCCCGGCCTCCTCGGGCAGACCGGCCTCACCCTCGCGATGGCCGTCGGCACCGGCCTGAACAGCGACTTCCAGACCGGCGTGATGGACCGCTTCCGGACCCTGCCGATCGGCCGGGCCTCCGTCCTGCTCTCCAAGATGGCCGCCGAGACCTGCCGGGCGCTGCTCTCCTTCGTGATCCTGATCGGCTTCGCGATGTGCATCGGCTTCGAGGTGAAGACCGGTCCGCTGGAGGTCGTGGCCGCGGTCGGCCTGTCGCTGGTGTTCGGCATGTCGATCGTCTGGGTCTCGATGCTGCTGGGCATGGCGCTGCGCAGCGCCCAGGCCGTCCAGGGCGTGGCCATGCTGGTCCTGATGCCGATGCAGTTCGGCAGCTCGATCTTCGCGCCGACCGACACCATGCCGGGCTGGCTCCAGGCCTTCACCAAGGTCAACCCGCTGTCGGCGCTCGCCGACGCCTCCCGCTCCCTGCTCAACGGCCAGGGGCCGCTGGCCCACCCGGTGATGGTCGTGCTGATCTGGTCGGTGGCCACCACCGCGATCTTCGCGCCGCTCGCCGTCGCCCGCTTCCGCAAGCGGACCTGAGAACGGCCGCCGGCCCTCCGCGGGGGAGGGCCGGGGGGCGGCCGGCCGGCACCAGGGGACGGGGCCGGCCGGCGGAACGGCAGACCGACGACCGGGGACGGGCGTCGCTCAGCCGGTCCACTCCTGTCGGCTGACCGGTGACCAGGGACGGACGCCGGTCAGCCGATCCACTCGTACATCCGCTCCCGGACCTGTCCCGGGTTCAGGCCCTCGCCGGCCGCGTGGGCGGCCTCGAACGCGGCGTCGCCCAGCTGGGCCCGCAGGTCGGCCGCCGCCCTGCCCCGCTCGACGCGGTCCAGGTAGCCGCCCTTCGGACCGTTCAGCACGTGGTGCGCGCCGTGCAGCACGGTGGCCTGCCGGGCCCGCTCCAGGTCGCCGTCGCGCTCGGCGAAGGCGCGCAGCACCCCCACCACCGCGGGGACCACCATGACCGTCATCTGCTCGCCGAAGCCGCTCGTGCGCGACGTCTCGCGGAGCAGCGTCCGCCCCTCGCGCAGCATCGCGAGCCCCTCGTCCGGCCGGCCCGCCCGGGCGGTGATCCAGCCCCGGGTGGTGATCAGCATCCCGGTCACGATCCCCGGGGCGAAGCTGCCGACGCTGGTCGCCTCCATCCGGTCCAGCTCGGCCAGCGCCTGCTCGTACTCGCCGCGCAGCATGTGGACGCCGCAGAGCGTGAGGCCGCCGAACAGCAGCGCGCCGGTGGAGGAGTGGTCCGCGCTGTGGTGGTCCAGCCCGTCCAGCGTCTCCCGGATGATCCGCTCGCCGTGCTCCATGTCCTGCTCCAGCAGGGCGGAGCCGAGGTTCACCCGCAGCATCGGCACCTCGTGCGGCGTCCCCAGCTCCTCGGCCAGCTCGATCGCCCGCTCGTACGCGACGGCGGCCGCCTCCGGCTCGCCCCGGTTGGCCAGCGACTCGCCCTGGGCGGACAGGGCCTGGGAGACCCCCCAGAGGTTGCCGGCCTGCTCGAACAGCTCCAGGGAGCGCTGGCCGTCCAGGATTCCCTGGTCGGCCCCGCCCGGCCAGTCGTTCAGCATCTTGGCCCGGAGCTGCAGGATGAACGCGAGGTCGTTCGGCCCGCCGTGCTCCTCGCAGCCGCGGACGGCGTCGTCCAGCAGGCTCCTCATCATCTCCAGCCGGCCGGCCAGGAACGCCCCGAACACCCGCATCAGGCCCGGGAACCGGTAGGCCTGCGGCAGCTCCGGGGTGTAGACGTCCAGCAGCTGCTCCGCGACGGCGATCGCCTCCGGGTTGCCGAGCACGTCCAGGTTCCCCTCGAACATGCCCATCAGCCGGTACATCGCGAGCAGTCGTCGGGCCTCCTCGACGACCCCTTCGGGCATCGGCAGGCCGTAGGAGAGCACGTCCCGCTCCAGCGGTACGGGCGGCTTCGGGCCGAACGGATCCGGCCCGAGCGCCGCGACGGCGTCGTACCAGCCGCGGGCCTCCATGCTGTAGCCGCGCAGCGACCAGTACCAGCTCATGCCAAGGGTGAGGGCCAGCGACTGCTCCTCGTCCCCGAGGTCGATGGCGCGCCTCAGCGCGGCCCGGATGTTGTCCAGCTCGCGCTCCAGCACCGTCAGCCAGTGCAGCTGCTGGGAGCCGTGGATGTTCAGGAAGGCGGTGGCGGCGATGGTACGGAAGTGCGTCAGGTGGCGGGCCCCGGTCGCGTCGCGCTCCTCCTCGGACTCGGCGAGGCGCTCGGTCGCGTACTCGTGGATGGTCTCCAGCATCCGGTAGCGCGGCAGGCTGCCGTCGTCCAGGTCGGCCACCAGCAGGGACTTGTCGACCAGCGACAGCAGCAGGTCGGCGACCTCCCCGCCGACCACCTCGACGCCGTCCGCGCAGATCGCCTCGGCGTCCTCCAGCTGCCAGCCGCCGGCGAACACCGAGAGCCGGCGCAGCACCGCCCGTTCGCGCTTGCCCAGCAGGTCCCAGCTCCAGTCGACCACCGCGCGCAGGGTCTGCTGGCGCGGCAGCAGGGTGCGGCTGCCCGCGGTGAGCAGGGCGAACCGGCCGTCCAGGCGGTCGGCGATCTGGCGCGCCGTCATCACCCGCAGCCGGGCGGCGGCGAGTTCGATGGCCAGCGGCAGGCCGTCCAGGCGGCGGCAGATCTCGGCGCAGGCCGCCGGGTCGGTGTCCGGGTCGAAGCCGGGTCGGGCGGCGGTGGCGCGCTCGGTGAGCAGGCGCAGCGCCACCGGGTCGGGCAGCGGCTCGACCGGCAGCACGGTCTCGCCGGGCACGCCGAGCGGCTCCCGGCTGGTGGCGAGCACGGTCAGCTCGGGGCACTCGGTGAGCAGGATGTCGGCGAGGTCGGCGGCGGCCTGGATCAGGTGTTCGCAGTTGTCCAGGACGAGCAGCATCCGGCGGTGGCCGCAGTGCTCGACCAGCCGGCGCACCGGGTCCTCGGCGCGCTTCTCGATCACCTCGGCGACCATGCCGCCGCTGTGCAGCACGATCTCGCGCAGGCCGAGTGCGGAGACCACGGCGGCGGGCACCGCGTCCGGGGTCTCCAGCGGGGCGAGTTCGGCGACCCAGACGCCGTCCGGCCAGTGCCCGGCGGACTGCTCGGCGCGGCCGGCCTCGATCGAGAGCCTGGTCTTGCCGGAGCCGCCGGGGCCGGTCAGGGTGACCATCCGACGCTCCGTCAACGTTCCGCGCAGTGCGGCGAGATCGCTCTCGCGGCCGACGAAGCTGGTCAGCCGGCCGCGCAGGTTGCCGCCGACGCGCGGGGGCTGGAGCGCCCCGGGCCGCCCGGTGGCCGGCGGGGCCGGCTGGGTCACCGGGGCCGGTATGGACTCCGGTGCGGGCGCGGGTACGGTCGGCGCCGGGGCGGGCGCCGGGTCGACCTCGGCCGGAGTCAGCAACGTGGCGTACAGGGACTGGAGTTGGCGCCCCGGGTCGACGCCGAGCTCCTCGGCGAGGGCGCGCCTGGTCCGCTCGTAGTGGCGCAGCGCCTCGGCGGTGCGCCCGCTCTCGTGCAGCGCCCGGATCATCAGCTGCTGCAACGGCTCGTCCAGCGGCTGCCGTTCGCAGAGCTCGGTGAGCTCGGCGACCAGTTCGGCGGCCCGGCCGAGCCCGAGCTCGGCGGTGATCCGGTGGCGGCGGGCCTCCTCGCGCTGGGTCTCCAGCCGGGCGGCCGGGCCGCTGCGGTCCGGCAGGTCGGCCAGGGCGGGGCCGCGCCACAGCGCCAGGGCGGCGCGCAGCCGCTCGGCGGCGAGCGCGTGGTCCCCGGTGTCGAGGGCGCGGCGGCCTTCGGCGCCGAGCCGCTGGAACTCGGCGAGGTCGGTGGCCGGGTCGGTCAGCCAGTACCCGGCCGGGCCGGAGCCGATCTCGTCCCGGCCGACGGTCCGGCGCAGCCGGCCGACCAGGGTCTGGAGCGCGGCGGAGGAGTCCTGGGGCGGCTCGGCCTCCCACACCTCGTCCACCAGCAGGTCGGCGGGCACCGGGCGGCCCTGCCGGAGGGCGAGCGCGGTGAGCAGTGCCCGTAGCCGGGCGCCGCCTAGCGGCACCGGGGTGCCGTCGTCGTGGTGGGCCGTCGTGGTCCCGAGGATGCCGTAGTACACCGGTCCATTCTGGTCGATGGGCGGCGATCGGGGCGCACAATTGTCCAGGGGCCTCTCACCGGCGGCGGAACCCGGACAGGGCCCTCGGACGTTCACCCGGGACGGCTTGTCCGGTCACCGGCCCGCCCGGCATGATCGATCCCCTGGCCGCTTTTCCTCGGACACCCGGAGCACCCACACCATGACCTTCGCCGCCACGCAGCGCTCACGCAGCGAGGACCGCCGGATCAGCCCGGTGTTCTGGGTGCTCCTCGCCGTCCTCGCCACCTCCGGCTGGGCGGTGTACTCGGGCTACGGGAACGCCGCGTTCGGGGTGTTCCTGTTCGTGGTGGCGGGCTGGCTGGTCTCGCTGTGCCTGCACGAGTACGCGCACGCCCGCACCGCGCTGCACGGCGGCGACATCACCGTCGGCGCCAAGGGCTACCTCACGCTCAACCCGCTGAAGTACACCAACGTGCTGCTCAGCCTCGTGCTGCCGATCGTCTTCGTGATCATGGGCGGCATCGGCCTGCCCGGCGGCTCGGTCTGGATCGAGCGGGACCGGATCCAGGGCCGGCTCAAGCACAGCCTGATCTCGGCGGCCGGGCCGCTGGTGAACCTGGTGTGCGCGGCCCTGCTGCTGATCCCGATCGGCGCCGGCTGGCTGGACGACCCGACGGTGCACGCGGTCTGGAACGGCTACGAGCTGAACGTCTCGCCGTTCGCGGCCGCGCTCGGCTTCCTCGGCCTGCTCCAGCTCAGCGCCGCCCTGCTGAACCTGCTGCCGGTGCCCGGGCTGGACGGCTACGGGATCGTCGAGCCCTGGCTGTCGTACAAGACCCGGCGCGCGGTCGAGCCGTTCGCGCCGTACGGGCTGCTGGCCGTGTTCGCGCTGCTGTGGCAGCCCTCGGTGAACTCGTTCTTCTTCGGGGTCCTCCACGACCTGATGAACCTGTTCGGCGTGGACCAGAACTACGCGACGCTCGGCCGGTACCTGTTCAGCTTCTGGAACAACTAGCCGGCTAGCCCTGCTCGGCTGCCGCGGCGGCGGCCGTGGCCTCGGCGATCTTCGCGCGGCGGCGGTTCATCCAGAGCACGTTGCTCGCCACACCGGCCATCGGGAGCCAGATCAGGCCCAGCCAGAAGCCCTGGGTCAGCGAGACCACGGCGGCGGCCAAGGCGAGGACGACGACGATCAGGGCGAAGAGGGACGTGCGGGGCATGGCGGGAGGCTCCTAGGGCCGGGTGCGGTCGGCCGGGTTGCGGCCGCACCCATTGTCGCCGACCTCACCTCCGGAGCTGGTCCAGGGGTGAGGCCGACACGGCTCGACCGGATCCCGGAGCGGCCGGTCCCGGACGGTCTGATCTCGGATTGTCCGGTCCCGGACCGTCCGCTCTCAGACGGCCCGGTCTCAGACGTCCGTCACCCGCAGGCCCGCGTGGGCCTTGTAGCGGCGGTTGACCGAGATCAGGTTGGCCACCAGCGACTCCACCTGGTGCGCGTTGCGCAGCCGGCCCGCGAAGATCCCCCGCATGCCGGGGATCCGGCCGGCCAGCGCCTGCACGATGTCGGTGGCGGCCCGCTCCTCGCCGAGCACCATGACGTCGGTGTCGATCTGCTCCACCGACTCGTCCTGGAGCAGCACCGCCGAGAGGTGGTGGAAGGCGGCGGTGACCCGGGAGTCCGGCAGCAGCGCGGCGGCCTGCTGGGCGGCGCTGCCCTCCTCCGGCTTCAGCGCGTACGCGCCCTGCTTGTCGAAGCCGAGCGGGTTGACGCAGTCGACCACGATCTTGCCGGCCAGTTCCTCGCGCAGCGCGGTCAGGGTCGGGGCGTGCCCGTCCCAGGGCACCGCGACGATCACCACGTCGCTCTCCCGGGCGGTGGTGGCGTTGTCGGCGCCACGCACGCCGAGGCCCAGTTCGGCGGCGGAGGCCTCGGCCCGGGCCGCGTCGCGCGAGCCGATGATCACCTGCTGGCCGGCCTTGGCCAGTCGCAGGGCCAGGCCGCGCCCCTGGTCGCCGGTGCCGCCGAGGACACCGACCACCAGGTGTGAGACGTCCGGCAGTTCGTGGGCCGGCTTTGTCGCTGAATCGAGGGAAGTCATGGGCCGATCCTGTCAAACCCCCGGCCGGACGCGACATTCTGGGCCGCATGGACGCGGTGAGAGTTTCGGCACTCCGGCAGCACCTGGTGGGCACCGGCTGGCTGGAGGCGGTCGGCGGCTTCGCCGGGTCGCTGTGGCGCTCGGTGTCGCGGCGCGGGGCCGGCGAGCTGCTGCTGATCGGCACCGAGGCGTACGAGCCCTGGCACCTGGCCGCGCACCTGGCGGACGAGGCCGCCTGGTCGGCCGTCCCCCGACTGGCGCCCACCCTGCTGCGGCACGCTCCGCCGACCGGCGCCCCGGCGCACCTCGCGCACGGCCTGAGTCGGCTCACCGGGGCCGGGCGCGGCGCCACCCTCCTGGTGGTGGCGCCGGAGGCGGCCGGCGCGCCGCTGCTGGAACGGGTGCAGGACGCCCGCCGGCAGGGCGCGACCGTGCTCGCGCTGGACGGCGCCGCCCCCGCCGAGCCGGGCGACCTCGGCGGGCTCGCGCACGAGCGGCTCGCCGTCGGCACCGCCGACGAGGAGCCCTTCGACCTCGCCCAGCACCTGGTCAGCGCCGCCGCCGGGCGGGCCCGGGCCCGCCGCACCGCGCTGGACCGGCTCGCCGGACTCGCCGGCCGGCTGACCGCACCACCCGCGATCAGCCGCTGGTAGCCCGGGCCCGACCCACCTCGGCCCGCTCCGCCCCCGGCCCGACCGTGACGGCCGTGTGTCGGGCTGAAAAACCCTTTGCGAACCCGGTAGCCCGCGTTCGAGGATGCTGGTTCGTGAACGACGACGAACCCCCGCATCCCCCCGGCGCCTCCGGCCGGTCGCGCACGCTGCTGCGCTCGCTCGCGCCCGACCTCTCGCCCTGGCGCGCCTCCCGCGACTTCCGCTTCCTCTGGCTCTCCGGCTGCGTCACCAGCTTCGGCAGCTACCTCACCTACGTCGCCGTGCCGATGCAGATCAAGGAGCTGACCGGCTCCTCCTTCGCGGTCGGCCTGATCGGCGCCGTCGAGCTCGTCCCGCTGATCGTGTTCGGCCTGTGGGGCGGCGCCCTCGCCGACGCCCTGGACCGCCGGAAGCTGGTGCTGCGGGCCGAGGCCGGGCTGGGCCTGCTCGCCGGCCTGCTGCTGCTCAACGCGCTGCTGCCGTCCCCGCTGCTCTGGCCGATCTACCTGGTCGCCGCACTGGTCGCGGCCTGCGACGGGTTGCAGCGCCCGGCCCTGGACTCGCTCACCCCGCGGATCGTCCCGCACCAGCACCTGACCGCCGCGTTCGCGCTCAACTCCCTGTACCGCAACGCCGCTTCGGTGGCCGGGCCGGCGCTGGCCGGCGTCGTGGTGGCGTTCTCCGGGGTGGGGACGGCGTACGCGCTGGACGTGGTCACCTTCGCCGCCTCGCTGCTGCTGCTCGTCCGGATCCGGGCGGTGCCGCCGGCCACCGGCGCCGAGCGGCCGTCGGTGCGGGCGGTGCTCACCGGCGTCCGGTACGCGTGGAGCCGCAAGGACCTGCTCGGCACCTACACGATCGACCTCTGCGCGATGCTGTTCGCCTTCCCGGTGGCCGTCTTCCCCTTCCTGGCCTCCGAGTTGGGCGCGGACTGGGCGCTCGGCCCGATGTACGCGGCCTCCGCGGCCGGCGCCCTGCTGGTCGGGGCGACCAGCGGCTGGACGTCCCGGATCCACCGGCACGGCCGGCTGCTGGTGGTCGCCGCCGTCGGCTGGGGTGCCGCCATGGCCCTGGCCGGCCTGTCCGGGAGCATCTGGCTGGTGCTGCTCGGCCTGGCGCTGGCCGGCGGCGCCGACGAGATCAGCGGGCTGGCCCGCTCGACCATGTGGAACCAGTCCATCCCGGACGAGGTGCGCGGCCGGATGGCCGGCGTCGAACTGCTCAGCTACTCCGTCGGCCCCCAGCTCGGCCAGGTCCGGGCCGGCACCATGGCCGGGCTGGTCGGCGTCCGCGCCGCCGTCTGGAGCGGCGGTCTGATCTGCGTCGCCGCCGTCCTCGTGGTGGCCGCCGCGCTGCCCAAACTGCTCGCCTACGACGACCGCACCGACCCGCACACCGCCGCCGTCCGCGCCGAGCACGAGCGCGCGGAGCGCGAGCGGGAGCAGCAGCACGACCGGGAGGCCGCCCCGGCGACGGACTGACGGCGGCCGGCCGGCGGCGGCTTGGACGGCGACGGCTTGGACGGCAGAAGCCGGGCGCCGGACGCCGCCCCGGCCGCTACTGGCCGCCGCCGTCCTTCGGCGTGTCGTTCCAGCGCTCGTCCCCCTGCCGCCACTCCCGGTTGCGCTCGTCGGCGAGTTGCAGGGCGTGCGAGGCCTCCTCCGGGCTGTCGTACGGGCCGAGGCGGTCCTTGGCGGGGCACTCCGGCCCCTCCTCGACCTTGCCGTGCTTGATGCAGTAGAACCACTCGCCGGGCTTGCCGGTCGGCTTGCGGTGGAATCCCAGGGGCATGGTGCCCTCCCGTCGATTCGATGGGGTCGTACCGATCATTCCCCGGCCGGGGCCGCCGCGCACACCGCCCGGGCGCGCCGGGGTCGGCCGATAGACTCGCGGCCATGGCTCTCGTACCCGGCATCCAGTCCCCCACCCGCAAGGTCCCGGCGCACATCGCGCGCCCCGAGTACGTCGGTCGGCCCGCCCCGACGCCGTACACCGGGCCCGAGGTGCAGACCGCCGAGACGATCGAGAAGATGCGGATCGCGAGCCGGATCGCCGCCCAGGCGATGGCGGAGGCCGCCAAGCTGATCGCCCCCGGCGTCACCACCGACGCGCTGGACGCCGTCGCCCACACCTACATGTGCGACCACGACGCGTACCCGTCCGACCTCGGCTACCGCGGCTTCCCCAAGTCGGTCTGCACCTCGATCAACGAGGTGATCTGCCACGGCATCCCGGACTCGACCGTGCTCCAGGACGGCGACATCGTCAACATCGACGCCACCGCGTACATCCACGGGGTGCACGGCGACCTCAACGCCACCTACCTGGTCGGCGACGTCGACGAGGAGTCCCGGCTGCTGGTCGAGCGGACCCGCGAATCCCTCAACCGGGCGATCAAGGCCGTCAAGCCCGGTCGTCAGATCAACGTGATCGGGCGGGTCATCGAGTCCTACGCCAAGCGCTTCGACTACGGCGTGGTGCGGGACTTCACCGGGCACGGCATCAACACGTCGTTCCACTCCGGCCTGATCATCCCGCACTACGACAGCGAGCGGGCCACCGAGGTGATCAAGCCGGGGATGACCTTCACCATCGAGCCGATGCTCACCCTGGGCACCTACGACTACGAGATCTGGCCGGACGGCTGGACGGTCGTCACCAAGGACCGCAAGCGCACCGCCCAGTTCGAGCACACCCTGGTGGTCACGGCGGACGGCGCGGAGGTCCTCACCCTGCCGTGACCCCCGGCCGGGCGCCGGTTCAGCCGATGAGCCACTGCTCCTCGGCGACGGCGCCCACCTCGGTGCACGCGTCGGTGAGCACGTCCAGGACGCGCAGCGGGTCCGGCAGTGGCTGCTCGGGCCCGCGCAGCCACCGCACCTGCGAGCCGTCCGGCAGCGCGGCCGGCGGCAGCAGGGTGTACGAGCCGCGGCAGTGCCAGCGCAGGCCGGGGTGCTCGGACATGGTGTCCGGCGTGGAGTCGAGGACGCTCGGCCACCACTCGTCCTCGTCCTGCGGGGTGCCGCGGGTGGCGGTGAAGAACAGGTAGCGGTCCTCGCCGACGGCGGCGACCGGGCCCTCGACGCCCCGCTCGGTCAGCCGCTCCAGGGCCAGCCGGCCGGCCTCGACCGGGACGTCCAGGACGTCGTGGGCACGGCCGGTGGCGGTGATGAAGTTGGTCTGCGGATCGCGGGCGAGCCAGCGGGCGAGCTGCTCGGGATCGGTCGTGGCCTGGGTCTGCCAGGCGAAGGAGACCGGGTGCTGGGCCGGGGCCGGACAGGCCACCCGGTCGCAGGAACAGCGGTAGCCGGCCGGATGCGCGGCCGGCGCGAGCGGGAATCCGGCGCGCACCGCGCCGAGCAGCTGATCGAGCCGGGCGGCGGGGCCGTCCACCTCACCGGACCGGGCCCGCTGACGCTCACGCTTCTGCCACCAGGTCGTCCACCTGCCGCCGGCTTCCATCGGGCCCCTTCCGCGCACTGCCGTACCTGGTGCGGCACAGCGTTCGACGTACCACTCCGACGCAACGCACAGCGCCCCCCGCTGCTTCCCGGGGCGGTGCTCGGCCCTGCTGTCCACGCCCTGCCGACCGGGAACCGGGGTCACCGGAGGGCCGACGCCCGGGTCACGGTACGCAGTCGCGGCAGCACGCTGTCCGCGCCAGGTCGGCCGGAGGGCGCGCGGATCCGCGCCCTGCCCGGCCCGTACGGGGCCCGCTGACCCGGGTGAACCCCGGGGGCGTAACAGGAAGGATAAGGGTGCGCGGGGCCTCCGGATGACCGGGGGCGGTGCCTCTCCGGTCACACTCCCCGCACCCGGCCGGAGGGCCCGGGCGTGTGCGCCGGCCACCCGTGCGGAGGTGAGACCCTGGTGGGGTGAAGAGCGCGGACACCGAATTCGTCGGCGGCCCCCTGGACGGCCGCATCCTCCCCATCCCGCTGGGGCCGATGTTCGGCGTGCCGAAGACCTACAAGGTGCCGGTCCCCGCGCACGGCGACTCCCCCGCGCGCACACTGGTGTACGTCCGGTCCAAGCAGGTGCGGGGCATCAGCTGGCACTGGCGCTACGAGTTCGACGAGGCGGCCACCGCCCGCGCGTCCGGCTGACGGCCGCGCCGACCGCACCGACCGCCGCCCCCAGCCTCCCCGGGAGGACGGCATGGCGAGAACGGCACGGCACCCCCGCAGCCGCCCCCAGGCGGTCGCGCACCACAACCGGCAGGTCGCCGGCGTCACCGGGGCGCTGCTGGTGGCGGTGTGCGTCTACACCGTGGTGATCGGCCCCAACGGCTGGCTCTGGTTCGGCTGGGCGGTGCTGCTGCTCGCCTGCGTGGCCCTGTTCACGGTCCACCCCTGAGCAGCCGCACCGCCTGTGCCCAGCCCCCCACGGCGGTCAGTCCTCCTCGGCGAGGATCAGGTACAGCTTCTTGCGCGCCTCGGTGAGCACCACCAGGCCCTTGGCGCGCTGCGCCTCGGTGCCCGTCGCCATCACCTGGCGGATCGCCTGGTCGACCGCGGCCAGCGCCTGGCCGACCTCCTGGACGGCCTCCCAGTCGACCTCCCGGCCGGCCTCCGCCCACGGCTCGGCGGGCCCTGCCTCGGCCTCGGCCCGGCCCGCCTCGGTGAGCGAGACCAGCCGCTTGCCGCCGACCTCCTCCGCGGTGATCAGGCCCTCCTCCTCCAGCAGTTGGAGGTTGGGGTAGATCGAGCCCGGGCTCGGCCGCCAGGCCCCACCCGTCCGCTCGGAGATCTCGGCGATCATCTCGTAGCCGTGCATCGGCCGCTCCTTGAGCAGCGCCAGCAGCGAGGCCCTGACGTCCCCGCGCCGCGCCCGGCCGCCGCGCCGCCCGTGCGGACCGCCGCGGCGCCCGCCGTGCCCGCCGAAGCCGTGCCCGAACGGGCCGCCCATCGGCCGCCCGGGGCCACCGCCGCCGAACGGCGGCGGGCCGAAGCCGCCGAAGGCCGCCCGGCCCTCGAACTCCCGCCCTTCGAAGTCCGGCCCCGGCCCACGGAGCCAGCCACCGCGCGGGCCCTCGCCGCTGAACCGCATTCCCGGATTTCCTCGGTCTCCTGAGCGCATGGCGCTCACCTCCTCGTTCACCGAGCCAGTCGAGTTACTGTCTCGATAGCTCGACGATATATCGGCGACTGTCGCTCGTCAACGGATTACGACACGAACGGCGCATCGGCACCCCACCCCGCCGCCCAGGCCCCGTCCGCCCGCTACGGTGACGGGCATGGCCGGTGAACGAGACCTCGCGAAGCTGCTGCACGGGATGCGCCCGCTGCTCAACCCGGGGCGGTACGTCTACTGCACGCTGCCCGCCAAGGTGCCCGCGGGCATGCGGCCGGTGGTGACCGTCGCCGAACCCGAAGGGGTCACGGTCGTCGTCACCCAGGAGGAGGCCGACGCGCTCGGGCTGCGCTACGAGTACGTGGCCGCCTGGATCACCCTGCAGATCCACTCCGCCCTGGAGGCCGTCGGCCTCACCGCGGCCGTCGCCGGGCGCCTCGCCGAGGAGGGGATCAGCTGCAACGTGGTGGCCGGCTTCCACCACGACCACCTGTTCGTCACCGCCGACGACGCCGACCGCGCCGTCCGGGCCCTGGAGGAACTGGCCGCCCGGCCCGCCTGACGACGCCGTCGAGTGGCCGCCCCCGCACGGCCCTCCGAGACTGGGAACGGCTGCCCGGCCACCCCGGCCGGCCGGCCCCCACCGGAAGGAGACGGCCGCCATGGCCACCTGCGTCACCTGCGGCAACGACTACTGGCTCGCCTTCGAGATCAGGACCATCACCGGCGACACCTACACCTTCGACAGCTTCGAGTGCGCGATGGAGAAGCTCGCGCCGCGCTGCGAGCAGTGCCAGGTCCGCATCGTCGGCCACGGCGTCGAAGTGGCCGGCCGCTTCTTCTGCTGCGCCAACTGCGCCCGCGTCAACGGCGGCCTCGGCGACCAGATCCGCGACGCCGTCGGCGCCCGCCCCGCGTAACGGCGGGCAGGCGGAACGGTCGGCCTGCACCCCCGGTTCTGCCTCCCGGGGCGCTCGCGCGACTTGGGCGACCTCACGACAAAGGCCCCCTGACCTGCGGTTTCGCAGATCAGGGGGCCTCAGTCAAGCTGGGGCGGCGGAAGAGTCGGCCTGTACGCCGGGTTCTGTCTCCCGGGGTGCTCGCGCGGCCCGGGGAGGCGGCCATCCATCTAGGACTGCCGTTGCCGACAGCCTCGTGCGGTCTACCCGCGGACTCGGGCGAGCAACCCTCGGTCATCCGCGCACGGTGCCCGAAGGCACCGATCTTGACCTTGCTCCAGGTGGGGTTTACCGAGCCGGCCGAGTCACCCCGGTCGCTGGTGGTCTCTTACACCACCGTTTCACCCTTACCCGCCGCCGAAGCGGTGGGCGGTCTGTTTTCTGTGGCACTGTCCCGCGGGTCACCCCGGGTGGGCGTTACCCACCACCCTGCTCTGTGGAGCCCGGACGTTCCTCGGCGGGTCAGGGACCCGTCGCGACCGCCCGGCCGGCTCTTCCGCCGTAGTGGTCATCGTAGCCGCTCGGGTGGGGCCTCCCGTACACCGGAGCGGACCGCGGGCGGCTCGCCGCCGAGGCGGGCGGCCACCCGGACGGCGGTCGCGGTCGCCCACGGGGTGGTGGTGGCCAGGCCGAGGAGGAGGATCGCGCCGCCCAGGCCCACCAGGATCCACCAGCCGGCGTGGCTGGCCGGGGCGAAGCCCGTCGCCACCGGGCCGACCACGGCCGAGGTGACGACCGTGCCGATCACCGCCACCCCCAGCGACTGGCCGATCTGGCGGCTCGTCGAGGCGACCGCCGCGGCCACCCCCGCCTGGGCGCGCGGCATGCCGGACACGGCCGCGTTGGTGATCGGCGCGTTGACCATGCCGAAGCCGAAGCCGAACAGCGCGTACGCCGCCAGCAGCAGCGCCGCCGGGGAGTCGGCGGCCAGCCTGGTCAGCAGCAGCCCGCTCGCGACCAGGCCCAGCCCGGCCGCGACCAGCGGCCCGCGCGGGCCCCGGCTGCCGACGATCCGGCCGGACAGCGGCGCGCAGACCAGCATCATCGCGGCCATCGGCAGCGTCCACAGGCCCGCCTCGAACGGGTCGTAGTGCCGGACGTTCTGCAGGTAGAGCGTGTTGAGGAAGAGGAAGCCGCCCAGGGCCGAGAAGGCGCAGACCGCGGTGACGGTGGCGCCGGTGAACGGCGCGCTGGCGAAGAACCGCGGGTCCACCAGCGGCTCGGCCACCCTCCGCTCCCACAGCGGGAAGGCGACCAGCGCGGCCACGGCGACGGTCGCCAGGACGAGGATCAGCGGGGACGTCCAGCCGCTGCCCGGGCCCTCGATGATGGCCGCGGTGCCGCAGCCCAGCAGGACGATCATCAGCAGCTGCCCGACCGGGTCCAGCCGGCGCGGCCGGGGCGAGCGCGACTCCGGGACGTAACGGGCGGTCAGGAGCATCGCGACCACGGCGACCGGAACGTTGATCAGGAAGATCGACGGCCAGCCCGCGCCCTCCACCAGGAAGCCGCCCAGCAGCGGGCCGAGCGCCATCGAGATGCCGACCACGCCGCCCCAGACGCCGATCGCCCGGGCCCGCTCCTTCGGGTCGGTGAAGGTGTTGGTGATGATCGACATCGCCACCGGGTTCAGCATCGAACCGCCGACCGCCTGCAGCGCGCGGAACGCCACCAGCCACTCCAGGCTCGGCGCCAGACTGCACAGCAGCGAGCCGAGCGCGAAGCACAGCAGCCCGATCTGGAACACCCGGCGGCGGCCGAAGCGGTCGGCCACCGAGCCGAACAGCATCAGCAGCGAGGCCAGGACCAGGGTGTAGGCGTCGATGATCCACTGCAGCCCGGACGCCGGGGCGTCCAGGTCCCGCTGGATCGCCGGCAGGGCGATGTTCACCACGGTGTTGTCCAGGCCGACGATGAACAGGCTCAGGCAGCAGATCGCCAGGACGAGCAGTCGACGGCGGCGCCCCGGGGCGCCGGAGGGCTGGGCTTCGGGCACGGGACCGATCCTCCCATCTGGGCGGCGCTCGGGGGCCGTGTGACGGACCGTCCGGGTGGCGGCGCCGGGGGCGCACGGAAGCCCAAAGGGGTCAGACGGCGGCGAAGCGGACGGTGCGGGTGAGCGGGTCGGCCTGCGTCAGCCGGACCCGGATCAGCCCGCCGAGCGGCAGCACCACCCCGGGATCGGCGCCGTCACAGCGGGCCCGGACGGCGGGCCGGCGCAGCTGCACCGTGCCGGCCGCGGGCCGCCGCTCGTCCACGTCGATCACCACGGCGGTGAAGTCCTCGCCCTCCCGGCCGGCCAGCAGCTCCGCCTCCACCAGGTCCACGCAGGCCCGTTCGACCTCGGCCGCGCGGCGGTCCCCGCTCGCCATCAGGCCCGGCACGGCGGGCAGCGCCTCGCGCGCCCAGTCCGGCACCTCCTCCCCCGCCGCCACCGCCGCGCACACCTCCTGCGCGAAGCGGTCGCCGAGCCGGCGCAGCGGCGCGGTGCAGTGCGCGTACGGCGCGGCGAGCGCGGCGTGGCCCGGGTCGGCCGGGGCGGGCAGGCCCCGGGACTCGTCGAAGGCGTGGTAGCCGGCGCCGCGCAGCAGGCCGGTGCACGCGTTGAGGAAGGCGGCGTCCATCGGCGCGTCCGGGTCCAGCGAGCGGATCAGCTCCGGGTACGGGAGCGTCTGCGGCCAGTCCACGTCCAGCGCGGCGGCGATCCGGCGCAGCCGCTCGTACGCCGCGGCGGGTGCGGCGGGCAGGGTGCGCAGCAGGCCGACGCCCGCGTCGAGCATCAGCTCGGCCGCGGCCATGCCGGTGAGCAGCGAGATCTGCGCGTTCCAGCCGTCGGCGGGGCCGGGCGCGCGGTAGTCGAGGACGTAGCCGTGCAGGGTCTCCTCGACCTCCTGCTCGGGCACCGGCAGGCTGATCCCGCCCCGCGCACGCTCCTGCTCCTCGCGCAGCCGGCCGACGGTGGCGAGCAGGGCGAGCTGTTCGTCGGCGCCGCCGAGGTCCACCGCGCGCTGGACGGCCGCGTAGTCGAGGCGGCGGTGCGAGCGGACCAGGGCGCGGCGCAGGTCGGCCAGCACCACGGCGCCGTCGGCGTCCAGGTCCAGCTGCCAGAGCAGGGCGGGCCGGGGCTCGCCGGGCAGCAGGCTGGCGGCGTCCTCGGAGATCCGGGTGGGGTGCAGCGGGATGCGGTGGTCCGGGAAGTACAGGGTCTCGACCCGGCGGCGGGCCTCGGCGTCGATGGCGCCGCCCGGGCGGACGAAGGCGGCGACGTCCGCGATCGCGTAGTAGACGCGGTAGCCGCCGCCGGGGCGGTGGAGCAGGTGCATGGCCTGGTCGAGGTCGCGCGAGCCGGGCGGGTCGACGGTGAACAGCGGCAGGTCGGTGGCGTCGTGCTCGGGCAGCCGGGGGCGCTCGGCCGCCTCCTCCGCCTCGGCCAGCACCGGCTCCGGCCACTCGGTGTGGATCTCCAGGCGGGCGCGGAGTTCGGTCAGTTCGGTGTTGATCCGGGCGGAGTCGGCGGCCTTGACGCGCAGTTTTCGGCGAGGCATGCAGGCAGCGTAGGGCGAATCGGGTGATTCCGGACGGATCACCCCGCCGGACGCGCCGGACCGCCGGTGCTGCCGGACTGCCGGACTGCCGGCGCTGGGCCACCGCGCCCTCCGGGTGCGGGGCCAGGCTCTGGCCGAGGGCGGAGGCCTTGCTCCACGGGGCTCGGGCGGGGTGGGGGCCGGGTGTGAGCGCTCGTAGGGTGGGGTGGAGTGGTCGTTCACGGAGGGGGTTCGGGCGATGGGTGTGGTGAAGGCGACCGGGGCTGCGGTGTCGGGGGTGTTGGCGGCGACGGGGGCGCTGCACGCGGTGTGGGCGGTGACGCCGTGGCCGCTGCGGACGCCGGAGGAGTTCGCGGACACCGTGGTCGGCGCGGGCGACGGAGTACCGTCCCCGGCGGCCTGCGTCAGGGTGGCGGGGCTGCTCGGGGCGGCCGCGTACCTGGTGGGGGCGGAGGCCGGGGTGCTGCCGGCGGTGGGGCCGCGGCGGCTGCGGCGGGCCGGGGTGCGGGCGGTGGCCGGGGTGATGCTGGCGCGCGGCGTCGGCGGCCTGGTGCTGTTCGGGAGGGTCGTCGAGCGGTCGGAGCGGTTCAAGCGGCTGGACACCCGGTACTACTCGCCGCTCTGCCTGGCGCTGGCGGCCGGGACGGCCGTGGTCGCGGGGGCCGGTAACGCCGAGTAGCCGGGGCCGGACGGGCCGCCCGGGGCGGGCCGGTTTTGCGTAGGGTGGCGGGGTTCATCCGCCACAGAGTGTTGAGGAGTCCGCTGTGCTGGTGCTGTTGCCGCCTTCGGAGGGCAAGGCCGCGTCCGGGGACGGGGTGCCGGTGGCGCTCGACCGGCTGTCGCTGCCCGGGCTGACGGCCGCGCGCGGCGAGGTGCTGGACGCGCTGGTCGGCCTGTGCCGGGGTGACGAGGACACCGCCGCGGAGGTGCTGGGGCTCAGCCCCGGGCTGCGCGGCGAGATCGCCCGCAACGCCGGGCTGCCGGCGGCGGGTGCCCGTCCGGCGGGCGAGGTGTACACCGGGGTGCTGTTCGACAACCTGGGTCTGGCCACGCTGGACGCGGCCGCGTACGGCCGGGCCGAGCGGTCGCTGCTGGTCTTCTCGGGCCTGTGGGGCGCCGTGCGGATCTCCGACCGGATTCCGCCCTACCGCTGCTCGATGGGTGTGAAACTGCCCGGCCCGGGGGCGCTCGGCGCGTACTGGCGGAGCGCGATGGCGTCGGTGCTGCCGGAGGTGGCGGACGGGCTGGTGCTGGACCTGCGCAGTTCGGCGTACGCGGCGGCGTGGAAGCCGGCCGGCGAGGTGGCCTCCCGGACGGCGACCGTGCGGGTGCTCCAGGAGCGCAACGGCAAGCGCACGGTCGTCAGCCACTTCAACAAGGCGACCAAGGGGCGCCTGGTGCGGGACCTGCTGGTCGCGGGGATCGAGCCGAAGACGCCGGGCGAGCTGCTGGACGCGCTGCGGGGCCTGGGGCACCGGGTGGAGCTCGCCGCCGAGGGCACGGCGCGCAAGCCGTGGCAGCTGGACGTGGTGGTCACCGAGGTGCACTGAGCCCGCTCCGGGAGGGGGCACCCCTCCCGGAGCCGGGCGTTCAGCCCCGGGCGTTCAGCCCCGGGCGTTCAGCGCAGGTGCGAGGTGTCGTTGAGCAGCCGCAGCGAGGCGTTGCCGTCCGCGTAGTACTGGACGGCGCAGAACGAGGCGGCGGACAGCTCCATCCGGTACAGCGCGTCCGGCGGGGCGCCGAGCGCCAGCCGGACCAGCGTCTTGATCGGGCTGACGTGGGAGACCACCAGCACGGTCCTGCCGGGGTGCCGGGCGATGATCTTGTCCCGGGCGACGCCGGCCCGGTGGGTGAGCGTGGTGAAGCTCTCCGTGCTGCCGGTGGGCTTGGCCTTCGCCGAGCCGAGCCAGGCCGCCAGGTCCTCCGGGTGGCGCTCCTGCACCTCGGCGAAGGTCAGGCCCTCCCAGTCGCCGAAGTCGACCTCGCGCAGCCCGTCCTCGTACCGGACCTCCAGGCCGAGCCGGGCGGCGACGATCTCGGCGGTCTCCCGGGTGCGGCGCATCGGCGAGGCCACCACGGCCTGGATGCTGCCGCGGGCGGCCAGTTCCTCGGCGGCCCGCGCGGCCTGCCAGCGGCCCTTGTCGGACAGTTCCGGGTCGCTGCCGCCGCTGCCGGAGAAGCGCTTCTGCGGGGTCAGCGCGGTCTCGCCGTGGCGGAGCAGGACGAACGTGGTCGGGGTGCCGAGGTCGGCGGGGGCGGCCCAGCCGGCCTTGGGGGCGGCGGTCTCCAGCGGCGGCTCGTCCACCACCGCGGCGGCCCGCGGCCGGGGCTCCCACTGGCGGCCGGCCTTGCCCGCGTCCATCGCCTCGTTGGCGAGCCGGTCGGCGTCCTTGTTCCGCTCGCGCGGGATCCAGGTGTACGTCACCCGGGCGCGCGGGAGGACGGTGCGGGCCTCGGCGGCGAGCGGCTGCATGTCGGGGTGCTTGATCTTCCAGCGCCCGGACATCTGCTCGACGACCAGCTTGGAGTCCATCCGGACGTCCACCGAGGCGTCCGGGTCGAGCTCCCGGGCCGCCTTGAGGCCGGCGATCAGGCCCTTGTACTCGGCCACGTTGTTGGTGGCGTGGCCGATGAACTCGGCGGCCTCGGCGATGATCTGCCCGGTGTCGCCGTCCCGGACCACCGCGCCGTAGCCGGCCGGCCCCGGGTTGCCCCGGGACCCGCCGTCCGCCTCGACGATGAAGCGAGCCGCCACCGGGTCAGGCGCCCGAATCGGCGGTGCGGACCAGGATCCGCGAGCAGTTCTCGCAGCGGACCACCTTGTCGGCCGGCTCGGCCTTGATGGCGTTGAACTCGGTGATGGAGAACTCGGTGCGGCAGCCCTCGCAGCGGCGCTGGTAGAGGCGGGCCGCGCCGACGCCGCCCTGCGTCTGGCGCAGCTTGGTGTAGACCTTCAGCAGGTCGGCGGGGATGACGGCGGCGACGGTCTCGCGGTCCCGCTTGACCTTGTCGGCCTCGGTGTCGATCTCGGCGAAGGCGGCGTCCCGGCGGGTCTCGGCCTCGGTGAGGACGACGGTGGAGTGCTGGAGGCGCGCGGTCAGCTCGGTGACCCGGGTCTGGGCGCTCTCCAGCTTCTCCATGACCTCCAGCACGATCTCCTCCAGGTCGCCCTGGCGCTTGGCCAGCGAGCCGATCTCGTGCTGGAGGTTCTCCAGGTCCTTCGGCGAGGTGATCGCGCCGGAGTCCAGGCGCTGCTGGTTGCGGGCGGACCGGGTGCGGACCTGCTCCACGTCCTGCTCGGCCTTGGTCAGCTCGCGCGTGGTGTCGCCCTGCTGGGCCTCGGCGGCGACCACCAGGTCCTTGAGCGCGGTGTGGTCGGCGGAGGCCTTCTCGATCTCGGCGTGCTCGGGCAGGCTCCGGCGCCGGTGGGCCAGCTGGTCGAGCTTCGAGTCGAAGGCCTGGAGGTCGAGCAGGCGGATCTGGTCGGCGGGCGCGGCGTTCAAGGGGAAGGCTCCTGTGAATCGGGTCAGGCGGTGAAGGACATGGGGGCGTGCGCGGTCCACGGGTCGGTGACCCGGTGGGAGACCTTGGTCTCCACGGCCCAGCCGCGCTGGTCGGCGGCGGCGTGCAGGGCCCGCTCGGCCAGGGCGAGCCAGGGCCACTCGGTGGCCCAGTGCGCGGCGTCGACCAGGGCGACCGGCGCCGCCTCGGCGGCCTCGGACGCGGGGTGGTGGCGCAGGTCGGCGGTGAGGTAGGCGTCCACCCCGGCCGCCCGCACCTCGGCGAAGAAGCTGTCGCCCGAGCCGCCGCACACCGCGACCCGGCTCACCAGCCGGTCCGGGTCGCCGGAGACCCGGACGCCCGTGGCGGTGGCCGGCAGGCCCTCGGCCACCTGCGCGGCGAAGGCCGACAGGGGCAGCGGGGGCTCCAGCAGGCCGATCCGGCCGGTGCCGCGGCGGCCCAGCGGGTCGGTCGGGTCCGGCACCAGCGGGCCGGTCACCCGCAGGCCCACGGCCTCGGCGAGCGCGTCCGAGACGCCGGGGTCGGCGTGGTCGGCGTTGGTGTGCGCGACGTGCAGGGCGATGCCGTTGCTGATCAGCGTGTGCACGACCCGGCCCTTGAAGGTGGTCGCGGCGACGCTGGTGGTGCCGCGCAGATAGAGGGGGTGGTGGGTGACCACCAGGTCGGCGCCCCACTCGACGGCCTCGTCGACGACCGCCTGCACGGGGTCGACGGCGAACAGCACGCGGCCGACCTCGGCCTGGGGGTCTCCGCAGACCAGGCCGACGGCGTCCCAGGCCTCCGCCCACTGCGGCGGGTAGACCTCTTCGAGCGCGGTGATGACGTCGGACAGTTTCGGCACCTGTCGAGACTACCGTGCGCGCGGGGGCGGTCGGGCCTCGGCCGTTCGGCGACCTGGGCGGCGGTGCGGCGGCAGCGGGGCGGCCGGTGCGGCGGGGATGGCGGCGGGTGTCCGGCGGCGGCGAGGCGGCGGCGCGGTTCGGACACGGGTGCCGGTGGCGTACGGACGCGCGTCAACCTGCGGCGGGGGCGCCCGGAAGGGGCCGGCGCCGGTCGCACGCGCCCCCGCGCCCGGCGCCCACTGCTCACACGGGAGCCCTCGCACGAATTCGAAACCGCCTCCTGATCACCCTTACGAGTGAAGTGACCGGCTCTACGTTGAGCCACTCCCGCCTCGAAAGTAACTTCAGTCCTGCGAACGGGAGTTGCCCCGACAGTTGCCCCGACCGGGGGTCGGGAAGGCGCTCCGCCGGACACGGGTCCTGGCGAGACCGGGCCCGGGGCGGGCGCGGCCGGGGCTCCTGCCCCAGGCGCGGCACCGCCGTACCAGGGCGGTGCGCCGCGCCGGGGCGGCACGCCATACCGAGGCGGCACTCCCGTTCAGGGGCGGCACTCCCGCTCCTTCCGAGGAAACCGATCAGGCCGGGCCGCACGCCCGGGTGCCGGAGCAGTGGGCACCCGCGGGCGGCGGACGAGACGAAGGGATGTGGTGGCGAATGGCGGCGGGCACATCGCTGCGTACGGCCGGGGGCGGGGAATCGGCGGGCCACGGGCCGGGTGCGGCCGGACCGTGGCCGGAGACGACGCGGGCGGCGCTGGCGGACGCCGGCGGCCGGGGAGGCGGCGGCGACTGGGAGGTCACCGCCGGGGGCTTCTGGTGCACGGCCAGGCCGCCCGCGTCGGTTCGACTCCCGGAGCAGGGCTGGAAGCTCCACGTCAGCGCGGCCTCGGCGGCGGGCGAGGCGGTGCTCGCGGCCGTCGTACGGACTCTCGCCGACGACCCGTGCCCGTTCAAGTTCGCCGCCGGGGAGCAACGGCTGCGCGAACTCAACTCCCGTAACAGCGATCGGGGTTCGGCGGGCAAGTTCATCACCGTCTACCCGGCCGACGACGCCCAGTTCCGGCGGCTGGCCGCCGGACTCGACCGGGCCACCGCCGGACTGCCCGGGCCCGTCGTGCTCTCCGACCGCCCCTACCGGCCCGGCAGCCTGGTCCACTACCGGTACGGCGCCTTCGCCGCCCGCGCCGAGCTCGGCCACGACGGGGAGTACCGCTCCGTCCTGCACGGGCCGGACGGCGAACGGGCCGAGGACGTGCGCGGCGCCTCCTACCGGGCGCCGTCCTGGGTCAGGGACCCGCTGGAGACCGGTGCGGCCCGGCCGGGGGCGAAGCGCGGCACGGGCGTGCTGCTCGCCGAGCGGTACGCGATCACCGCCGCCGTGCGACACAGCACCAAGGGCGGGGTCTTTCTCGGCCGGGAGGCCGCGAGCGGCGCCGAGGTCGTGGTCAAGCAGGCCCGCGCGCACATCGAGGTCGACCGGGCCGGCACCGACGCCCGCGACGCCCTGCGGCACGAGGCCGCCCTGCTGACCCGGCTGGACGGGCAGGGCCTGGCACCCCACCCGATCGAACTGATCGAACGGGACGACTCCCTCTTCCTCGTGCAGGAACGAATCGCCGGACAGCCGCTCGGCGCGTGGGTCGCCGCCCGGCTGCGGCGCGACGGCAGCCCCGACGTCGACTGGGCCGAAGCCGGACCGGTCGCGCACGCCCTCCTCGACCTCGTCGAGCAGGTGCACGCCCAAGGGCTCGTCCTGCGCGACCTCTCCCCCGGCAACGTGATGGTCCGCCCCGACGGCCGCCTCCGGCTCGTCGACCTCGAACTCGCCGCCGAAACCGGCCGCCCCGCCGGCTCCGCCGGCACCCCCGGCTACCGCGCCCCCGAACAGGGGCCCGGCCGGCTCGGCCTCGTCCACGACGGCACCTGCGTCGCCGACCCGGCCGTCGACCTGTACGCCCTCGGCGGCCTGCTCTTCCTCCTCGCCACCGGCCACGACCCGCTGCTCCCGGACGACCTCCCCCGGGCCCGCCCGGTCACCGAGCGCCTCGGCCGCTGGCTCGCCCTCGCCGCCCGCACCGGCACCACCGCCCGCCGCCTCGCCCCCGCCGTCCTCGGCCTCCGGGCCGAACAGCCGGGGCAGCGCTGGAGCCTCGCCCAGGCCAGGGCGGCGCTCACGGGCGGAACCACTGCGGACGGCCGGCGCGGAGGTGACACACACCAGGGCGGGGCCCCCGGTGCCGCGCACGGCCAGGAGACCACCGCCGCCGTCACCCCTCTCTGGCAGGCGCCGAACCGGCGGACCGCGCACACCGGGCGCCGCGACGGCCCGCAGGCCGCCCGCGCGACCGGTGCCGACGGCAGTGCCGCGCCCGTCAGGGCCGGTGCCATGCGGGCCGCCGCGGCTCCCCTGCGGGACGCTGCGGCCCACCGGGCCACGCCCGCCGAGCACTCCGGCGACACCCACGACGACCGTTCCGCGACCGACGCGACCGATGCGACCGCCGTGACCGCCACGGCCGGCGGCCTCCGGGCTGCCGTTCGACCCGACGGCGCCGAGCCGGACGCCGCCCGCCGCGCGTCGGCCGGCCTCCTCGACCGGGTGCTGTGCGACGGCCTGCGGCAGCTGGCCGCCACGGCCACGCCCCGGCGGCGGGACCGGTTGTGGCCGGTCGTGCCCGCCGGGGAGCGGACGGATCCGTGCAACGTGCAGCACGGCGCCGCCGGGGTGCTGGCGGTGCTGGCGCGGGCGGTGGCGACGGAGGGCCTGCCGGGCGGGGTGCGCGCGGAGGCCGCGCGGACGGCGCGGACGGCCGCCGGTTGGATCGAACGGCGCCTGGCCGCCGAGCCGGTGGTGCTGCCCGGGCTGCACTTCGGGCGGTCGGGGACGGCCTGGGCGCTGCTGGACGCCGCCCGGGCGCTGGGCGACGAGGGGCTGGCCGTGCGGGCCGCCGCGCTCGCCCGGCGGATCCCCGTCGAGTGGCCCAACCCCGACGTCTGCCACGGCGCGGCCGGCGCCGGGTTCACCCAACTCCGCTTCGCCGCCGAAGGATTCGCCGCCGAAACCGCCGAATCCACCGAACCCGCCGGCCACCCGGCCTTCCTCGACCGCGCCGCCCACTGCGGCCACGCCCTGCTCGCCGCCGCCCGACCCGAGCCGTACGGCCGGGTGTGGCCGGTGCCGGCGGACTTCGACTCGGCGCTCGCCGGGATCACCCATCTCGGCTTCGCGCACGGCGTGGCCGGTGTGGGCGCCTTCCTGCTGGCCGCCGCCGAGGCGACCGGTGACCGCGAACTGCTGGCCGGCGCCGTCGAGGCCGGGCACACGCTCGCCGCGACCGTCCGCTGGGACGCGCCGCGCGAGAGCGCCTGGTGGCCGCAGAGCGCGGGCGATCCGGACCGCGTCCGGCTGGCGCACTGGTGCAGCGGCTCGTCCGGCGTGGGCACCTTCCTGCTGCGCCTCTGGCGGGCCACCGGCGACGCCACCGCGCACGGGCTGGCGCTGGCCGCCGGGCGGGCCGTACTGGCCGGGCGCTGGCACGGCGGGGTGAGCGCCTGCCACGGCCTGGCCGGCGACGGCGAGTACCTGCTCGACCTCGCCGAGGTCGCCGCGGAGCCCGAATTCCGTTCCGGCGCCGAGGAATTGGCGCAGCTGATCGCCGCCCGGTCGGCGCTGCGGGGCGGCCTGCTGATACTGCCGGACGAGACCGGGACGGGCTGCGCGGCCGGCTACGGCACCGGCGCGGCGGGCGCGCTGGCCTTCCTGCTGCGGCTGCGGCACGGCGGCCCCCGGCTCTGGGTGGATCCGGTGCCGCCCGCCGTACGCCGGATCCAGGGCACGGGCAGCGGGGTGAGCGGGGCATGAACGTGGCCACCCGGACCGTCGCGCAGGCGCTGCGCCGGCTGAGCTTCACCTTCGCCGCCGACGGCGGTCACGCCGCCTGCCTCGCCTCGGCCGCCGACGGCGGCTGGTACGTGGAGAGTTGGCGACTGCCCTCGGACGGCGGGCCGGCCACTCCGCTGGCGCTGCCGCTGTCCGGCAACCGGTCGGAGAGCCTGCGTTCGCAACTGGTCGCGCTGCCGGACGGTTCGGTGCTGGTCTGCCGGCACGACGGCGATCGGCACGACCTGGTCCGCCTCTCGTACGGCGAGAACGGCGCCGTGGAACAGCAGTTGGCCACGATCCGGATGCCCGGGCTGCGGCTGCTGCCGGTCCCGGCGCCCCCCGGCGCCGGTCCTCGGACGCCGGTGGCGCTCGCCCTCGGAACGGACACCCGCCCGGCGACCACCGCCTGGCTGGTGCGGACGGACGGCAGCGAGCCCGAACGGATCGCCGAGATCCCGGGGTTGCACGGCGGCGGCGCCTGGCTGGACCACGCCGGGGCACTGCTGGCGCTGGACCGGGTGAACGCGGGGCTCGTCCGCACCGTGGCGCTGGACCTGCGCAGCGGCACGACCACCCCGCTGCTGGAGATCGGCGAGCGCAGCAACGACCGGCTGGTGCTGTTCGACCCGGACAGCCGGTTCGCGATGGTGCGCAGCGACGCACCGGGCACCGACCGGCTCGGCTGGGGCGTGCTGGGCGGCGGCGAACCGCTGCGGTTCCCGGAGTGCCTGCACGTGGCGGGCATGTTCCTGCGGCCGGTCGCGCTGCGGCGGACGGCGGACGGCCCGCAGGTGGCGGTGCAGGTCGACCACGGCGCCGGCTCCGCGCTCGCCCTGTGGCGGGCCGCCGCCGGCCGGCTGGACCAGCTGCCGGTGCCGCCCGGCCGGCTCGGCGCGGTCGGCCACTGGGGCAGAGCGGCGCTGCGGCTCCCGTACTCCTCGCCCGACCACCCGGCGGCGCTGGCCGCCCTGGACGTGGACGCGCTGCTGGCGCACGGCCCGGCGAGGGCCGGATCCGGCCCGATGCCGATGCCGCTGCCCCTGCAACTGGCGCCGCTGGGCTCCGGCCTGCCCGGCCCGTGGCGGGACACCGTGCTGCCCTGGCAGCCCGGCGGTCCGCGCGCCCCCCGCACCCCGCCGCCGGGCTGGCGGGTGGACGGCAGCACCGCACCCGGGGACGGCGGCCGCTGGCAGCCCGCGCAGAGCCTCGAACTCGCCGGACCGGCCGGTCCGTTGGAGGCCGTGGTGTACGGCGGGGACACCTGGCTGAGCAGCCCGCACCTGGTGCTGGCGCTGCACGGCGGCCCGGCGGACGCCTGGCGGCTGGAGTTCGACCCGGCCCTTCAGCGGATGGCCGCCGAGGGCCTGGCCGTGATCGCACCGAACCAGCGCGGCTCCACCGGCTACGGGGTGGCGCACGCGATGGCCATCCGGGGCGCCTGGGGCGGGCCCGACCTGGACGACGTGCTGTACCTGCTGGACGGCATCGCCGGCCAGCGCGCGGCACTCGGGCTGGAGCCGCCGGCCCTGTTCGGGGTCAGCTACGGCGCGTTCCTGGCACTGCTGGCGGCCGCGCACGCGCCGACCGAGCAGGTGTCCCGCTGCGCGGTGGTCGCACCGTTCCTGTCCGGCGCCCGGCTGCTGGCCGAGGCGGCGGCCCCCGTACGGGCGTTGACCACCCGGCTGGCCGGCGACGAACCGATCACCGACGCCCGCGGCCCGCGCGACGTCCTTCAGCTGGCGCACCGGCTGAGCGCCCCGCTGCTGGTGGTGCACGGCAACCGGGACGAGGTCGTGCCGGTGAGCCAGTCCCGTTCGCTGCGGCACGAGTTGCTGCGGATCGGGCGGGTCGAGGGCGCGGACTTCCGATACGTCGAGGCGGCCGGATCGGGGCACGAGGTGCTCGCCGAGGAGGGCGCGGCCGTGCTGCACGAGCTGCTGGCCGCCTTCCTGCGGACCGGCCGACCGGGCTGACCGGAGCCCCGGCACCTCGGCACCTCGGCACCTCGGCACGTCGACACCTCGACCCGTCAGGACGTCGACTCCTCGGCTCCTCGACACCCCAGGACGTCGACACCTTCACCACACAGACTCCCGGGCCCGACGCGGCCCGGGGCACCACCCCGGCGCGGCGGACCGAGCCGCCCGGGGGCGACACCCGATGCCCGCAGGCAGATCGCGGCGGGCGTAGTTCCAGGGGAGGAACCCGATCATGGAGAACATGGTGGACTTCGAGACCGACCTCGCGGCGCTGCAGGACCTGCCGGAGACCGAGTCCGTCGAGCTGACCGGCCACGGCGCCGGCTGCCAGTACACCTGTCTCATCCTCACCTGCCTGATCTTCACCAACAGCTGATCCAGGCGGTGAGCCGTGGGTGCCGTCCCCGCCTGTCCGGACAGGCGGGGACGGCACCGTCCGTTCCCCGCACGTGCCCGCCCCCCCGACTCAACGTTCCGACGGGAGCTCCGACTTGCCCCGCCGCCCCACCGGCTGGACCCTCGCACTCGGCATCGCCCTGCCGATCGGGGCCGCCACCACGCTCGCCCTGCCCGCCGCCCTCGCCGCGGCCGTCGACGCCGCCCTCGGCCACCGGCCCGGGCCCGGCGCCTTCGTACGGCTCGTCCTCGTCCTGGGCGTGGCCGCCGCGGCCGACGCCACCGCCGCCGCGGCCGGCCCGGCCTGCTCCGCCGAGGCCACCGCCGCCCTGCGCGGGCGCCTCGTCCGCCACCTGCTCGCCCTCGGGCCCGGCGGCCGGCTCCGCCACGGACCACCGCCCGGCGACCTCGCCGCCCGTCTGCTGGGCTCGGCCGGCGACGCGGGCGGCCGGCTGCCCGCCGTCCTCGGCGCGGCCACGGCGCTGCTCACCTCGGCGGGCGCGATCGTCGGGCTCGGGCTGCTGTCGCCGTGGCTGGCGCTCGCCTTCTTCGCGGGCGTCGTCCCCGGCGTGGTGCTGATCCGGCTCTTCCTGCGCGAGGCCGGGCCGGTGTTCGCCCGCTATCAGGAGGTCCAGGCCGACCTGGCCGCCCGGCTCAGCGGCGCCCTCACCGGGCTGCGCAGCATCCACGCCGCCGGTGCCGAACAGCGCGAGGCGGCAAGGGTGTTGGCGCCGCTGCCGGAACTCTCCGCCACCGGGCAGGCGCTCTGGGCGGCGCAGCGGCGCACCGCCTGGCAGGCCACCCTGCTGATCGCGGTGGTCGAGGTCGCGGTGCTCGCCACCGCCGGAGCGCTCCTCGCCGACGGTGCTCTGGCCCCCGGAGCGCTCGCCGCCGCGGCCGGCTGGGCGGCCCTCGGCGCCGGGCTCTTCGAACAGGTCGAGGCGCTGGTCGCGGTGGCGCACGCCCGCGCCGGGCAGGCCCGGGCCGACGAACTGCTGGCCGTCCGCCCGGCCGAACCCGGCCTGGCGGCCCTCCCCGCCGGCGGCTACGGGGAGGTCGTCCTGCGCGGTGTGGTGGTGCGCGACGGCGACCGGGTGCTGCTCGGCCCGCTCGACCTGACGGTCCCCGGCGGCCGCACGGTCGCGCTGGTGGGGCGCTCCGGCTCCGGCAAGTCCCTGCTGGCCGCGCTGCCCGGGCGGCTGCGCGACCCCGACGAGGGCGCCGTACTGATCGACGGCGTCCCGGTGGACGCGCTGGCCCCGGCCGAACTGCGGCACGCGGTCGGCTACGCCTTCGCCCGGCCCGCCCTGACCGGCCGTACGGTCCGCGACGCGCTGGCCGGCGCCGGGCCCGCCGAGGCGGCGGCCGCCCGCGCGGACGGCTTCCTCCAGCGGCTGCCCCGGGGCTGGGACACCCCGCTCGACGAACTCCGGCTCTCCGGCGGCGAACTGCAACGCCTGGGCCTGGCCCGGCTCCTGGCCCAGCCCGCCCGGGTCGTCGTCCTCGACGACGCCACCTCGGGCCTGGACCTCGCCACCGAGTACCTGGTCACCGAGGCCCTCGACCGCGCCACCCTCGGCCGCACCCGGCTGGTGGTCGCCCACCGCGCCGCCGTCGCCGCCCGCGCCGACCTCGTCGCCTGGCTCGACGCCGGCCGTCTGCGCGCCCTCGCCCCGCACGCCACCCTCCTCGCCGACCCCGACTACCGCGCCGCCCTGTCGGACACCGCCCTCCAGACGGCCGCCGCCTGATGGCCCGCCACCGCTCCCGGCCCGACGGCGGTGCGGGAAGTCGGCCCGCTCGACTTCCCGTACACCCACCGGCCCCGGCGCCGCCCGGCACGAGAAGTCGGCATCGCCGACGTGCCGCACCACGGCTTGCACCGGCCGGGGCCCCACGCCGGCCCGGCACCGGAAGTCGGCGACGCCGACTTCCCGCGTCCGCCTCCCCCGGCTGGGTGCTGCTGTTCCGGCAACTGGCCGTCACCCGCGGACCGCTGCTCCGGCTGCTCGGGTGGTCCGGGGTGGAGGCGCTGCCGCCGCTGCTGTCCGGGCTGTTCGTCTCGGCCGCCGTCGACCAGGGGTTCCTGGCCGGGCGGCCGGGGGCCGGGGTGGCCTGGCTGGCCGGGTTCGGTGCCGCGATGGCCGTCCGGGCGTACGCGGCGCGGGCCGGGTTCCCGCACCTGGCGGGGGTGGTGGAGCCGCTGCGGGACGCCCTGGTCGAGCGGTTGGTCCACAGCGCGCTCGCCCGGCCGTCGGCGGATCCGGCCGAGGTCGCCCGGCTCACCGAACAGGTCGAGTCCGCGCGGCAGTTGACCGCCACCCTGCTGCGCACCCTGCGCGGCGTCGGGGTCACCCTGGTCGCCGCCCTGGTGGGCCTGGCGCTGCTGGCGCCCGTCGTCCTGCCGCTGGTCCTGCTGCCGCTGCTCGCCGCCGGGTTCCTCTTCTTCCGTCTGCTGCGCCCGCTGGTGGCGCGGCGGAGGGCGGTCGTGCTCGCCGAGGAGCGGCTGGCCGCCGAGGCGGGGCGGGCGCTGCACGGGTTGCGCGACGTGCAGGCCACGGGCACCCGGGAGCAGGTCGCCGAGGCGCTGACCGGGGCCGCCCGGGCGAGCGCCGCCGCCTCCCGTGCCCTGGGCCGGGCCTCGGCCCTGCGCGCGCTGGTCGTGGCCCTCGGCGGCCGGCTGCCCGTGCCGGCCGTCCTCGCCGCCGCGCCGTGGCTGCTCGCCCGCGAGGCCCTGACCCCCGGCGAACCGCTCGGCGTCGCGACCTACCTGCTGCAGCAACTCGACCCGGCGGTAAGGACGTTGGCGGGTACGGTCGGCGGCTGGCTGCTCAACCTCGCCGTCGTCCTGGACCGCCTGGCCGCCACCACGGGCGACCCCCCGGCGGACGCGCCCCCGAGCACGCCGCCCGGGGCAGCCGCGGGGCCGGAGCCGGAGGTCCTGGTCAGCGGGTTGAGGTACGGGCACGACGGGGCCGGGGCGCCGGTGCTGGAGGGGCTGGAGGTCGGGTTCGGGCCCGGGGAGCACGTGGCCGTGGTGGGGGTGAGCGGGGCGGGGAAGTCGACGCTGGCGGCCCTGCTGGCCGGGGTGCTGGCGCCGACGGGCGGGGCCGTGTCGGTGGGCGGAGTGCGGCCGGACGGGCTGGCGGGGGCCGCGCGGGCGCGGCTGGTGGCGTTGGTGCCGCAGGAGGCGTACGTGTTCCCGGGGCCGGTGCGGTCCAATCTGACCTGGCTCTCCCCGGAGGTCACGGAGCAGCAACTCGCCCGTGCCGTCCGTGTGCTGGGGGCCGACCGGCTGGTCGCGCGGCTGGGCGGCCCGGAGGCCGTCCTGCCCGATCCGGGCGTGTTGTCGGGCGGGGAGCGGCAGTTGATCGCGCTGGTGCGGACGTACCTGTCGCCGGCGCCGGTCGTGGTGCTGGACGAGGCGACCTGCCATCTGGACCCGCGCGCGGAGGAGCGGGTCGAGCGGGCGTTCGCCGCCCGGCCCGGGACTCTCGTCGTGGTGGCGCACCGGATCAGTTCGGCCCTGCGCGCGGACCGGGTGCTGCTGCTGGACGGCGGGCGGGGGGTGCTCGCCCGGCACGGCGATCTTCAGGTGCTGTCCCCGCTGTACCGCGAGTTGGTCGGTCACTGGCTGGGTTCGACGGCGGGTCGCGCGTCATGATCTCGATAGGATCTCGTCCGTTCCGGCCGTTATGGTGGCCGGGGCACGGGCCGCGATCACCGGCTGTGGCGCGTACCGAGCGCCCGATCGGGGACCCGACCGCGCGCCGCCAAGCGCCGGTCGGGCGCCGATGACCTGCACCCTCCGCACGGAAAAGACGATTTCTGATGTCCGACACCCTCACCGACACCACCGGACCCACGGCCAACGGGACCGACGCCGACGAGAGCACCGCCGGGGACACCTCGTCGCACGGCCGGCACCGGGGCCGTTCCGCCGCCGACGACAAGCCCGAGGCCGACCCGCACGGCCGGCACCGCGCCGCGGCGGACCGGGGCTGACCACACCCGCACCGGGAGGGCCCGTCGGGGGGAGCACCCCCCGGCGGGCCCTCGTCGCGTCCCGAGTCCTGGGTTCGGGGTCCTAGGTCCGGGGTTCGGGCAGGGCCCGCGGCTCAGCGCCCCAGCGTCACGACCGTGCGCAGCGCCTCGCCGCTGCGCATCTGGGCGATCGCCTCGTTGACGTCCGACAGGTCGACGCGGTGGCTGATCATGCCGTCGAGGTCGATCCGCCCGGCCCGCCACAGGTCGACGACCAGGGCGATGGTGCGGGCCACCGGCGCCCCGCCGTAGAGCGAGGGCAGCAGGCGCTTCTCGTTGAAGAACAGCTCGCCCATGGTGAACTGCGCGAGGTCGTCCTGCGCGCCGGCGCCGATCACCACGACCGCGCCGCCGCGCCGGGCCGCGTCGTAACCGGCCCGGACGGTGGCGGACCGGCCGACGGCCTCGAAGACGTGGTCGAAGCCGCCGCCGGGCAGTCCCTTCGCCGTCGCCTTCAGGTCCTCGGGGGCGATCGCCTCGGTCGCGCCGAAGGCCAGGGCCCGCTCGCGGCGCGAGGCGACCGGGTCGACGACGGTGATCCGGGCGGCGCCGCAGACCCGGGCGCCCTGCACGGTGGCGACCCCGACGCCGCCCGCGCCGATCACCGCGACGGAGGCGCCGGGTTCGACCCGGGCGGTGTTGACGGCGGCGCCGACGCCCGTGGTCACCCCGCAGCCGATCAGCGCGGCGGCCTCGTACGGCAGGTCGGCGGGCACCTTGATGACGGCGTCCGCGGCGACCACGACCTCCTCGGCGAACGCCCCGGTGCCGTAGAACCCGGAGGCCTCGACCACCGCGCCGCCGTCCTCGAAGCGGAAGCCGGGCGCGCCGAGCCGCCGCAGGCTGGCGATGCACAGGTGGCCACGGCCCCGCTCGCAGTGCGCGCAGCGGCCGCAGGGCGCCATCCAGCAGAGCACCACGCGGTCGCCGGGGGCGAGGCCGGTCACGCCCGCACCGACCTCCACGACCTCCCCGGCGCCCTCGTGCCCGGGGACGAACGGCGCGGGCTGCGGCAGGACGCCGCTCATCGCCGAGAGGTCGGAGTGGCAGAGGCTGGCGGCGCGCATCCGGACCCGTACGGCGCCCGGCCCGAAGCCGACGGCCGTCACGTCCTCCCGGACGTCGAGGGTCTCCTGGCCGGTCTTGTGCAGGACGGCTGCGCGCATGGGGCTGCTCCCGGTGTGCCTCGTGTGCTCGGTTTCCACGGTCGGGCCCGATTCTGGCACGGGCGCCCCGACCCGACTAGAACACGTTCCAGGGCCGCTGTGGTCCGCCCCTCTACCGTCGAGTAGGGTCCGGGTCGAACGCGTTCGCGCACGTCCCGAGCCCGAGGAGCACCGTCATGTCCGACCTGCTGGAGAGTGTCCGCCCGGCGGCCGAGGTGCTGGCGGCGTTCGAGGCGGCCACCGGGTTCATGCCGGTGGACGAGGGGCTGGCGCTGTACGCGGCGGCGGTGACGGCGGCGCGGCGCACCGGGCTGCCGGTGCTGGAGATCGGCACCTACTGCGGCCGCTCGGCGGTCCTGCTGGCGGCGGCCGCCCGGGAGACCGGGACGACCGCGCTGACGGTGGACCACCACCGCGGCTCGGAGGAGCAGCAGCCCGGCTGGGAGTACCACGACCCGACGCTGGTGGACCCGGAGGTGGGGCTGATGGACACCCTGCCGCGGTTCCGCCGGACGCTGCACGCCGCCGGGCTGGAGGAGCACGTGGTGGCGCTGGTGGGCCGCTCGCCGCGGATCGCGGCGCTGTGGGGCCGGCCGCTGGCCCTGGTGTTCATCGACGGCGGGCACACCGACGAGCACGCGACCGGCGACTACGAGGGCTGGGCCCCGCACCTGGCGCCGGACGGGCTGCTGGTGGTGCACGACGTGTTCCCGGACCCGGCGGACGGCGGCCAGGCCCCGTACCGGGTGTACCTGCGGGCGCTGGCCGAGGGCTTCGAGGAGGTCTCGGTGACGGGCTCGCTGCGCGTCCTGCGCCGGACCGCCACGAGCTGACCGCCCGCCGCCCGCAGCCCGATCCGCCCACCGCCCGATCCGCCGAGCGGCCCCACAGCCCTGCACGGATGCTCTAACGTCGTGCCGGAGCTGTCGGGCGGAGGTTCGAACGGTACGGTGTCCGCGCAGCACCAGGCAGAGCATCGGCGGACGGTGGGGGCTAGCGGCACATGACGGACCAGCACAACACCGCTCCGGCAGTCTGGGACCCCACCGCGCGCGGCGGCGCGGGCGGCTGGGTGCGCGGCCCGCAGCGACCCGCCGAGCCCACCCCGGCGCAGCCCGCCCCCGCCCAGCCCGCCGCACCGCGGGACGGGGCCGCGCTGCCGCCCGCCGCCGGCGCCGTCGGGGACCAGGGCCCGCCGCTGGGTGCCCGCCCGTACCTGGCCGCCCCGAAGCCGCCGTCCGTGCCGCCGCCGGCGCCGTTCCCCTCCCACGCGTCCGCGCAGACCCCGGGGCCCGGCTACGTGTCCGGCGAGGTCCCCGGCCCCGGCTACGTGTACCCGCCGCAGCCGCCCGCCGGCCCGCAGCAGCCCCCGTACGTCCCGTACCAGGGGCAGCCCGACCACCCCGCCGACCACCCCTCCGCCTATCCCGCCGGCTACGAGGACCCGGACGACGAGGACCGCCCGAACAACCGGAAGGCACCGCTGCTGATCGGCTTCGCGCTGCTCCTGGTGGTGGCGGTCGGCGGCGGCCTGCTGGTGGCCGCCCGGAACAGCGGCGACAAGAAGGACCAGGCCGCGCCCGCCCCGCCGTCCGCCTCCGCGACGTCCACCGGGAACCCGCCGACGGGCCCGGCGACCGGTACGGACGCCACGCCGAACGGCGCCGGCGACCCGGCCTCGTCCGCCCCGGCGCCGTCCCCGACCGCGAGCGGTGCCGGCGCCAACGCCAAGACGCAGGCACAGGCCCTGGACGGCCTGCTCACCGAGGGCGAGAGCGCGAAGGCCCCGATCGGCAGCGCGGTCGCCAAGGTGAGCAGCTGCCCGGCGAAGGCCGACATCGAGAGCGCGGCGCAGGTGTTCGACAACGGCGCCAAGCAGCGCGACGAACTGCTGCGCAAGCTCGCCAAGCTGAACGCCTCCGACGTGCCGGGCGGCGCGGACGCGATGGCGTCGCTGAAGTCCGCCTGGCAGCTGTCGGCCGACATCGACCGGGCGTACGCGAACTGGGCGCGGGCGGTCGCCGGCCAGGGCTGCTCGGGCTCGGCCCCGACCACCGCCGACAAGAAGCGGGCCGACGAGCTCAACCCGCAGGCCACCCAGGCGAAGAAGGACTTCGCGGGCAAGTGGAAGCCGATCGCCGACACCTACGGCCTCACCCCGCGCACCCAGGACAGGATCTGATCCACCCGTGACCGGCCCGAACTCCCGACCGCCCCGCCGTTCCACCCTGCTGCGCGCCACCACGGCGGTGGGCGCGGCCGTTCCGCTCTGCCTGGCGGGCTGGTTGGGCTGGCAGTCCCTCGGCCACACCGCGGCGGCGGGCGGCACCGCCGCGCCGGCCACCTCCCCGGCCGCAACCGCCACCCCGGAAACCACCGCACCGGGAACCCCGGCCCAGACGCCGACGACCCCGGCGCCCCCGACCACCCCGGCGACTCCGACGACACCCGCCCCGTCGGACACCCCGGTCTCCCCCACCGCGCTCACCGGCCGCACCATCCTGCTCGACCCCGGCCACAACCCCGGCAACTCCGCGCACACCGCCGAGATCAACCGCCTGGTCGACATCGGCAACTCCCGCAAGCAGTGCGACACCACCGGCACCGAGACCAACTCCGGCTACACCGAGGCCGAGTACACCCTGGACGTCTCCCACCGGGCCCGCGCCATCCTGGCCGCCCGCGGCGCGACGGTGGTGCTGGCGCAGGACGGCGACCGCCCGTGGGGCCCCTGCATCGACGAGCGCGCCCGGGCCGGCGCCGACGCGCACGCCGACGTGGCCCTGTCGGTGCACGGGGACGGCGGTCCGGCGGGCGGCAGCGGGTTCCACGTGATCCTCCCGGCGAAGGTGGCGGCCGGGAAGGCGGACAACGCGGCGATCGTCGAGCCCTCGCGCCGGCTCGGCCTGCTGCTGCGCGAGCACTTCCGCGCCGCGACGGGCGAGCCGTACGCGGACTACACCGCGAGCGACGGCCTGGACACCCGCTCCGACCTGGGGGGCCTGAACCTGTCCACGGTGCCGAAGGTGTTCATCGAGTGCGGTAACATGCGCAACCCGGTGGACGCCAAACGGATGACGGATCCTCAGTGGCGGCAGCGGGCGGCCCAGGGGATCGCCGACGCGCTGACGGCGTATCTGACCACCCGGTAAGGAAGTTGGGCCGGGGCGGCCGACGGCGTGCGCGACGCCCGGGTCGCGCCTTTGGCAACGACTTCGCCCCATTCCCGGTCCCGCCGTGCACCGGCGGTGCGGTTGGGCCTAGGCTTCTGGTCCGTTCGGGAGTTTCGGCCGGTCAGCCCGACCGCACGAACCGCCGTCCACGACACGTCAACGAGGGGAACGTTAGTGAATCTGCGCGCTCTCACCAGGGGAGACGCCGCCGTCGCCGGCGCGGCCGTCCTGCTCTTCATCGCCTCCTTCCTGCCCTACTGGACGGTGGACTGCACCGGCCGGTACTGCGGCGACACGTCGCAGAACGCGTGGAGCACCCAGCTGTTCCCCATCCTGCCTTCGATCTACCTGCTCGGCATCGCCTCCGCCGTGCTGATCCTGCTGCACCGCTTCCAGGGCGAGGCCGCGGCCGGGCGCCAGGTGCTCGGCCTGCGGCTGGACCAGTGGGGCATCTCCTTCGCCGTCGTCGCGCTGTGGACGTCGCTGTGGTCGCTGGCCGGCGGCCCGGCCGGCGGCAGCTTCGGGCACGGCTTCGGCGCCTGGCTCGGCCTCATCGCGCTGATCGTGCTGGCCGGTGCGGCCGTGGCCGCGCCGCTGGTGCCCGCGCTGAAGGCCCCGCTGGTCGCCGACCGTCCGGCGGCCGTCCCCTACCAGGGCGGCTACCCGGCCCCGGGCCAGCCCGGCCAGCCGGTGCAGCCCGGCCAGTACGGCTACCCGGCCCCGGGCCAGGACCCGAACCAGGCCCCGGCGTACGGCGCCCAGCCCGGTGGCTACGGCTACCCGGCGGCCGGCCAGCCGCAGCCGGTGCAGGCCGGTCAGCCGCAGGACGCGGCCGCCGCCCCGCAGCCGGTCCCGGCCGCGCAGCCGCAGCCGACCCCGGCCGCCCCGGCGGCCGACTTCGCACCGTTCTGGTTCGCCGTCCCGGCCCCGCGCCCGCTGGCGTCGAAGGACAACCCGGCGGGCGCCCCCGTCGGCGAGCTGGTGCCCGGCACCTGGTACCTGGCGGTCGAGCAGCGCGGCAGCGCGCTGGTCGCCCAGCTGCAGGACGGCACCGTCGGCCTGCTGGCCGACACCTCGGGCATCCAGCGCGGCTGACGCCCCCGCCCGTACGACGAAGGGGTGGGACCGGATCTCTCCGGTCCCACCCCTTCGCGTTGCCCGTACGGGCCCCAGCCGTCGCAGGGGCCACGGCCACGGCCACGGACCTCAGCAGCAGTCCTGGACCACCAGCCCGGCGGGCAGCTGCTCGCCGCCGAAGACCGCGACCGTCGCCGGGTCTCCGCCGAGCGCGGCGACCGCGAGCAGCAGCGCGCCAGCCGTCCAGGTGGTGCGCTCCTCCGGCCAGACGGCGTCGTCCTCGAAGACGTACCCGGTCCAGTAGGAGCCGTCCTCGTGCCGCAGGTGCTTCTGGATCCAGCGCAGGATCTCCACGGCGCGGTCGGAGCGGCCGATCGCCCAGAGCGCGAGGGCGAGTTCGGCGCTCTCGCCGCCGGTCACCCACGGGCGGTCGCTGACGCAGCGCACGCCGAGGCCGGGGACGACGAAGCGGTCCCAGTCCCGGTCGATCCGCTCCAGCGCCGCGTCGCCGCGCAGTCCGGTGCCGAGCACCGGGTAGTACCAGTCCATCGAGTAGCGGCCCTTGTCGAGGAACCGCTCGGGGTGGTGGGTGATGGCGTGTCCCAGCCGGCCGGCGGCGAGCTCCCAGTCGGGCTGCGGCTCCTCCAGGTACTCGGCGATGGCCAGCCCGCAGCGCAGCGCGTGCAGCATGCTGGACGAGCCGGTGAGCAGCGCCTCGTCGGTGGCGGTGCCGTCCTCGTCGAGGCGCCAGGCGATCGGGCCGCCGGGCAGCCGCTGGCCGACGATGAAGTCCAGGGCGCGCCGGACGACGGGCCAGATCCACTCCAGGAAGGCGTCGTCGCCGGCGCTGAGGTGGTGGTGCCAGACGCCGACGGCCACGTAGGCGCAGAAGTTGGTCTCCTTGGCCCGGTCGGTGACGGCGCCGTCGGTGTAGGCGGCGTACCAGGAGCCGTCCGGGTTCTGGGTGGCGGCGAGCCAGCGGTAGGCGGCCTCGGCGGCGGCGTGCTCGCCGGCGGTGTCGAGGGCCATGGCGGCCTCGGTGTGGTCCCACGGGTCGAGGTGGTGGCCGGCGAACCACGGTATGGCGCCGTCGGGGCGCTGTTCGGCCAGGATGCTGCGGACGGTGCCGGCGGCCTGTTCGGCGTCGAGCACCCCGTCGAGCAGCAGTGCCTCGGGGACGGCGGCGGTCATGCGTCCACGCGCCCGGGCTCGGTCCGCCGCGGCTTGGACGCGTAGGCGACGAAGCTCTTGCCGATGACCGGGTTGAGCGCCCGTTCGGCGGCCTTGGTGAGCGTGCTGATCACCGGGGTGCCGACGATGTCCCAGACCAGCAGCTGGTGGTAGGCCTTGACCGGCAGCGCCTTGTCGTTGTTCACGCCGACCGCGCACTTGATCCACCAGTACGGCGAGTGCAGCGCGTGCGCGTGGTGGGTGCCGTAGGGCTCCAGGCCGGCGTCCTTGAGCTTGCCGAGCAGTTCGTCGCCCCGGTAGATCCGGATGTGGCCGCCCTCGACCTCGTGGTACTCGTCGGACAGCGTCCAGCAGATCTTCTCGGGCAGCCAGCGCGGCACGGTGACGGCGAGCAGCCCGCCCGGCTTGAGCACCCGGAACATCTCGTTGAGCACACCCTTGTCGTCCGGTATGTGCTCCATCACCTCGGAGATGATGATCTTGTCGAAGTAGTCGTCCTCGAACGGCAGCGCCAGCGCGTTGCCCTCCATCGCGACCGCCGACGCGCCCTCCGGGGCCTCACCGGCCTGCTCCATCGCGGCGAACCACTTCTGGACCTCGGCGATCTCCTCGGCGTTCTGGTCGAGGGCGATCACGTTGGCGCCGCGGCGGTAGCACTCGAACGCGTGCCGGCCCCCGCCGCAGCCCAGGTCGAGCACCCGGTCGCCGGGGGCGAGCGGGAAGCGCGAGAAATCGACGGTCAGCACTGCAGGGCTCCCATTCCTTTTGCTACCAAGCGAACTTGACGCCGCGTCAGTTCGATCCGCTACCGCTCCGCACCGGGCGGCCGGGGCCGCCGGGCGGGCGCCGCGCAGGGCGGCCGCAGCGACTCAGGGCACGTACCGCCAGCCCGGCCCGGAGCGGGCCCGGGCGCCGGCGCCGGTGGCGATCGCCGCCCGGTAGGCGTCGGCGGTCAGCTCGGCGGCCCGCGCCCAGGTGAACCGGGCCAGCACCCGCTCCCGGCCGGCCGCGCCGAGCCGGGCGCGCAGCGGCGGGTCGTCCAGCAGCCGGCCGAGCGCCGCCGCCAGCCGGTCCGGCTCCCCCGGCGGCACGGCCAGGCAGGTCTCCCCGTCCGGCCCGGCCACCTCGGGGATCGCGCCGCCGGTGGTGGCGACCAGCGGGGTGCCGGTGGCCATCGCCTCGGCGGCGGGCAGCGAGAAGCCCTCGTACAGCGACGGCACGCAGGCCACCTCGGCCGAGCGGTAGAGGTCGACCAGCTCCTGGTCGGTCAGGCCGCTGCGGAACTCGATGTGGTCGGCCAGCCCGAAGCGGCGCACCGCCTCCGCCACCGGGCCGTCCTCCTTCTGCGGCTTGCCGACCACCACCAGGTGCGCGGGGCGCTCGGTGCGCACCTTCGCCAGCGCCTCGACCAGGAACACCAGGCCCTTGAGCGGGACGTCCGCGCTGGAGGTGGTGACGATCCGTCCGGGGACGCGGGCGATCTCCTCGGAGGGCGACCAGAGCCGGGTGTCGGCGCCGATCGGCACCACCGAGATCGCGCCCGGCGCGGCGCCCAGGTGCTCGGCGATCTCGCGCTGCGAGGTGCCGGAGACGGTGATCACGTGGTCCAGCCGGGCGGCGACCCGGCGCTGCATCCGGGTGAAGGCGTACCAGCGGCGCAGCGACAGCCGCTTGACCCGGGTGGTGGCCGCGTCCAGCTCCAACTGCCGGTCCACGGTGATCGGGTGATGGATCGTGGTGACCAGCGGGAAGCCGTGCCGGGCCAGGCCCAGCAGGCCGTAGCCGAGCGTCTGGTTGTCGTGCACCACGTCGTAGCGGCCCTTGTGCCGGGCCAGGTACTGGCGGGCGCGCAGCGAGAAGGTCAGCGGCTCGGGGAAGCCGCCGGTGCGCATGGTGGCGAACTCCAGCACGTCCACCGGGCTGCGGAACTCGCCGCGGCCGGGCGTGCGGAACGGGTCCTCGGCGCGGTAGAGGTCCAGGCTGGGCAGCTCGACCAGGCGCACCGAACCGGGGCCCTCGACCTCGTCCAGCACCGGGTACGGCTGGGCACCGATCACGTCCACGTGGTGGCCGAGCCTGGCCAGCTCACGGGAGAGGTGGCGCACGTACACGCCCTGACCGCCGCAGAAGGGGTCCCCGCGGTACGACAGCAGGGCAATCCGCAGCGGCTGCGCGGTCATCCTCGGGCCCTCATCTCTAGCTGCTATTCCTGTGCTGCTGCTGTCTCTGCCTCGGCGACGGCGCTGCCGCCGGTCGCTAAAGTAGATCAGGTTTCAGTGGCTGTGGAACTCGTCATCGACCATGTGAACAATGAGAGACCTCGAAGATACCGGCCCGTAGCTTTCCCTCAGGAGCCAGGGCTGGTGATTCCCGCCACGCCGACCCTGCCGACCTTGTGGAGCACGCCGCCACCCACGCGCCCCGGGAGCACTCCTTGCCGCCGCCGACCACCTCCACGAGCCCCACCACCCCGCCCCCCGCACAGCCGGGCGAGCCGCCGCTGACCGCCCGCCAGGCCGAACGCCGACGCCGGATCCTGCGGGCCGCCACCACCCTGGCCGCCCGGGGCGGGTACGAGGCGGTGCAGATGCGGGAGGTCGCGGAGACCGCCCAGGTCGCCCTCGGCACGCTCTACCGGTACTTCCCGTCCAAGGTGCACCTGCTGGTCGCGGTCATGCTGGAGCAGTTGCAGGGCCTCCAGGAGCACATCCGGCGCCACCCGCCGACCGACCCCGAGCCGGCCCCGCGGGTCGCCGACACGCTCACCCGCGCCTTCCACGCGCTCCAGCGCGAACCGCTGCTCGCCGAGGCGATGGTCCGGGCACTGTCCTTCGCGGACCGTTCCGTCGGCGCCGAGGTGGACCAGGTCAGCACCGCCACCGGCCAGCTCATCCTGGACGCGATCGGCCAGTCCGGGCCACCCAGCGAGAGCCAGCGCGCGGCCGTCCGGGTGATCGAGCACACCTGGCACTCCGCCCTGGTCGCCTGGCTCTCCGGCCGCGCCTCGATCGCCGAGGTCCGGGCCGACCTGCACACCGCGGCCCGACTGCTCACCCTGCCCTGACTGGAACCTGTTCCTGCCCGGGCAGGAGGGGTCGGCCGCGCCCGGCGGTTAAAGTCGACGGACAGCACAACTTCATCCCGTCCCTCCCCCGGGGGAAGCCGGTGCGAATCCGGCGCTGACCCCGCAACCGTGAGCCCGGCCCCCGTGACGGCCCGGGCGAGTCGGACCGCCCGTGGAGGGGCGAGCGGCCAGCCCGGGCCCGCCACGCGCACCGCCCGGCACCGTCGAGGACTACGGAACGGCCCCGCCGGGCCACCACCGCTCACCGAAAGGCACACCTCCACCATGCTCACCGCCGCCCGCCTGGGCGCCGCCGCCCTGTCCGCCGCGCTCCTCGCCGGCGCCGCCGCCGGCCCGGCCCTCGCCGACAGCCCCGCGCCCACCGCCGCCGCCGTCCCCGACGGCCTCTACGGCAAGGGCGACCCGACGTACGACGGCGTCTGGCGGCAGTCCCTCGCGCTCACCGCGCTCGCGGCGGCCAAGGCCGTCCCGGCCGACTCCGCCGTCGGCTGGCTCACCGGACAGCAGTGCGAGGACGGCGGCTGGCCCTCCTTCCGGGCCGCCGGCGCCGCCTGCGACCCCAAGACCGAGGACAGCAACGCCACCGCCGTCGCCGTCCAGGCCCTCGTCGCCCTCGGCGGGCACCAGGAAGCCGTCGACAAGGGCGTCCAGTGGCTCAAGGCCACCCAGAACGCCGACGGCAGCTGGCCCTACAACCCCGGCAGCCCCGGCGACGCCAACTCCACCGGCCTCGCCGTGAACGCCCTCTTCGCCGCCAAGACCGACCCGGCCGGCGTCGCCAAGGCCGGCAAGAACGCCTTCGACGGGCTCGCCCTCTTCCAGCTCGGCTGCGCCGCCCCCGCCGACCAGCGCGGCGCCTTCGCCTACCAGCCCGACCCGTCCTCCGGCGCCCTCGCCCCCAACGCCCTCGCCAGCGCCCAGGCCTCGCTCGCCGCCGCCGGCGGCCACCTCCCGGTCGCCACCACCGCCCGCACCGACGCCGCGCCCAAGGCCCTCGGCTGCGACTCCGCCTCCGCCGCGGCGACTCCCGTCGCGCACGCCGACTCCGGCGAGGCCGCCGGGGCGTACCTCACCGCCCAGCTCGCCGCGGGCGACAACCACCTCACCCTCACCACCCCCGGCGCCGCCCCCACCCCCGACTACAACGCCACCGCCTGGGCCGCCCTCGGCCTCATCCAGAGCGGCCACCCCCAGCAGGCCGCCGGCGCCGTCGACTGGCTCGCCAAGGAAGGCGCCGGCTGGACCAAGGGCGGCACCGACGCCGCCGCCACCGCCAGCCTCCTGCTCGTCACCCAGGCCGCCCAGCGCGACACCGCCCCGCTGACCGCCGAGCTCACCGCCCTCGGCCCGGCCCTCAAGGCCACCGCCGGCGCCGCCCCGGCGACGACGGCGTCCAAGAAGGACGACGGCATCGGCCAGTACTGGCTGATCATCGTCGGGCTCCTCGTCGGCCTCGGCGGCGGCCTCCTCCTCAGCCTCCAGCGCAAGCGCGGCCAGAGCCTGTGACACCCCGCCCCGCGCGCCCGGGCCGCCGCGGCCTCGGCTCGTTGTTCGGTGCGCTGCTCGGTGCGGTGCTCCTGCTGGTCGCCTCCGCCGGTGCGCCGGCGGAGGCGACGACGGGGTACCGGTACTGGTCGTTCTGGCGTGCCGGCGGCGACGGGTGGCTGTACCAGCAGCAGGGGCCGGCCGTCGCCGTGCCTCCGGACGGGGCCGTCGACGGGTGGCGGTTCGCGGTGAGCCCGGACGGCGGGCAGGATGCGGCGCGGCCCCGGACGGCGGGCGACTTCGCCGCCGTCTGTGCGGACACACCCGCGCAGGCGGGCCACAAGCGGGTCGCCGTCGTGCTGGACTTCGGCACCGCCGCCGACACCGGCTCGGGCTCGGCTTCCGGCTCGGGCTCTGGCTCGGCTTCCGGCTCCGGCTCCGGCTCCGGCTCGGCTTCCGGTTCCGGTTCCGGTTCCGGCGAGACTCCGCCCGAGCAGCGGAGCGCGTGCGCCAGCGTCGTCTCGAACGCCACCTCGGCCGAGGTGCTGGCCGCCGTCGCCCCGCCGCTGCGCTACGACGCCAACGGCCTGCTCTGCGCCATCGCGGGCTTCCCGAAGGCCGGGTGCGCCGACCAGCTCGGGTCGGCGGCCAAGCCGGCCGGCCCGTCCGGCGACGGCGGCGGCTCGGACTCCGGCCCGGACGTCGGCCTGATCGCCGGTGGCGCGCTGATCGCCGTGCTGGCCGGCGGTGCCGTCTGGCAGGCGCGCCGCCGCCGTACCTCCTGAAGCTTCCTGAAGCCCCCCGAGCCGCTCCCCCTCCGGACCCCTCCACCTGGACTGACCCATGAGCACCGCCCGCACCACCCGCCCGCCCACCGGCCCCCGGCAACTGCACCCCGGGGCCTGGTGGTTGTGGGCGCTCGGGCTGGGCGCGGCGGCGACCCGCACCACCAATCCGGTGATCCTGCTGCTGCTCGCCGCCGTCGCCGGGTACGTGGTCGCGGCCCGGCGCGGCGACGCGCCCTGGTCGCGTTCGTACGGCGCGTTCCTGCGGCTGGGCCTGCTGGTGCTGGGCATCCGGCTGGTGTTCGCGGTGCTGCTCGGCTCGCCGATTCCGGGCACGCACGTGCTGTTCACCCTGCCCGAAGTGCCGCTCCCCGTCTGGGCGCAGGGAGTGCGGATCGGCGGCCGGGTGACCGTGGAGGGCCTGCTCGCGGCCCTGTACGACGGGCTGCGCCTGGCCACCCTGCTGGTCTGCGTGGGCGCCGCGAACGCGCTGGCCAGCCCGGCCCGCCTGCTGCGCGCCCTGCCCGGCGCGCTGTACGAGGCGGGCGTGGCGGTGGTGGTGGCGATGACCTTCGCGCCGAACCTGGTCGCGGACGTCCGCCGGCTGCGGGCGGCCCGCCGCCTGCGCGGCCGCACCGACCGGGGGATCGCCGCCGTGCTGAGCGTCGGACTGCCCGTCCTGGAGGGCGCGTTGGAGCGTTCGGTGGCGCTGGCCGCGGCGATGGACACCCGCGGCTTCGGCCGCACCGCGGACGTCCCGCGCCGGCTCGCCCGGGCGACGGCCGCGCTCACCCTGGCCGGCCTGCTCGGGATCTGCCTGGCCGCGTACGGGCTGCTGACCGCGGGCGGCGCGGGCTGGGCGCCGCCGGTGCTGCTGCTGGGCCTGGCCGCCGCCTTCGCCGGGCTGCTGCTGGGCAGCCGACGATCCGTCAGGACCCGCTACCGACCCGATCCTTGGGCACTTCCCGAGTGGCTGACCGCCGGATCGGGCGCCGCCGTCGCCGGGTTGACCATCTACCTGTCCACGCGCGACCCGGCCGCCTTCGCGCCCACCGTCGTCCCGCCGACCGTCCCCGCGCTGCCGCTGGCCGCCGTACTGGCCGTACTGCTCGGCCTGGTACCGGCGTTCGCCGCCCCGACCCCGCCCCGGAGGGCTTCGTGATCACCTTCGAGCAGGTCTCCGTCCGGTACGCGGACGCCGCCGCCCCCGCCGTCGCGGACGTCGACCTGACCGTCCCCGAAGGCGAACTCTGCCTGCTGGTGGGCCCGTCGGGCTCCGGCAAGTCCACCCTGCTGGGCGCGGTCAGCGGGCTCGTCCCGCACTTCACCGGCGGCACCCTGCACGGCCGGGTCACGGTCGGCGGCCGGGACACCCGCGAGCACCGGCCGCGCGAACTCGCCGACCTGGTCGGCACGGTGGGCCAGGACCCGCTGGCGCACTTCGTCACCGACACCGTCGAGGACGAACTCGCCTACGGCATGGAGTCCCTGGGCCTGCCCGCCGACGTGATGCGGCGCCGGGTCGAGGAGACCCTCGACCTGCTCGGCCTCGCCGACCTGCGCGACCGCGCCCTCACCTCCCTCTCCGGCGGCCAGCAGCAGCGCGTCGCGATCGGCTCGGTGCTCACCGTGCACCCGCGCGTCCTGGTCCTCGACGAGCCCACCTCGGCGCTGGACCCGGGCGCCGCCGAGGAGGTGCTGGCCGTCCTCCAGCGGCTGGTGCACGACCTCGGCACCACCGTGCTGATGGCCGAGCACCGGCTGGAGCGCGTCGTCCAGTACGCCGACCAGGTGCTGCTGCTCACCCCGGGCGCCCCGCCCGTCCTCGGCGAGCCCGCCGAGGTGATGGCGCACTCGCCGGTGCACCCGCCGGTGGTCGGCCTCGGACGGCTCGCCGGCTGGCGGCCGCTGCCGCTGTCCGTCCGCGACGCCCGCCGCAAGGCCGCCGGGCTGCGCTCCCGGTTGGACGGCCTGCACCCGGGCGCGTCCGCTGCGGCCGCTCCGACCGCCGCACCGACCGCCACCGCCGAGCGCCTCGCCGTCCGGCGCGGCCCCGTCCAGGCCCTGCGCGGCGTCGACCTGGCACTGCACCCCGGCGAGATCACCGCCCTGATGGGCCGCAACGGCGCCGGCAAGTCCACCCTGCTGGGCAGCCTGGTCGGCCTGCACGCCCCCGCCTCCGGCCGGGTGACGGTCGGCGGCCGCACCCCGCACCGCACCCGCCCGGCCGAACTGATCCGCCAGGTCGGCCTCGTCCCGCAGGACCCGCGCGACCTCCTCTACGGCGAGAGCGTCACCGCCGAGTGCGCCGCCGCCGACACCGACGCGGACGCCGCCCCCGGCACCTGCCGCGCCCTGGTCGAACGGCTGCTGCCCGGCATCGCCGACACCGCCCACCCGCGCGACCTCTCCGAAGGCCAGCGGCTCACCCTCGCGCTCGCCGTCGTGCTCACCGCCCGGCCCCCGCTGCTGCTGCTCGACGAGCCGACCCGCGGCCTCGACTACGCCGCCAAGGCCCGGCTGGTGGAGATCCTGCGCGACCTCGCGGCACAGGGCCACGCCGTCCTGCTGGCCACCCACGACGTCGAACTCGCCGCCGAACTCGCCCACCGCACGGTGATCCTGGCCGAGGGCGAGATCGTCGCCGACGGCCCGACGGCCGACATCGTCGTCTCCTCCCCCGCGTTCGCCCCGCAGGTCGCCAAGGTGCTGGCACCCGGCCCGTGGCTCACCGTCCGCCAGGTCGCGGAGGCACTGAGCGCATGAGCCGCCCCGTTCCCTCCGGTGTTCCTGCCGGTCGCCCCGTGCCCCTCGGCCGCCGGTCCGTGACGGCCCTGCTCCTGACCTCCCTCGTCGGCGTGACGGCCTTCGGCTGGCCGCTGCTCGCCTCCACCAAGTCCGCCCTGGTCGGCCACGCCACCGACGCCCCCTGGCTGTTCGCCCTGCTGCTGCCGCTGCTCCTCGCCGTCGTCATCGCCCAGATCTCCGAGGGCCGCACGGCGGGCGGCGGCGCTCCCGGCCTGGACGCCAAGTCCGTGGCCCTGCTCGGGGTGCTGGCGGCGGCGGGCGCGGCACTGCGGCCGCTCGGCGCGGGCACGGCGGGGCTGGAGCCCATGTTCTTCCTCATGGTGCTGTCCGGCCGGGTGCTCGGGCCGGGCTTCGGATTCGTCCTCGGTTCGCTGTCGATGTTCGCGTCCGCGCTGCTCACCGGCGGCGTCGGGCCCTGGCTGCCGTTCCAGATGCTCGCCATGGGCTGGGTCTGCCTCGGCGCCGGCCTCCTCCCTGGCGCCGCACGTCTGCGCGGCCGGCGCGAGCTCTGGCTGCTCGCGGGCTACGGCGCGCTGGCCTCCGTCCTCTACGGCACGATCATGAACCTCCAGGGCTGGCCGTACATCGCCGGGCTCTCCGGCTCCATCTCCTTCGTCCCCGGCGACCCGCTGCCCGCCAACCTGGTCCGCTTCGCCGCCTACTGCCTCACCACGTCGCTGGGCTGGGACCTCCCCCGCGCCGCCCTCACCGTCGTCCTCTGCCTCACCCTCGGCACCGCCGTCCTGCGCGCCCTGCGCCGCGCCACCCGCCGGGCCGCCTTCGACGCGCCGGTGGCGTTCCAGCCGCCGAGCGGGTGAACTCCTTCGCCCCGCAGCGGGGTCGACTACGGCAAGGCCCGCAACCCCCTCGGAGCCCGGCACTCCCCGCACACCTGCCCGGCGCCCGCGACGGGCCGCCCGCACAAGCCGTCCCGCCCGGGGCACTCATGCCGACGCGGCCCCGACCCGCCGCCGTCCAGCGGAGTCAACGAGGTCAACGGAACGGGCGGCACCTTCGCCAATCTCCCCGCCAGCACCGCCCCCACGCTGTGCGTGACCCTCTCCGGCAAGGGCGCGGCCAGAATCCCCGCCAGCGCCTCCCCGCTCCACCCGCCCGCGAGCAGTCCCTCCACCCGCGCGGCCTGATCGCACAGCGGCTTGCCCGCCAACGCCATCCGGGGATCCCTGCGCCCGAGTTCGAGCAGCAACGCCATGCCCGCCGTCAACTTCCCGGACGGAGGGACGGAGGGAACTTCCGCTTCCTTCACCCTCACCTTTTCGGAAGGGCTTCCCGCCTTCCCGGCGCACGCCACCCCAGCTCCGGGCCCACCGGCGGCCGGGGACGCGGGAGGCGGCGGCACGGTGTGAACCGCCTTGCCCGTCACCGGCACTTCGTGCACCGAGACGATCGTCCGCACCTGCCCCGTCACCGGATCCCGCTGCGTCCGCCGCACGTAGTGCCCGGCCGCCTCCAGCTCACGGAGCGCCCGCGCCACCGTCGCCCGGCCCTCGACGCTCTTCGCCGCCAACGTCCGGATGTCCTCCCGCGCACCGTCCGGCAGGCTGAGCAGGTAGCTGAGCAGCCCACGCGCCGCCCAACTCAGTGAGTGCTTCCGGACGACGTGGCCGTTGTCGAGGATCGTGTACCCGGGCGAGTGCTTCGGGATACGATGAATGTGCATTCGGGAGCCTTTACTCCTAGTGCCATTCCCCGGGGTGTTCGCGCACCGCCGGGGCTCACTTTTGTCGCGGACAGGCCGTCACTCCGAAGGCCCGCGCCGACCCAATGATCACCGTAATGCGCTAACCGAGCGTCAAACTCCCCACCACATCACCCAAACGGGCGGCGCAAGCGCACACCCCCCAGCGCGCCCCAGCCCCACAAGCCCGGGGCGCACTCCCAGCCGCCGTCAGCCGATCACACGGTCCGGGCCATCCGGCCACACCCGGTGCTCACCTGCGACGGTATCGGCGCATTGCCCACAGTCGCCGACCGGCCCCGAAGCGGTGTCGCGCCCTGCCTCCACCAGTTCCACCGGGACACCCAATTCGCCCCACGCACACGGGCTTCCAGGTGCTCACGCCGCGCCGCCGGGTCCCAGCGGATGCCGTACCCGTGTGTCGCGGCCGGATCCAACTCCCGCACCGCCTGCCGCGACAGCCTGGCCGCCCTCGACTCAGCAATCGTCTCCGGCATGATGCCGGAGCGGCACTGCATGCTGCCCGGCCCCTGCTGCGCCGACCCATCCCCGTTCCCGAGCGACGGGCCGCGCTCTGGGTGGATTCCGCACGGGCGTACAGCCAACAAGACAGACTGGCCGAGGGATACAAAGCGCTCAGAATCGCGGCGAGCTGTGCGCCGGAAGACATCCGTCGGCGCCCCGGCGCGCTGGAGTTGGTTGGCGACATGGTCGCCCGCGACCGTCACGGCGCTGTCCCGGGACTTCGCCGCTTCTGCCAGGAATTGGGAGTCCGGACTTGACCGACCAACGCGAGCCGTTCCTCTACGTCGTCGTCTGCGCCTCGGGCATCGCGGACGACGTCGGCACCTTGATCAACGCCGCCCAGGCCGAAGGCTGGAAGGTCGGCGTCATCGCCACCCCCCCAGGGGCTCGGGTTCATCGACCCGGAAGCCGTCGAGCGCCAGACCGGCTACCCGATCCGCTCGCCTTGGCGCACCCCTGCAATCCCCCAGCCGCTTCCCCCGGCGGACGCCATCGCCGTGGCGCCCGCCACGTTCAACACCATCAACAAATGGGCCGCCGGGATATCCGACACCCTCGCGCTCGGCATTCTCTGCGAGGCGTTCGGGCTCGGCATCCCCACTGCCGTTCAGCCCTACGTCAACTCGGCCCAAGCAGCCCACCCTGCGTACGGCGAGAGCCTGGAACGACTCCGCTCGATGGGCGTCCTGATCGGCGACTACATCCCCCACAAGCCGAAGTCCGGCGGAGGCCGCGACAAGTACAACTGGACCCACGTCCTCGACCTGCTTCGCCCCGTCCTGACCTCGATCACAGACCAGAACTCACAGCGTGCACCCCGGGACCAAGGCCCGGGGCGCACAGGCCAGAGCTGAGACACCTGAAACGCGCGGCGCCCGCCCCGGCCGGGCCCGAGCTCCCCGGAGTGCGCCCGGCCTCCCTTCGAGAGCGAGCCCCGTCCTCGCGGGCCCGCGCGGCAGAGCGCCCGCAACAGGACAACCCCGGTGGACGCCATCGCTCATGCAGGGAAGCGAAGTTGACGACGGCCGCACGGCCGATCGCGCGTCATCGGTCAATTCCGGCAGCCCTCTACGCGGCCATCCCGATGGACTCGGCGAGTCGACGCCCGGCCTCCTGAACCGGCGAACGGCCATCCATCAACCCTCGGACCATGGCCCGCGTCTCCTCGTTCCACCGGGCCGTCTCAGGCGCGACCGCAACGGCATGCGTGAGCAGTTCCACCACGGACGCCGATTCCCCGCGAAGGGCGTGTGCCCGCGCGACCTCGATCAGATGGCGGCCACGGCGCGGAATCGCCGTGACCTCGGCCACCGGCAACCGCCGGGCCCACCGGAGTGCGGTGCCGGTCTGGCGAAGCTCGACCGCCACAGTGACCGAGTGCAGCCCGACGGCCTGGCGGGAGCCCGAAGTCGGGGCGTTCCAGAAGCCTGCGGGAAGGCGCTCGGCGACAGCCGCCGCCCGGTCGATCCAGCCCCAGGCCTCACCGGCCTCACCGGCGACCGCATGCGTGATGGCGGCGTGGAAGGCCATGTCCGCCCACGCCGAGGCCAGTTCCGGCGAATCCCCGCGGACGGGGTCGAGCAGGCGAAGAGCTTCCTCGGTCAGTGACTGGGCGCTGTCCCACTGCCCGGACTTCCGGAACGCCTCCACCAGGAACCAGCACGCCTGCGCGATCGCCCGCCGGTCGTCCGATGCCCGCGCGGTGGCCAGCGCCCGTTCGGCGACCCGCCAGACCAGGTTGCCGTCCCCTTGGAAGGCCGCATACATCTGCGTCAGGTTCAGTGCGCCGGCGTACATCACCTCTGCCCGACGCCGATCGGCGCAGTCCTGATGCGCAACTGCCAGGGAGGCCGCCGACACGAGCGCCGGCAGCAGCTCCGCCAAGGCGGTCCGGTGGTCGCCTCTGGTCGTCCTGGTCCGCCAGGCGTTCGCCAACTGAGCCTCGATGTGGTCGAGGTTGGGTACCGGCCCACCGGCCGACCCGAGCTGCGTACCGTCAACCGCCCGCCGGACGGAGTCCAGCGCCGCGTGTTCCACGCCTGAGTACAACGCCCTGGGCATGCTGACGTCGCCCGTCAGCAACGAGAGATCATCAACCCCCAAGTGCTGAGCGATGCGCACGAGCATCGGCAGGCGCGGCGGCAGCAACGCCCCGTTCTCCACCTGCTTCAGCCAACTCGGCGACCGCCCCAGCAGCGCGGCCAACACCGGACGAGACTTCCCGGCGCGCTCCCGGTAGTACTGGATGCGCCGGCCTACGGGCAGAGCGGGATCCACAGCCATGCCATCAGCGTAGGGCCGCCGGGTCGACCAAGGCAGCCGGAGAACGGAATTGGGCACGCCCCGGATCCAGCTGCCCAGGGGAGTCGGTCACGGCAACTACAGTCTCGCCGTGACCGACTCTCCGCACGAAGCCCTGGCCCGGCCGCGCACCGCAGCCGGCGTGCTGTTCTTCGACGAGGAGGACCGCATCCTCCTCGTGAAGCCGACATACAAGCCCGGTTGGGAGATCCCCGGCGGCTACCTGCATGAGGGCGAGACCCCGAGCGCGGGAGCAGCCCGGGAGGTCGAGGAAGAACTCGGCATCACCCCGCCGATCGGCCGCCTGCTCGTCGCCGACTGGGCACCCCACCCCAACGAGGGCGACAAACTCCTCTTCGTCTTCGACGGAGGGGTTCTCCCGACCGCCGAACTCGACCGCATCACCGTCGACCAGGTCGAGATCGGCGAGTACTGCTTTCACCACGTCGACCGACTCGACGCGCTCCTCATCCCCCGACTCGCCCGCCGAGTCCACGCCGCATACGCCGCCCGGACACAGGGCGAGACCGCCTACCTTGAGCACGGAGCGCCGCACGCGTAAACCAGGGGCCTCTGCGGCTACAGCTCGGTCATCGTTCGACGCCCGGCTCGTACAGAGGCAGGAAGTGGATGACCGGTTCCTCGTACGGGTGAGCCGCACGCACTGCGCGCAGCACAGCCGCGGCCTGCTCGGCATCGCACACGGACTCGACCCTGCTCTCCTCGCCCTGCTGCACTTCGCCCACTTCACCGTCGTAGGGCCGAGAACCGGGCAACGGCCTCCACGTTCCCGTGACCCGCCAGGTGCTGGCGCACCGGGCGTAGTCGCCGACCCGCCCCGCGCCGGCCGCCTGGAGAGCATCGATCACCTTCTCGACGTGACTCTCCGGGACAGATATCTCGATCTTCAAACGCGCCATGCCCGGACCCTAACAACCCGCGCCGGCCCGCACTTTCGCCTCAGGGCCCGGATCCCGAGATCCAACCGGCCCACGAGGCGCCGGCTCCGCGCCGCGCCGTCACGCACCGCCCCCGCGATCGCACAGCGACTGCTCGGCCGTGGACGTGCGCCATGTGGACAGCCTCGCCCCCCGGCCGCCCGCCTCACCCCGACCGCCCCCGCCTCACTCCGGCCGCCCCGCCTCACGCCCCTCCGTGTGATCCTCCACACCACCCGATCTTCGGCCGAACCCCACCCCTCGTCACCGCAACGAATTCCAACGTTACGTACTGTGCTGAGAGGCGAGTTGACGTCAAGTCAGCCAGCCGAACGCAGGACACCTAACGAGATACGAGGAGAGGGCCAGACATGTCCCGACCAGCACACATCGCCATGGTGAACATCCCGGCGCACGGCCACGTCAACCCCAGCCTGGAGGTGATGCGGGAGCTGGTCGCCCGCGGCCACCGGGTCAGCTATGTCAACGACCCGTCGTTCGCCGAGCAGATCGAGTCCACCGGCGCCCAACTCGTGCCCCACGACACGACCCTGTCGATCGTCAAGGGCGGGGTCGACCCCAACATCGGGGCCGGCGTGCACACCATGATCTTCGAGGAGGCGCAGGCGATGCTGCCGCGACTGCGCGAGGCCTTCCACGACGACCGGCCCGACCTCGTCCTGTACGACTTCATGGCGTACGCGGGCCGGGCGCTGGCCGACGGCTGGGGCGTGCCGTCCATGCTGATCTCGCCCTCCATGATCATCCGGGAGGACTCCCACCTGGCGCGCTTCGAGATGGCGCGGGAGGCCTTGGAGGCGGAGAAGATCCCGGAGCGGTTCGCGCAGTGGCTCGCCGACAACGGCGTGTCGACGGACGAGCCGTTCGGGTACATGCTGCGCCCGGATCGCGGGCTGGCACTCATCCCGCGGGTGCTCCAGCCCGAGATCGAGCTGGTCGATCCCCAGATCTTCTCCTTCGCCGGGCCCTGCCTCGGCGCCCGCGAGCACCAGGGCGGCTGGACCCGTCCGGAGGGCGCGCAGAAGGTGCTGCTGGTCTCGCTCGGCTCCACCTTCACCCGCCAGCCCGACTTCTACCGCGCGTGCCTGGAGGCCTTCGGCGACCTGCCCGGCTGGCACGTCGTGCTCCAGGTCGGCCAGGCAACCGACCCAGCCGAACTGGGTACGATCCCGGCCAACATCGAAGTGCACCAGTGGGTTCCGCAGTTCGCCGTGCTCCAGCAGGCCGACGCGTTCGTGACCCACGCCGGAATGGGCGGGTGCAGCGAGGGCCTGTACTGCGGGCTGCCGATGGTCGCGGTGCCGCAGGCCGCCGACCAGTTCGACAACGCGGACCGGCTGGTCGAACTCGGCGTCGCCCGACGGCTGGACACCCCCGAGGCCACCCCGGAGGCGCTGCGCTCCGCCGTCCTGGAACTGACCGGCGACCCGGCGGTGACCGCCCGGCTGGCCGAGCTCAGCCGCGAGGTCCGCGCGGGCGGCAGCGCGGCCAGGGCCGCCGACCTGGTCGAGGCCGCCCTCATCTGAACCCCCGTCCGCCACCGCCCCGACACCCGGGGCGGTGGCGGGCACCCCACCGGCCGCCGGGCCCGCACCGCCGTTCCCCTCCCCCAGGAGACCTGTTGACCGAGATCATCCTCATGTCCGACCCGCAGGTGGCCGCCGTCCCCGTCCAGGACTGCGGCGACCGCCTCCTGGACGTACGCGAGCACGAACTCCTGCTGGACGACCGCAAGCGCGACGACGCCGGGGCGTTCGCCCACCTGCGGTCCGGCGTGCTCGACCGGCTCCTCGACGCCCAATCGCACCTCCCGGACAGCCTGCGGCTGCTCTTCGTCGAGGGCTACCGCCCACCGGCCCTCCAGAGCCGCTACTTCGACGAGTACGCCGCCGAGTTGCGCGCCGCACACCCGGACTGGCCGGCCGCACGGCTCCGCTCGGCCGCGAGCCGCTACGTCTCCCCGCCCGAGATCGCGCCACACAGCGCCGGCGCCGCCGTCGACCTCACCCTGGCCGACGCCGACGGCCACGAACTCGACCTCGGCACCCGGGTCAACGCCAACCCGGAAGAAAGCGCCGGCGCCTGCTACACCGACGCCGCCGGCCTCTCCCCCGAAGCCCGCACCAACCGGCAACTCCTCAGCCACACCCTCACCCGCGCCGGCCTCGTCAACTACCCCACCGAGTGGTGGCACTGGTCCTACGGCGACCGCTACTGGGCCCTCACAACCGGCGCACCCACCGCCCTCTACGGCCCCCAACACCGATAACCCCCACACAACCGCCCACCCGCAAGCTCCGCCCGCCCCTCCGACGACAGAACGGGCCACCCAGAGCGCCCCGGGGCTCGGAAGCCCCGGGGCGCATCGGTCACTCGGTGAGGCGTCAGGCCTTGGGGCCGGCGGACTGGACGACCTCGAAGACCTACTGCACGCCGACGTACATCGAGATGCAGCGCGCGAACTGCCTGCTCGAACTGGGTGACCCGCGCACGGCGGTGGCCATGTTCGAGGCCGAGCTCCGGGCGCTCCCTCCGGTGTACCGCAACGACCAAGGCGTGTACCTCTCCCGGCTGGCCCGCGCCTACGCGGTGTCCGGCGAGCCGGAGCAGGCTGCCGCGGCGGCGGACCGCGCGCTGTCGATCGCCATCGACACCGAGTCCGCGCGAGCGATGGCGGAGCTGTCCGCCGCGGACAAGGCCCTCCGGCGGTGGCACACCGTGTCCGAAGTCGCCGTCTTCACCGGCCGGTTGAAGCTGATGAGCGGTACGGCGCCCTCTCGACCTGCGACAGGCTGATGAGAGAGGGTGGGGCCATGGACGCACTGATCACGGCCGCCACCTCCGCAGACGAACGCCGGCGCGGCGCCAAGATCGCCGTACTGCCGGTCGGCAGCTTCGAGCAGCACGGCGACCATCTGCCGCTCACCACCGACACCGTCGTCGCCGGCCTGATCGCCCAACGGATCGCCACCGATTACGGCCTGTTCCTCCTGCCGCCCAGCACGGTGTCCTGCTCGCATGAGCACGCCCACATGCCCGGAACCGTCAGCATCAGCGCCGCCACGCTCTACGCCGTCGTCAACGACATCTGGAAGTCGCTCCAGGCGTCCGGCGTTCCCGGCCTGCTCATCGTGAACGGCCATGGGGGCAACTACGTCCTCTCCAACGTCGTCCAGGAGGCCAACACCTCCGGCCCGCGCGTCGCCCTCTTCCCGGTCCGCGAGGACTGGCACCAGGCCCGCAAGGCGGCGGGCCTGGTGAGCAGCGGCGCCGAGGACATGCACGGCGGCGAGTTGGAGGTGTCGCTCCTCCTCCACGGTGCGCCGGAGCTCATCCGTGACGGCATCGAGCAGGACGACCACTCCGCCCCCGAGCGCCCGCACCTGCTCACGCTCGGCATGGCCGGGTACACGAAGAACGGCATCATCGGGCAGCCCTCCCTCGGAACGGCGGCGAAGGGTCGCGCCCTCCTCGACAGCCTGTCCCGATCCGCCGCCGCGCATCTCTCGATCCTCGCGGGCGGCTGAGAAGGCACTTCGGGCCCTTCCCCGGCTGGGGAAGGGCCCGAAGCAACCGCGAAGTGAGGCGTCAGGCCTTGGGGCCCGCGGACTGGACGACCTCGAAGGACCAGAGGGTGGAGCCGGAGGCGGCGGGGCGCTTGGGGGCCTCGCCCTCCGGGGCGGCGGGGCGGTGGGCGGCCTGCATGGGGCCCTCCATCCACGCCTTGAAGTCCTCCTCGCTGCGCCAGCGGGTGTAGACGAGGTACTGGTCGGTGCCCTCGACGGGGCGGAGGAGCTCGAACCACTCGAAGCCGTCCGAGTTCTCCACCGCGCCGGCGCGGGAGGCGAAGCGCTGCTCCAGCACCTCCCGCTGCTCGGCTGGCACCGTCAGTACGTTGATCTTGACGACGGACATGCCGCTCCTTCTGCTCCGCCGGGGCCGCGGGTGCGGCCGCCGGTCCGGTGACTGTCTGCGGTCAGCAGTCTCCTACACCTCACACCGCGTGGGTCGGGCGATCCGGGGTCTGTCGATCGTGATGCTCCACGGCAACTTGCCCGAAGTGCAGCCGGAGAAGGGGCGTGCAAGCCTGGTTGGAGAACCCGAAATCCAACCGAATGGGGCACAGCCATGGGTATCGGCGACAAGTTCCGGGACAAGGCCGAGCAGTTGGAGGAGGAAGCGAAGTCCCGCCTCGGCAACAAGCCCCCGAAGGGGGACGACGCCCAACAGAAGGCCGCCCAGACCCAGCAACAGGGCCAGCAGCCGGGCCAGCAGAACCTGGACGACCTGCAGGACGACATCGACGACCGGAAGTAGCGGCCAGGACCAGGCGGGGACGGTCAGGGGTGGGCCCTCGACCGTCCCCGTACCCGTGCCCGGACCGCCTCGCGGATCAGGCGATCCACGGCGGGAGGAGGCGCTCGGCGTCGCGGGGGGCGAGGCCGCAGGCGCCTTCGGGGGTGACGGCGTCGGGATTGTAGGCGTGGGCGGGGGACGGGCCGGCAACGACGGCGGTGAAGCCGTCTTCGGTGGTGATCCGGCGGGCGAGGTCGGCGGGGAGGACGAGGGTGTCGCCGGCGGCGAGGGGCACCGGGCCGTCGGGGAGGGTGACGGTGGCGGTGCCGGTGAGCAGCGTCCAGATCTGTTCGACGTCCATGGCGTGCAGCGGGCCGCTCTTGCCGGCCGTCATGTCGACCTGCCACAGGGCGAGGGCGGTTGAGCCCTGGGTGGGTGAGGCGTAGGTGGTCATGACGGCGTTCGGCGTCTCGGTACGACGGGCGTCGGCGTGGCGGATCACGGGCATGGCGAGGGAACCCCCTAAGATGGTCAATGACGTTGTCTATATGGTCAATGAGGTTGTCTACCTATGTCAAGCGAGCCCGCGAGCACACCCACCAGCACTCCCACCAACGAACCCGCCCCGCCCGGCTTCGAGTTGCCGCTGCGCCTGCTGCTCGCCTTCCGGACGATCATCGACGAGCTGCACGAGCGCATCGCCCGCGAGGGCCACCCCGACCTGCGACCCATGCACGGCTTCGTCTTCCAGGCGATCGGACCGCACGGCACCACCGCCGTCGACCTCGGCCGCCGGCTCGGCGTCTCCAAGCAGGCCGCCGGCAAGACCATCGAGAACCTGGAGCAGCTCGGCTACGTCGAACGCGGCGGCGACCCGGCCGACGCCCGCCGCAAGGTGGTCCGGCTGACCGCCCGCGGGGTGGACTGCCTGGTCCGGTCCGCCCGGATCTTCGACGAGCTGCGCGCCGAGTGGTCCGCCACCCTCGGCGAGGAGCGCCTGCGTGAGGTGGAGACGGCCCTGCGCCTGCTCGCCCCCGGCGACCCGTTCCGCCTCGACACCCCTCGCTGGTTCGGCGGTCCGTGAGGAAGAATCAGGAAACGGCACGACCCACAGGGGGGAAGCGGATGAGACGACTGGGACGAACGGTCGCAGCGGCGGCCGTACTGACGCTCGCGGCCTGCTCCTCGCCGGCCCCCGAGTCACCGGCCCCCGGGTCACCGGCCTCCGAGCACATGTCCCCCGAGGCCCGCGGCTACCTCTCGGAGGCCCTGGACCTCATCCAGCAGAAGTCCCTCAACACCGCGAAGGTGGACTGGCCGAAGCTCCGCACCCAGGCCTTCGCCCAGGCGGCCACGGCCCGCACCCCGGCCGACACCCACACCGCGATCAGGGCCGCCGTCACCGCCCTCGACGACCAGCACAGCCGCTTCTACCCACCCGACCAGGCGGCGAAGGTCGACGCCGACCCGGAGGCCGTGAACGCCCCGACCGCCCGGCAACTCCCCGGCCGCATCGCCCAGTTGACCCTCCCGGCGGTGAACGGATCGGAGCGCACCTACGCCGAGTACGTCACCCGCGGCCGCGCCGCCGTCGCCGAAGTGAGTGCCTGCGGCTGGGTGGTGGACCTGCGCGGCGAGACCGGCGGCGGGATGTGGGCCCCGCTGGCCGTCGCGGCGCCGATCCTCGGCGACGGCCCGCTGGGCGCCTTCGTCACCGCGGACGGCACCCGCAGCACCTGGTCGGTCCGCGACGGCGTGCCGTACCTGGACGACGCCCCGCAGGCTTCCCCCGCCACCCGCCACGACGAGGCGCCCACTCGCCACGACAAGGCACCCTCCCACCACAACGAGGCGCCCGGAACGCCCGTCGCCGTCCTCACCGGCCGCGCGACCGGCAGCGCGGGCGAGGCGGTCGCCATCGCCTTCATCGGCCGCCCGGCCACCCGCAGCTTCGGCCAGCCCACCTACGGGGTGCCCACCGGCAACGCCGCCCACCGGCTGTGGGACGGCGCCGTCCTGCTGCTCACCGGCGCCGCCGAGGCCGACCGCACCGGCCGGGTCCACGAGGGCCCGATCGAGCCGGACGAGCCGGTCGAAACGGCCGACCCCCGCAAGGACGACGACCCCGCGCTCGCCGCCGCCGTCACCTGGCTCTCCGGCCAGGCCCCCTGCAAGGCGGGCTAGAACGACCGCCCCTCGCCCCGGTACGGCGGCTCGTGGGCGGGCCGGTCCGGGCGGTCGCGCCGGTCGGCGCAGAGGGTGGAGCTGAGGCGGGTGAGCAGGTCGGCGAGGTCGGCATACTGCTGCTCGTCCCAGTCGCCGAGCAGGTCGGCGAGTTGCGAGCGCCGGGCGGCGACCAGCTTGACGGCCGCCTCCGCCCCCGGTTCGGTGAGCCGTAGCGGCAGCCCGCCGCTGCGGACGGCGAGGCCCCGGCCCTCGACTTCCCGGACGGCGCTCTCGATGACGGCGATCGGGATGATCCGCCGCTCGGCGAGTTCGGCCGGCTCGACCGAGCCGTGGTGGTGCATCTGCAACAGCAGCCAGCTGGAGGCGGGTTGGAGGTCCAGCCCGGCCACCTCGGTGATCCGCCGGAAGAGGTCGCGCCGGGCCTCGCGGGAGCTCAGCACCGAGAGCGCGCGGGCGATCTCGTCCAGCGACGAGCGTTGGACGGGGTTGACGCCGATGGATTCGCTCAGGTCGGGTGCGGTGACGGTGGAGCGCAGTTTCTGCTCGCGCAGGAACAGCGACAGCACGAAGGCGACCAGCGCGACGGGCACCGCGTACAGGAACACCCTGGTGATCGACTCGGCGTACGCGTGGTGGACGGCTTCCTGGGCGGCGACGGGCAGCCGGGTGACCACCCGCGGGTCGGAGGTGATGGCCTCGGGGTGGAAGCCGGGCGGCAGCGGCAGCCCGGCGAGGGCGTCGGCGAGCCGCTCGCGCAGCCCGCCGGCGAACAGGGTGCCGAAGACGGAGACGCCGAAGGACGCGCCGATGGAGCGGAAGAAGGTGGCGCCGGCGGTGGCGACGCCGAGGTCCTGGTAGCCGACGGAGTTCTGCACGATCAGCACCAGGACCTGCATGACCAGGCCCAGCCCGAGGCCGAAGACCAGGAAGTAGAGGCTCATCTCGGTGGTGCTGCTGTGCTCGTCGAGCCGGGAGAGCAGCAGCAGGCCGACGGTGGTGACGGCCGTCCCGGCGATCGGGAAGATCCGGTAGTGGCCGGTGCGGGCGACGATCTGGCCGGAGCCGATCGAGGTGAACAGCATGCCGAGCACCATCGGCAGCATGTGGATGCCGGACAGGGTGGGCGAGACCTGCATGACGACCTGGAGGAAGGTCGGCAGGTAGGTGAGGGCGCCGAACATCGCGAAGCCGACCACGAAGGAGATCACCGCGACCAGGCTGAACGTCCGGGAGCGGAACAGCCGCAGCGGCAGCACCGGTTCACTGGCCGTCCGCTCGACCAGGACGAAGGCGAGCAGCAGCACCAGGCCGAGCACGCCGAGTCCGACGATCTGCCAGGAGGTCCAGCCCCAGGTGGTGCCGCCGAGGGAGGTCATCAGCACCAGGCAGGTGGCGACGGCGGCGATCAGCACGGTGCCGAGGTAGTCGATCCGGTGCTGGCGCCTGACCTCCTGCCCGTGCAGGACGGCGGCGATCACCACCAGGGCGACGATGCCGATCGGCAGGTTGATGTAGAAGACCCAGCGCCAGCTGAGGTTGTCGACGAACAGTCCGCCGAGCAGCGGTCCGAGGACGCTGGTCACGCCGAAGACGGCGCCGAAGAGGCCCTGGTACTTGCCGCGGTCCCGGGGGGAGACGAGGTCGCCGACGATGGCCTGGGTGAGCACGATCAGCCCGCCACCGCCCAGGCCCTGCAGCGCGCGGAAGGCGATGAGTTCGCCCATGTTCTGGGCGATGCCGCAGAGTACCGAGCCGAGCAGGAAGATCACGATGGAGGCCTGGAAGAAGCGCTTCCGGCCGTACATGTCGCCGAGCTTGCCCCAGAGCGGGGTGGCGGCGGTGGAGGCCAGCAGGTAGGCGGTGACCACCCAGGAGATGTGGTTCAGGCCGCCGAGGTCGCTGACGATGGTGGGCAGCGCGGTGGAGACGATGGTCTGGTCGAGGGCGGCGAGCAGCATCGCCAGCAGCAGGGCGCCGATCGGCACCCAGAGGTTGGGGACGGTGACCTCCGGCGGGCCGGGCTCGTACGCCGGGCTGCGGTCGGACGCGGCGCGCGAGTCCGTCATGGCGGCTCCGTAGGGTCGCGGGCCCCGGCCGAGGCGGCGGGCCCGTGCGGATGATCACTCCCAGCTCACCATGCTGTCAGAAATGCCCCGGTTTGCTCCCTCGGGTTGAGCCGAACGTAGCCGCCGGGCCCACCGACCCAGGACACACCGCACCGACCCGACCGCACCCGACGCACCGACCCGACCGCCGGCGCCGGGGACATCCGCCGCTCCCCGACCGTTCCTCGGGAAACAACCGCCACCAACCGGCACAACACCCCCGCCCGGGTCCGGACGCCCCTGTCCCCCCTCCGGGACGTCCTGCATAATCAGGCGCGATCGTGAGCCCGGGAACCGCCCCGGGGCACGGAGACCGCCCGAGAACCGAGGAGGACCGGCCGATGCCGGACCAGCACTGCCCGACGTGCGGCACCGCACGCTCCACCGGGTGCGGCTGCGTCCCGGACCCGAGCCTCACCGAGACGGCCGTCCTCCCGCACCTCGAAGGCCCGCCGCTGGTCCGCCCGTACGTGCCGCAGGCGGTCGGCCAGGTCGCCGAGGAGCCCGTGGCGGACGTCCCCGCCGTCGACCCGTTCGCGACCGCCGTCCTGCCGCCGGTCGCCCCGGGGCAGTCGGCCCCCGTGCACCCCGCCCCGCCCGCGGTTCCCCCGCTGGGGCCGGACGCCGACGCCTACGCCACCACCGTGCTGCCGCCGGTGCCCGCCTCCGGGCCGGGCGCCTACGCGGCGGCGACGGCCCCGCAGGCCGCGTCCGGCGGCGACCTCGGGGTCTTCCCCTTCGACCACGCGACGCCCGGGCCCGAACCGGAGCCCGTCGGCGGCCGGGCCGCGCGCAGAGCCGCCGAGCAGGCCGCGCAGAACCCGCTGGCCCGGCACAAGCTGCTGCTGGCCGGGGTGGGCGCCGGCCTGGTCGCGCTCACCATCGGCATCGCGTACGCGGTGACGCCCTCGCCCGCGCCGACGACCCGGCAGGCACAGCCCCTGCCCACCACCCTGGCGCCCGCGCCGGTGGAGCCGACCGCCCCGGCACCGACGGACCCGGCCACGCCGCCGCCGACCAGCGAGGCGCCGAGCCCGACGTCGGCCCCCACCCGCAAGCCGAGCCCGACGAAGACGGCCACCCCGGCGCCGACGCCGACCACCCAGGCCCCGGTCGCCGCCGCTCCCCCGGCCCCGGCCTCCGTCCCGACCCCGCCCCCGACACCCACACCCACACCCACACCCACCACCGCGACGCCCACGCCGACCCCGACGCCCACGCCGTCCGCGACGGCGACGCCGACCTCCCAAGTCCTGCAGATCGGGATGTCCGGCCCCGAGGTCTCCACCATGCAGTCGAAGCTGAGCGTCGCCCTGTGCTGGATGGACGTCCCGGTGACTGGCACCTACGACGGCGAAACCGCGAGCTACGTCAGCTACTTCCAGCGCATGCAGGGAGTCCAGGGCGACAAGAAGGGCGTCTACGGCCCCTACACCCGCGCCGCCCTGGACAAGCGCACCACCTGCTGACCGACCGGGGTCAGCCGGTGATCGCCCCGAAGATGCTGATGCCCGCCAGCACCACCATGATCGCCGCCGCGACCCGGATGATCAGCTTCATCGGCACGTACTTGAGCAGCTTCTGCCCGCCCACGATGGCGAGCCCGCCGACCGCACACAGCGCCAGCCACGCGCCGAGGCCGACGGCCAGCGGATCGGCGTACTTGGCGGCCAGGTTGGCGGTCATGATCTGGGTCAGGTCACCGAACTCGGCGACCGCGACGACCACGAAGCTGGCCCCGGCCACCTTCCAGAAGCTGTTCGAGGACGGCTCCTTGGCGGCGTGTCCCTCCTCGTCGTCGCCCCCGCCGTGGAACAGCAGCATGGCCGCGCCGGCCAGGAACAGCACGCCGGTGACGCCCTCCACCCAGCGGTGCGGCAGCAGCGAGAGCAGGTGCCCGGCGGCGAGCGCGAGGACGACCTGAACGCCCATCGCGGCGGCGACACCCGCGAAGACGTAGCTGGCACGGTACTTGGTGCCGAGTACGAGGCTGGCCAGCGCGGTCTTGTCCGGCAGTTCGGCCAGGAAGATGATGCCGAACGTCAGCGCGGCCACGGTCAAACTCATCAGAAAGGGTCCCTCGGTCGGGCTGCCCGGCCTCCGCAGGTCCGTCAGGGGACGCTTCGGCCCGACAGCACTGGTCATGGTCACAGCACTGCGGCCGAAGGTCTCGCCGGCACCGACCCCGGAGGATCGGGTGCCCCGGGCGCCGGGCCCCTGAGGGCCAGTATGTCGACGGTCCGGTGGAGGGCTACTCCCCTTCAACGTGCTCAAGGGTACCCGACCGCGTCCGGTACCCAAGGCGGCCGGGTTCCCACCCACGTCCGGCCCGACCCGGCACCCCCCCCCGCTCACCAGCCCGCGCTCACCAGCCCCCGGCCGACCAGCTCCAGCACCACCACGATCGCCACCGACTCCACCGCCAGCAGCCCGACCAGGACGAACAGCTGCACCGCCCCCGCCTGGACGGGCGAGGCCCCGCCGAGCAGCATGCCGACGAAGGCGCCGGGGAGGGTGACCAGGCCGACCGTCCGGGTCTGGTCGAGGGCGGGCACCAGCGAGGTCGCGGCGGCGGTGCGGCAGATCTCCAGCCGGGCGTCGCGGTCCTCGAAGCCGAGCGCCAGGGCCGCCTCCACCTCGCCGCGGCGCTGCCGCAGCTCGTCGAGGGCGCGCCGCCCGGCCAGCGAGGTGGCGGTGAGCGCGCCGCCGATCAGGATGCCGGCGACGGGGATGACGGACAGGCCCTTGGCCGGCAGCAGCCCGACGTCCAGCAGCAGGGCGAGCACCGGCAGCACGCCGGCGCCGATCGGCGCGGCCGCCCAGACCCAGCCGGGGCCGGGGGTCATCCGCCGCCCGGCGGTGCGCACCGCGACGCTGAACATCAGCAGCACGAACAGCGCCGACCACCAGAGCGAGCCGACCACCCAGCTGATCACCGCGGCGACGGCGGCCAGCTGCACCACCGCGCGCAGTCCGGCCCGCAGCACCGCGTGCCCGTGGCCGAGCAGGCCCCGGCCGGCCACCGCGACGGCGGCCAGCAGCAGGACGGCGGTGACCACCCCGAGCATCGGGGTGACGGGCAGCAGCTGGCCGCCCGCGGCGGACAGGGTCACCGGTGTCAGATCCAGCTGGTGAACCACATCCGGTCCTGCCAGGACGTCATCGGGATCACCTCCGCCGTGTACAGCGGGTAGAAGAAGGCGAAGCAGGCGACGATGGCGAGCACGATCAGCCCGGCGCCGGCCGCGCCGATCCGGCGGCGTTCGGGGCTGCACCCGGCCGGGCCGAGGATCGCCCCGAGCATCTGGGCGACGGCCAGGCACAGGAACGGCACCAGGACGACCATGTAGAAGGAGAAGACGGTCCGCTCCTGGTACTGGAACCAGGGCAGGTAGATCCCGGCGACGGCGCACAGCACGGCGCCCGAGCGCCAGTCCCGGCGGAAGAACCAGCGCCACAGCAGGTAGACCAGGGCGAAGCAGGCCGTCCACCAGAGCAGCGGGGTGCCGAGGCCGAGGATCTGGGACGCGCAGCCGCCGGTGGCGGTGCAGCCGTGCTGGCCGTTCGGGACCTGCTCCCAGTACATGGAGACGGGGCGGCCGACGACCAGCCAGCTGAAGGGGTTGGACTGGTAGGTGTGCGGGGTGCTCAGCCCGGTGTTGAAGTCGTACATCTGCGAGTGGTAGTGCCACAGGCTGCGCAGCGACTCGGGCACCCAGCTCATCGACACCTGCGGCAGCGGGATGCCGAGGAAGGTGTCCGGGGACAGGCCGGGGCGGCCGTCGGCCCAGTGCCGGTCGTACCCGCCCTCGCCGTTGCCGCCGCTGGCGAGCCAGCCGGCCCAGGCGCCGACGTACACCACCAGGGCGGAGCCGACCATGGCGAGGAAGGCGGGGACGGCGTCGCGGCGCAGCATCGAGCGCCAGGGGCGGCGGGCGCCGGCCCCGCGTCGGCCGGACTGGTCCCACAGGACGGTCAGCAGGCCGAAGGCGGCGAGGATCATCGCGCCGTTCCACTTGACGGCGCAGGCGGCGCCGAGGAGCACCCCGGCGGCGATCCGCCAGGGGCGCAGGCCGAGCCGGACGCGGTCGCCGTCGGTGACGCCGGCCAGCCGGGCGCGGACGTGGTCGCGGTCGATCAGGAGGCTGCCGAAGGCGGCGAGCACGAAGAACATCTGGATGCCGTCGAGCAGCCCGACCCGGCTCATCACCAGTTGGAGGCCGTCGACGGCCATCAGCAGGGCCGCGGTGCAGCCGATCAGGGTGGAGCCGAAGAGCCGGCGGCCGATCCGGGCGAGCATCAGCACGGTGACGGTGCCGAGCAGGGCGGTCATGAACCGCCAGCCGAAGGGGTGCAGGCCGAACAGCTGTTCGCCGATCGCCATCACCCATTTGCCGAGCGGAGGGTGGGCGATGAACTCGGGCGCGGAGGTGAGCGGGATGTGCTGCGGGACGGCCAGGATGTCGGCGTTGGCGTGGTCCGGCCAGCTGCCCTCGTAGCCCTGCCGCAGCAGCGACCAGGCGTCCTTGGGGTAGTACGTCTCGTCGAAGACGAAGGCGTTGGGGTAGCCGAGGTTCCAGAACCGCAGCAGGCCCGCGAAGAGCGCGACGCCGATCGGCCCGAGCCAGCCGGACCAGTCGGCCGGCAGGCGGGGCAGCCGGCCCCGGGCCGGTGCCGGGGCGGCGGGGGCCGGGGCCTGGGCCGCCGGGGGGTGCGTGAGCGCCGCTTGCGTCATTGCCTCGCCGATTCGCCTGTCTCCTGTGCCGGCCGGGTCTCCTGTACCGACCGGGCCGGGCGGCCAACAGCCACTGACACTATGTGGCGGTGGTCGCGAAGCCAAGCGCGACGGGCGCCGACCAGGTGACCTGGCCGGCGCCCGTCGGCACGCCTGTTCGATCGGCGGTCACGCCGCCGTCCGCAACTCCCCGTGGGCGGTCACACCACCGCCCACAGCCCCCCGTCGGCGGTCACGCCGCCGTCTGCAGCTCCCGGACGACCGTGGTGCGGACCACGGCCGGGGCCGCGTTGTCCTGCTCCGGCGTGAGGTACGGGCGCAGCCGCAGCGCCAGGACGACGACCAGCAGCGTGGAGCCCGCCATGGCCGCGAGGTAGAGCGGCCAGGTGCCGGAGCCGACCAGCAGCACGCCGACGGCCGGGCCGACCGCGATGGCGATCTGCTTCACCAGGGCGTACCCGGAGTTGTAGGTGCCGAGCAGCCGGGCCGGGGCGAGGTCGGCGACGATCGGACCCATGGTGGGCGCGAGCAGCGACTCACCGACGCCGAACAGGGCGTAGATCGAGACGATCGCGACCGTGGCGGCCATGGTCTCGGTCCGGATCAGGCCGGCCACCAGGGCCATCGCCCAGGCGCCGAGCCAGACCACGCCGGCCGCGGCCATCGCGGTGGTGCGGCGGCGGCGCGCGGTGATCCGCACCATGAACATCTGCAGGACGACGATGGTCAGCGCGTTGGCACCGATCGCGAAGCCCAGGGTGGAGGGCGGCGTGCCGACGGTGTCGGTGGCGAAGGCCGCGACGCCGGACTCGAACTGGCCGTAGCAGGTGAAGAAGATCAGCCCGGCGAGCACGCAGAGCCGCAGCATCGCCTTGTCGGCGACCAGCGCGCGCAGGCCGGTCGGGCCGTCGCTCTTCTCCTGGAGGGGGATCAGCGGGTTGGCCGGCATCCGGGCGGTGCCGGTGACCAGGGCCAGGCCGAGGAAGGTCGCCGCCTCGATGGTGAACAGCCGGGTGAGGCTGGCCGGGTCGGCGACGTTCACGATCTGGCCGCCGACCAGGGCGCCGATGCCCATGCCCAGGTTGACCAGGGTGAACTGGAGCGCGAAGGCGTGCGAGCGGGTCGCGGCCGTCGAGCAGCGGACGATCATCGTGGCGAGCGCCGGCTGGCAGGTGGTGACACCCGCGCCGAACAGGAAGGAGGAGACCAGCAGGGCCGGGGTGCCGGTGGCGTGGCCGAAGGCGAACGCGCCGGTGGCGGCGAGCGCCGTACCGGCCAGCAGGACCGGACGGGGGCCGTACCTGTCGATGCCGCGACCGGTGAACGGCAGGACGACGAGAGCCGCCAGCGCGAAGACGGTGAACACCATCCCGGCCGCCAGCGAACCCAGCCCGCGCACCTGGTCCACGTACACGAACATGTACGGCATCGTGAAGCCGCTGCCGAACGCGCTGAGCGCGTTGCCGATCTGGACGCGGCGCAGCGGGCCGCCCGCCCCGCGTCGCTGCTGCCTCTGCTGCTTCACCGTGCCGGTCACCGTGCACATCCCTTCCTGGATTCAACTGGATACTCTTAAGGTCCAGAAGATTTCAGAGCTAAAGTTTGACGAGATAAAGTCTTAGCACCGGAAGAGTGTCGAGTCAAAGGCTTAAGGGATGCACGTCTCCGTGCGACACTGGTCCGCATGACTACGGACAAGCCCGCTCCGGCCACCGCCAGGGAGCTCGGCATCGCCGAGCAGGTGGCCGTCTACCAGCGGGAATTCCCCACCGTGGACCCCCAGGTGGAGACCATCGTGCAGACCCTGTCCCGGGTCGCCCGGCGGATGGGCGTGGCCTACGACCGGCAGCTGACTGTGCTCGGAATCACGGGCGCCGAGTGGGAGGTGCTCAAGGCGCTGGTGGTCTCCGGCAGCCCGTACCAGCTCGGACCGGGCGAGCTGGCCAAGCGGCTCGGGCTCACCCCGGCCGCGATGACGCACCGGATCGACCGGATGGTGGCCGAGGACCTCGTCACCCGGGAGCGCGACGAGACCAACCGGGTCCGGGTGATCATCGAGCTCACCGAGAACGGCCGCGACAAGTGGCTGGAGTCGATGCGGATGGCCGCGGTGTTCGAGGAGGAACTGCTCCAGGACGTCACGGGCGAGGAGCGGGCCGTGCTGTCCGCGATGCTCGCGCGGATGCTGCGGCGGATCGAGGAGAGCCGGCCGGACGCGCCCGGGCGCACCGCCGACCCGGCCTGAGCCGCGCGCCCGGGCCGCGCCCCCGAAACGCAACGAGTCCGGCCCGCCGGGGGTGCTCCCCCGGCGGGCCGGACTGCTTGGTTCAGGTGCCGCGAGGGTCCGTCAGGCCCTCAGTGCGTGCCGCCCGAGGGGTCAGCAGGCGCCGTTGTCGGTCCAGACGCCCCACTGGCCGCTCTGGCTCGGGTCATCGCCCTTGGTCCACCACTTGTTGGTGTAGTAGTGGCCCTTCCACGAGACCTTGGTGCCGCCGGCCGCGTAGGTGGTGTTGGCGTCCCAGCTCGGGGCGGCCGGGCAGCCGGCCGGCGAGGTCGGGGTGCCGGTGGGGGTGCCGGTCGGGGTACCCGTGGGGGTGCCGGTCGGCGTGCCCGTGGGCGTGCCGGTCGGGGTCTGGGTCGGGGTCGCCGTGCTGCTCGGGGTGCCGGTCGGCGGGGCCGGGCAACCGGCGGCGGAGCCGTTGGTGGCGTTCACCATCGTGTCGAACAGGCCGGTCTTGGTGCCCAGGTCGTACAGCGAGAAGGCGAAGGAGCCGCCGAGGCCGTTGCAGTGCGCGTAGTCGAGCTTGGCCTGGATCGACCGGGTGTCCTCACCGCTCCAGAAGGTGTTGCCGTCGTAGAAGTACGTGGCCTTGGCGTCGTCGTCCCAGAAGGTCCTGGACGGGTTGTCGACGAAGCCCGCGAGCTCCTTGTACATCTGGATGCCGGGGACGTTGCCGGACATCGCCGCGCCGGTCGCCGGGCTGGCGGCGGGCTGGAACAGGCCGTTCTTGCCGTTGTTCTGGACGCCGGTCCAGCCGCGGTAGTAGAACGGCACACCCATGTTGATCTTGTTCGCGGGGAAGCCGCCGGGGATCCCGTAGTCCGCGTCGCCGACCGTCCACGCCTTGATGGCGTTGTCGATCGAGTACTTGCCGTGGCCCGGCTTGACCGGGGTCGACGGGTCGTTCGGGCCCGCGTAGAGCGCGGCCTGGTGGTTGGTCGGCCCCTGGGCGTCCCAGCCGCCGTGCATGTCGTAGGTCATGACGTCGAGGAAGGTGAGGTACTGACCGATCTTGTCGGTCTCGACGTTCATGATCTTGTCCTGGCCGGCGCCGACCGCCGCCGACAGGGCGTAGGTCTTGTTGTCGGCCTTGCCCTGGGCGTCCAGCTGGGTGCGGAACTCCTTCAGCAGCGCCGTGAAGTTCTGCTTGTCGGCCGGGCTGGAGATGTTGCCGGTGTGGCCGCCGCCGCCCGGGTACTCCCAGTCGATGTCGATGCCGTCGAAGATGCCGGCGCCGGAGCCCGGGCCGCCGTAGCCGGCGTCGCTCGGGAGGTTGCCCTTGATGAACATGTCGAGGCAGGACGAGACCAGGTGCTTGCGCGAGGCGTCCGTGGCGGAGGCCGGCGAGAAGTACTTGGAGTAGGTCCAACCACCGATCGAGAGCAGGATCTTGAGGTTGGGGTTCTTCGCCTTCAGCTTCTTCAGCTGGTTGAAGTTGCCCGCGATCGGCTGGTTCCAGACGTCGCCGACGCCGTCGACCGAGATGTCCGCGCCGAAGCTCTTCTGGTAGTCGGCGAACGCGTCGGCCGCGCCGTCACCCGCGTTGGGGTTGTTGTCGTTCGTGTCGGCGGCCTTGGTCGCCTCGAAACAGCCCAGGTCGGTCGGGTGGATGTTCGCGAAGTCGTAGATCAGGTAGTCGAGCTTCCCGGCCACGCCGGTGTCCTGGATCGTCTTCGGGTAGTACGCGTTGGCGTAGACCGACCACTGGTCGTAGTAGGCGACCTTGATGCCGCCGCTGGTGGCGGCCGCGCCGGTGGTGTTGGTGGTCGCGGCGTTGGCCGCGGCGCCGCCGGTCAGCGCGAGGCCCGCGCCGAGCAGGACGGAGGCGGCGGTGCCGGCCGCGACGGCGGCCAGGCTCTTCGGGCGGCGTCGACGGCCGCCCGTCGGAGCCGGGGTCCCGGCCCTTTCAATGCGTGAACGCAGCATGGGTGCGTGACTCCTGGTTGTGGGGGATTTCCGTCGTCCCGTGGGGGCGCGCCCGAGGTGGGGTCGGACGACCGGGACATGACAGCTCAGTGCGGGGAATCGTGCGGGGAAGTCGAGCGGGATCAGCGGGATCGGGCCTGGACGGACACCGGGATGTGCCGAACCGGCGCCCGCGGCACGAGGCCGTTGACGCCGGTTCAGGGGCTCCCTGCACCTGGGCAATAAAAATGGACTAGACCAACTCCCCCGTCAAGGGGTCCCGTTGGGCCTTGAGCCGCGCTTAAGGTTCGGCCCCCGCCCGGCACCCGCGCTGACCTGCGCGCCAGCAGCGGGGAGCCCGTATCGGGAAGTCGGTGGCGGGAGGTCAGTAGCGCAGCGCGTTCGCCACCACGGCCTTCAGGCTGCCCGAGAGGTCCCGGTTGCTGCGCGCGGTCGCCTGGGCGCTCCGGCCGGCCGCCACCTCCTCGACCGTCACCGCGGTCGCGTCCTGCACCGCGCCGGAGTCGTCGGTGAAGTCGACCTGGATCACGTACCGGTACGACTGCTGCCCGTGGTTGGTGATCGTCAGCTCCACCTGCGCCCTGCCGTCCGAGCCGGTGCTCACCGCCCCGACGGCCACGTCCCCCTTGGCGTCCAGCCCGCCCTTGATCCCGGCGACCGCCGAGGAGGCCGCCGACACCGCCGCCGAGGCCCGCGCCTCCGCCGAGGCGATCACCGCCCCCGCCCCGCCCGCCACCGAGGCCAGCGCCGAGGCGGCGGAGGCCGCGGCCGAGGCGCCCCGCTCGATCGCGGCGGAGGCCGAGGTGGCCACGCTGCTCGCGCTCTTTCCGGAGGAGCAGCCCGCCAGCCCCGCCGCGGCGACCATGGTGGTGGCCAACACCCCTGCCACCGCCCGGCGTCGGCGGCGCACCGGCGGCGCGTCCGGCCGCCGTGCGGTGACCCGCGGCCTCGAACCTATCCGGGTGAGCGGCTGGCGGTCCATGCGGTCCATGCGGTCCCTCGTTTCTGCCCCGGCGCCGGGCTGCCCGGCACGCCTCCCGACCACCCTCCGAGGGCCGCCCGGGGGCCGCCAGCAGGACTGCTGCCTCCGGGTGACCGGGGCGGGCAAGGCCGGTGCGGGCCGCCGGGGGCCGCCGGCGCGTCAGGACAGCCCCGAGCCCTCCTGCTCGTCCGCCTCCATCGCGGCCCGCTCCTCGCGCAGCCGCACCACGTGCCGGCGCCGCGCCACCACGCCGTACGCCCCGGCGACGGACCCCGCGAAGGCCACCAGGCCCATCCAGGGCTGGTCGAGGACGTGGCAGGTCAGGTGGTCCAGCGAGTACCGCCCCGGACCGGCCAGGCCGAGCGCCAGCCCGGCCGCGCCGAGGAAGGCCGGGTACTCGTAGCCACCGGAGGTCGCGAAGAAGCCCCCGGGCGCGTGCACCGCCACCGCGCCGGCCATCGTCCCGGCCACCACCGCGCCGGCCGCCCCGGTGGCCAGCCCGGCGACCAGCAGCGCGCCGCCGCCCGCCTCACCGGCGCCCGCCGCGATGGCGCTCTGCCGGCCGGGGTGGAAGCCCATGTGCTCCATCGCCTGGGCGGTGCCCTCCAGGCCTCCCCCGCCGAACCAGCCGAACAGCTTCTGGGTGCCGTGCGCGATCAGCACCCCGCCGACCGCGCCGCGCAGGGCCAGCAGGCCCAGGTCCTTACGGTTCAGACACATGTCGCACCCTCGTTCCCGGGGAGGTGATCCGACTTCCATGGGAGCCGAGAGCGCGCACCCGTTCGAGCCGGGACGGCCATCCGGGCGAATTCGTCGGCGACCGGGAATGAACCGCTCCCCGGCGAGATTCACGCCACGCCCGACCGCGGGGCGTGGCGTGGCGGAGCGGCCGCACCGGCCGCCGCGGTCATGCTTGGCGCATGTTCGTCTTCAACCTGAGCAGCGCCTTCATCACCTTCTTCGCCGTGGTCGGCCCGCCCAAGGTCCTGCTGGCCTTCGCCCGGCTGGCCTCCACCCGGAGCACCCGGGAACTGCGACGGCTGGCGGCGTGGAGCACGATCATCTCGGCGGTGATCGGCCTGGTGCTCGGCTTCACCGCGGACGAGGTCACCACGCTCTTCCACATCAGCGACCAGTCGCTGCAGCTCGCCGGCGGGACGATCTTCTTCATCTACGCGGTCGCGCTGGTCTTCGGCTTCCACCTCGGCGGCGAGAACGAGGACGACGACCACCTGCCGAACCCGATGGTGGACGGCATCCGCGAACTGCTGCTGCCGTACATCGCCAGCCCGCTCGCGGTCACCGCCGTGCTGGTCGCCTCGCTCGCCCGCAACGACTGGAGCTGGAAGGCCACCATCGGCGGGGCCTACCTCGCGGTCGTGGTGATCAACTACGTCTGCGTGGCCCTGCTGGCGCCGCTGATGCAGCGCACCCACCGCACCTCGCTGGAGGTGCTCTCCCGGCTGCTCGGGCTGCTGCTGGCGGCGGTCGGCGTGGAGCTGTTCCTGACCGGCCTGGCCGGGCTCGGGGTCCACCTGCCCGAAGGGCACTGAGCCCGGCCGCCGCCCGTCAGGCCGCCACCCGTCAGACCCTCGCCCGCCAGACCGCCACCCCTCAGGCCGCGGCCGCCGCCAGCCGGGCCAGCACCTCGCCGATCCGCTCCCGCACCAGCGGATCGGCGACCAGCCCGTCCGGGCCGACCGCCCCGCGGTCCAGCGGGATGCGGACGCAGGCCCCGTCCACCACGGCCGCGCCGGTGTAGCCGAGGACGGTGCGCAGGGTGGCCTCGGCGCCCTGGCCCCGGCCCGGGCCGGCCGCGTTGATCCAGCCGGCGGGCTTGTCCGCGATCTCCGTCCCGCCGACCGTCCAGTCCAGCAGGTTCTTGAAGGAGCCGGGCAGCGTCCCGGCGTACTCGGGGGTGCAGACCAGCAGCGCGTCGGCGGCCTCGACGGCGGCGCGCAGGGCGGCCACCGGCCCGGGCAGCGGGTCGGTGTCGTGGTCCGGGTTGAAGTGCGGCAGGCCGGCCAGCCCCGCGTAGTAGGTGGCCCGCAGGCCCGGGGTGGCGGCGGCCACGGCGGCGGCGGTGCGCAGCACGGTCTCGTTGGCGGAACCGGCCCGCAGGCTCCCGGGCAGCAGCAGGATGTGACGCTCGTTCGGCATGCCGAGGAACCTACCGTTCCGGCCCCGGGCCGCTCGTCGGTCGCGCCGGCGCCATGATGCCGTGGCGCTACGCCCCGGCGGGCGCGACCACCGGCCGCCAGGGCACCGGGCTGGAGAGGATCATCGAGCTGGACGGCTGGCCGTAGCCGCCGAGCCGGTCGCACAGGGCCTCGAAATCGGCCATCGTGGGCACCGCGACCAGCAGCGCGCAGCAGGCCCCGCCGGTGACCCGGTGCAACTGGAGCACCTCCGGCCAGGCGGCCACCTGGGGGTCGCGCAGCACGCAGCGCGGGCCGTAGCACTGGATCTGGACCAGCGCGGTGATCGGCAGTCCGGCCCGGCTGAGGTCCACGTGGGCGTGGTACCCGGTGATCACGCCGTCGGACTCCAGTCGGCGGACCCGTTCGGCCACCGCGGGTGCGGACAGGCTCACCCGGCGGGAGAGTTCGTTGTAGGAGAGCCTGGCGTCGGTCTGCAACTCGGCCAGCAGGCGGCGGTCGACGGCGTCCATGGCGGCTCCCGGAGTGACTGGAATGGGTGGTTTCGCGATCGTAAAGCGAATCGGCCGAACGCCTCGCGAACAACAGCCCGGATCGCGGTTGCGGTGTCCGTCGACCATTCAACCGGGGGGTCGCACCGCCGCACAATGGGCACCCCGGTGGAACCAGGCCGTCCGTCTGGTCGCCGGTCCGGGCGACGGGCCCGGGTGGATCAGGAGGAATCGGGATGGGGCACGACACGGTGGAGACGCCCAGCCTGTCGTTCGATCGGCGCGGGGAGCCGGATCGGGGCACCCCGTACGCCCGCTACGTGTGCCTGGACGAGCTGCACAGCCTCCAGCACCCGCGCAGCAAGGTGCCGGCCGAGCTGTCGTTCATCGTCACCACGCAGGTGATGGAGCTGCTGTTCGACCTGCTGCGGCACGAGTGGACGCTCGCCCAGCGCGCGCTGCGCGAGGACGACCTGCCCGCCGCACTGGCCGCGCTGCGGCGCGGCACCCACGTGCAGGACGTGCTGGTGGAGTCCTGGGACCTGCTGGCCACCATGACGCCGCAGGAGTTCAACGGCTTCCGCGCGGCGTTCGGCCAGGCCTCCGGCTTCCAGTCCGCGGCCTTCCTGCACCTGGAGTTCCTGCTCGGCAACAAGAACGCCGCCCTGCTCACGATGTACGACGGGATGCCGCGGACGCAGGCCGAGCTGACCGAGGCGCTGCGCTCCCCCGGCCTGTACGACGACGCGCTGGCCCTGCTGGCCCGGCGCGGCCTGCCGCTGCACCCGGAGCCCTCCGAGCAGCGCTACCGCGCCGGCGACGACGTCGCCGCGGCCTGGCGCCTGGTCTACACCGACCCGGAGCACGCCGGCCTGCAGCCGCTCGCCGAGGCACTGCTGGACGTCGCCGAGCGGGTCACCCGCTGGCGCCAGCGCCACCTGTCCGCGGTCAAGCGGACCATGGGCGGCAAGCCCGGCTCGGGCGGCTCCAGCGGGCTGAGCTGGCTGCGCAGGTCCGCCGAACAGGACGTGTTCCCGGAGCTGTGGACGATCCGGGACGAGCTGTGAACGAGGGGATGGGCATGGTCACGCGCGAGGAGTGCGCGGCGCTGGACGCCGTCGACCCGCTGGCGGCGTTCCGCAAGGAGTTCGCCCTGCCGGACGGGGTGGTCTACCTGGACGGGAACTCGCTCGGCGCGCTGCCGGTGCGCACCGCGGAGCGGGTGCGGCAGGTGGTCGAGGAGGAGTGGGGCCGGGAGCTGATCCGCAGCTGGAACGACGCCGGCTGGTTCGAGCAGCCGTACCGGCTGGGGCGGCGGATCGCCCCGCTGGTCGGGGCCGGGCCGGAGGAGGTGGTGGTCTGCGACACCACCTCGGTGAACCTGTTCAAGGTGCTCGTCGCCGCGCTGCGGCTGCGCCCCGGGCGGCGCACGGTGCTGGGCGACGGCGAGGCGTTCCCGACCGACCTGTACATCGCCGAGGGCGCCACCGGCCTGGTCGAGGGCGCGCGCAGCGTGCTGGTCCGGCCCGAGGAGCTGGACCGGCACCTGGACGGCGACGTCGCCGCGGTCGTCCTCTCGCACGTGGACTACCGCACCGGCGAGCTGCTGGACCTGCCCGGGATCACCGCCCGGGTGCAGGCCGCGGGCGCGCTGATGATCTGGGACGTCTGCCACTCGGTGGGCGCGCTGCCGGTCGAACTCGGCGCCGCGGGAGCGGACTTCGCGGTCGGCTGCACCTACAAGTACCTGAACGGCGGCCCCGGCTCGCCGGCCTTCCTGTACGTCGCCGAGCGGCACCTCGCGGCCGGCCCGCGGCAGCCGCTGAGCGGCTGGTTCGGGCACGCCCGCCCGTTCGCCTTCGAGCCCGGGTACGACCCCAAGCCGGGCATCGGGCGCTTCCTGACCAGTTCGCCGTCGCTGCTCGGGCAGGCCGCGCTGGGCGCGAGCCTGGACGTCTGGGAGCGCGTCGACCTCGCCGCCGTCCGGGCGAAGAGCCTGGCCCTGACCGACCTGTTCATCGGACTGGTCGAGGGCCTGGACGGGATCGAGGTGGTGACCCCGCGCGAGCACGCCCGGCGGGGCAGCCAGGTCGCGCTGCGGCACGCCGACGGCTACCCGGTGGTGCAGGCGCTGATCGCGCGCGGCGTGATCGGGGACTTCCGCGCACCCGACCTCATGCGGTTCGGCTTCACCCCGCTGTACCTCTCGTACACCGACGTCTGGGACGCGGCCCGGGAGTTGGCCGAGGTGCTGGCCTGCGGGGAGTGGCGGGAGGAGCGGTTCTCCCGCCGGGGCGAGGTGACCTGAGGACCGGCGGCGCGGCGCGGTCCGCCATGGGACAGTGACGCACGTCATGCCCGGGTAGAGTTCGACTCCCATCACCCTTGGGAAACCTCTCGATTGACTGACCGTCAGCCGCAAGGGGAGGTTTGCGTGAACATCGAACTCGGACCGCTTTCGCCCGAACCCTTCATGCTGGCCCTGGGGTTGACCCTGTTCTTCCTGATCACGTGGACGCTGGGCCACCGCATCCTCCCCCGCGTCGAGCGGATCCAGACCGAGCGGTGGGACGCGACCGAGGGCCGCGCCGAACGCGCCGAAGCCATCCGCGCCGAAGCGGAGGCCGCCCACGACGCCGGTCGGCAGGAACTGGCCCAGGCCCGGCACGAGGCGGCCCGGATCCGGCAGGAGTACGCCGAGCAGGGTGCGGCGGCCGTCGCCGCGGCCCGCGCGGAGGGTGTCCGCGACCGGCACCGGCTGGTCACCGCCACCCACGCGCGGATCGCCGCCGACCGGGCCGAGGCCGCCGAACAACTCCGCCAGGACGTAGGAGAGTTGGCCGTGACGCTGGCCGGCCGGGTGGTCGGTGAACCGGTGCACGCCGTCGCCGCCAGTCGCCGCACGGTGGACCGCTTCTTCCGCTCCCGCTGAACCGACGTCGGCCCCTCGCCCGTGCGGGGCGAGGGGCCGACGTGTGCCTGGGCCGTTGTTGCTGTTGTCCAAACGTTCAGGCGTTCCCTGCGAGCGCTAGCTGTGGCGGCCGCGACGGCGGGCCGCCACGACGGCGAGACCGCCGAGGCCGAGCAGGCCGACGCCGGCCAGGCCGAAGACCACCGGGGCGTTGCCCGCGCCGGTGGAGGGCAGCTGACCGCCGCCACCGGGGTGGTGGCTGGTCGGGTGCTCGGACGGATGGTGGCTGGTCGGGGCGGGGCCCGAGCTGGACGGACTGGCCGAGGGCGACGAGGACGGGGACGACGACGGCGAGGAAGAGGGCGACGCCGACGGCGAGGAGGACGGGGAGGACGAGGGCGAGGAGGACGGCGAGGAGGACGGGGACGACGACGGCGAAGAGGAGGGCGACGACGACGGCGAGGAGGACGGCGAGGTCGACGGCGACGGGCTCGGCGTCGTCTGGCAGTCCGGCAGGTCCCCGTCGAACGGGTAGCTGTGGATCTCGTAGCCGCCGGTGCCGGTGTGGATCAGGTTGCCCGCGAGGTACACCCGGCCGTTCATCCCGGGCTGGGCGATGGTCGTGGTGCCGCCCGGGTTGCCGGCCAGGACCGAGCCCTGGAACTGGGCGCTGCCGAGGATCCGCGCCGAGGTCGCGGTCGGGAAGTTGTACATCAGCTTCGACCGCATCTCGGTGGTCTGGTCCCCGGCCAGGCCGGTGCCCGTGTAGGTGTTGATGATCGGGCTGTCCCCGAGCATGTTCACCACGACGGTGGCCCCGGCCGGGATGTTGTCGAAGACCAGTCCGATCTGCCCGCCGCTCGGCGAAGCGAGGTTCTGGCTGACGTTGAAGACCTGCTTCAGGCTGGTCCCGTCACCGGTGAAGGTCGCCTGGCTGGAGGAGATGTCGACGGTGCCGGTCGCGGCGGCCTTCCCCACGCAGTCGGAGATCTCCTCGATCTGGGTGAGCACCGTCTGGTACGGGGCGGCGGCGTTCGGGTCCTGGATCGACTCGCCGGTGGGGTCGATGCTGACGGTGCCGGTGACGCTGCCCGCGTGGCGCAGGTTGCCGAAGGCCGGGCCGTGGGAGTCGCTCCCGCCGATCAGGATCGAGTTGCCGGTCACGACGTCGACGTTGCCGCCGGTGGTGACGAAGTCGCTGCCGTTGGGCGGCACGACGCGCGAGCCGACGCCGACGACGCCCATGTTGTAGATGCCGCCGCCGTTCTTCTCGACGGTCAGGTTCCCCAGCGCGACGATCTTTCCCTCGGCCTCCGCGGCCCGACCGGTCACGGTGTAGTTGCCGCCGGTGAAGACGTTGATGCTGGCGTCCCGGCCGGGGAAGTCGCCGTTGTTCGGCGGCGGCCAGGTGGCGGGGCAGTCGGGGCCCGTGCAGGCGCCCAGCGGCGGGGCGAGCGGCGCGGCCGAACCGACCGTCAGCACCGCCGCCAGCGGCAGCGCCGCGACGACGGTCGCCACGGCGACCCGGACGGTCCGACGCCCGCGGGTGGCGGGTTCTCTTCTCGCCGCGGTCGTTCTGTGATCCGGCGTACCGGTGCCCTGACCCATCGACACATTCCTCCGCGCATAGGAAAAGGAGCAGGTGCGCACAACCTGCCCCGTTCGTACTATCTGCTGGCGATCCCGCAGATCCGGGACATCCAACCTCAAATCGGGCGATTCCTACCCTACAGATCCTCAGATCCGATCCGAGAATCCACCGCGCGGCGCAGCAGTCGTCTCCCACCGGCCCTGCCCGGACGACCTCCGCGCCGCCCCCGCCCGACGTCCGCGCCCGTTAGGTTGGAGCAATGACCTCCGAGGCCCAGGACCAGAGCACGCCGCTCGTCGCCGTCGCGTCCGCCGACGCCGTACTGCGGCACCCCGAAGCGGGCGAGCACCTGCTCACCCCCCTCGAACTCGAACGCGCCGCCCGCTTTCGGCACGAGTCCGGGCGGATCGACTTCACCGCCGGCCACGTGCTGGTCCGGCTCTGCGCCGCCCGGCTGCTCGACGTCCCGGCGGCCTCGCTCACACTCGCCCAGCAGTGCCCGGACTGCGGCCTGGCCGACCACGGCAAGCCGTACCTGCCGGACCACCCCGAGGTGCACGTGAGCCTGTCGCACACCCGGGGCGTGGTCGCGGCCGGAGCCGGCCACCAGCCGGTCGGGGTGGACGTCGAGCTGGCCGCGCGCGGCGGATCGCTGGGCGCGGTCGCCCGCCGGGTGCTCTCCCCCGCCGAACTGCGCCTGGTCGAGGCGGCACCGGAGCCGGACCAGGCGTTCCTGCGGCTGTGGGTGCGCAAGGAGTCGCTGATCAAGATCGGGCGGGCCACCCTGGACACCCTGGCCTCCGTCGACCTGTCCGACCTGCCCCTGGACGTCCCGCCCGGCGCCCCGCTGCGCAGCCGCCACCAGGACCTGCACCTGCTCGACTGGGCCGACCCGGAGCACGGCGCCGCCGTCGCGGCGGTCAGCACCGCCGCGCCGAGGATCGTCCAGCTGACGACGGCGGGCTGAGCAGGCAGGGCGAGCTGGCCAGACAGGGCGGGCCGACCAGGGCGGAACTCCGCCGCCCTGCGGAACGAGCACGCCCACCCGCGCGGCGGGCCCCCGGATAAGCGGTGTTAGCGTGCCTGATCGCGGGCGCGCCGCCACCGGACGCCCGCCGCACCAGCTGCCCACCGCCGGATGTAAGGGTGTCCCCGCCATGGCCAAGTTCCTGCTGAGCCTGCACGTCCTCGCGTCGGTCCTGTTCATAGGCCCGGTCGCGGTGGCCGTCAGCATGTTCCCGCGCCGGGCCAAGGCCGCGCTGGCCGGCGGGCCGGACCAGGCCGCGGACGCGGGCGTGCTGCGCATCCTGCACCGGATCACCCAGGTCTACGCCCTGCTGGGGGTCGCGGTGCCGGTGATGGGCATCGGCCTCGCCCAGGTGATGGACGTGCTCGGACAGTCCTGGATCATCGTCTCGATGGTGCTCACCGCGATCGCCGCGCTCTCGCTGCTGCTCTTCGTCCTGCCCGGGCAGCAGGCCGCGGTGGACGCGCTCGGCGCCGACACCGCGCCGGAGCAGCACGCCAAGGCCGTCCAGGGCCTGCGGCTGCTGCCGATGACGGCCGGGGTGTTCAACCTGCTGTGGGCGGTGGTCGTGGTGCTGATGGTCATCCGGCCGGGGTCGAGCACCGGCGTCTGAGCCGGGCCCCCGAAGCCGTACCGAAGCCCTACCGAACGAGCGACTCCACCGCCCAGCCGTGCCGCCCGACGCCACGCCGTCCGGAACCACGCCGCCCGGCGCCACGCTTCCCGGGCCGGAAGGCCCTCTCCCCCGGGGCGGGCCCGGTCCAGTACCGTCCTGGCCATGACGATCATGGCGGGCATGGGCAGCCCGACGGGTACCGGAGTCGGTCCGCTGCTGCGCGGCTGGCGCGAACGGCGGCAGCTCAGCCAGCTGCAACTGGCCCTGCGGGCGGACTCCTCGACCCGGCACCTCAGCTTCGTCGAGAACGGCCGGTCCCGCCCGAGCCGGGAGCTGGTGCTGCGGCTCGCCGAGCACCTGGACGTCCCGGTCCGCGAACGCAACACCCTGCTGCTCGCGGCCGGCTATGCCCCGCACTTCCCCGAGACGCCGCTGGACGACCCGTCGATGGACGCGCTGCGCGGCGGGCTGGAGCGGCTGCTCGCCGCCCACGACCCGTACCCGGCGCTGGTCGTCGACGGAACCTTCCGGGTGCTGGCGGCCAACCGCTCGCTCGGACTGCTCCTCGACGGCGTCGCCCCGCACCTGCTGGAACCGCCGCTCAACGCGATGCGGATCGCCCTGCACCCCGAGGGGCTGGCGCCGCGCATCGTGAACCTGCCGCAGTGGCGGCGGCACCTGCTGGAGCGGGTGGAGCACCGGATCGAGCTGCTGCGCGGCGAGGCGCTGCGGCGGCTGTACGAGGAGGTCGCCGGCTACCCGACGGCGGCGGACGACCCGGGCCCGGGCGGGGAGCAGGCGGACGGCGCCGGGCCGTTCCCGTTCGCGCTGCCGATGCGGATCCGGCACGAGGGGCGGGTGCTGTCGTTCCTGTCCACCATCACGACCTTCAACACGCCGCTGGACGTGACGGTCTCCGAGCTGGCCATGGAGACCCTCCTGCCGGCCGACGCGGAGACGGTGCGGTTCCTCCAGGACGCGGTCGGCCCGGAGCGCTGACCCCGGTTCAGGTGCGGCGCCCCTCGGTGCCGCCCCCGACGCGGCCGTCGCGGCCGTCACCCCCGTCGCGACCGACGCGGCCGTCGCGTCGGCGCAGCGCGGTGAACTGGAGGACGGCGAACAGGGCCACCACCACGGCCTGCACCGGGATCCAGACGGCGCCGGCCGTGGTCGGCTCCAGCCAGGCCGCCATCGCCACCAGGCTGAGCACCACCCAGACGGCGTTGAGGTCGATCACCGCCTGCACCGCGAGCCGCGGCGGCCGCCGGCGGGCGGCCAGGGCGCCGACCCCGAGGGCGTAGCCGGTGAGGAAGAGCCCGAGGGCGAGCAGGACGCTGCGGCCGACCCCGAGCAGTTCGCCGACCGGGCCGGCGAAGGCCAGGTAGACGAGGCCGTTGCCGCCGGTGACCAGGGCGTCCAGGGCGAGCACGCCGCGCACCGTCCACAGGGGGGAGGTGGAGCCGGGGCGGGTGGGCGTGAGGGTGTTCGCGGACATGGCGGATCAGCCTCCTGACGGGGATGGGCCCGGCGGCGGTGACGCCGGCCGGGCCACCCACCCTGCCCGCCCGGCCGCCGGGCGTCGATTACCCCGCAGGTAAGGGCCCCCAGCCGAGGTCGGGGCCAGGACCGGGACCGGGGGCGCTCAGAGCCGCGCCCCCGGCGACCGGCCGCCTCAGCCCGGCAGCCCGAAGAGCCCGGCGGCGTTGTCGTGGCAGACGGCCCGCAGCCACTCCTCCCCCAGGCCCAGCCCGGCCAGCGCCTCCAGCTGGTGCACGTACCGGTACGGGATGTTGGGGAAGTCGCTGCCGAGCAGGACGCGGTCCCGGAGGCCGCGCAGGCGCGGCAGTTCGGCGCGCGGGAACGGCACGTCGGCCTCGGCGAAGTCGGTGAAGGCGATCGTGGTGTCCAGCCGGACGGCCGGGTGGCGCTCGGCGAGGTCGAGGAAGTCGCGGTACTCGGGCATGCCGAGGTGGGCGACCACCAGGACCAGTCCGGGGTGGCGCTTCAGCACCTCGCCGATCGGACCGGGGCCGGTGAAGTTGCCCGGCACCGGTCCGGACCCGCAGTGGGTGACCACCGGCGTGCCGGTCTCGGCGAGCAGCCCCCACACCTCGTCCAGCTGCCGGTCCGCCGGGTCGTAACCGCCGACCTGCACGTGCGCCTTGAACACCCGGGCGCCGTCCTCGATCGCGCGGGCCACGTAGCCGGGCGCCTCGGGCTCGGGGAAGAAGGTCGCGGTGTGCAGGCACTCCGGGGTGCGGGCGGCGAAGTCGGCCGACCACGCGTTCAGCCAGCCGGCCATGCCGGGCTTGTGCGGGTAGAGCATCGAGGTGAACGCCCGGACGCCGAAGTCCCGCAGCCGCTGGACGCGTTGCTCCTCGGCCTCGCGGTAGGTGATCGGCCAGGGCCGGTTCACCAGCGGGCCGGCCGCGTCGAAGTACGCCCACACCTTGTCGAGGACGTTCTTCGGCATGAAGTGGGTGTGCACGTCGATGAGGCCCGGCAGGCCCAGGGCCTGCCAGAACGCGCGGACCTCCTGGGATTCGCTCACGCCGGCACCGGGCGGGCCCGGTCGATGATCCCGGCGGTGTCGACGCCGGACGGCAGGGTGCCGAAGGCGGAGCCGCGGTCGCCGGCGAGGCGGGTGGCGCAGAACGCGTCCGCCACCGCCGGGCTGCCGTGGCGGACGAGCAGCGCGCCCTGGAAGGCCAGCGCCATCGACTCGACCAGCCGGCGCGTCCGGTACTCCAGGTCGGCCTGGTCGGTGAGCTGCTTGCGCAGGTCGGCGACGGCCGCGTCCAGCCGGCGGTCCGCCCCGGCGGCGGCGTCGAGCTCGCCGAGGAAGGCCTCGACCGTCTCCGGGCGCTTCGCCATGGCGCGCAGCGCGTCCAGGGCGGCGACGTTGCCGGAGCCCTCCCAGATCGACACCAGCGGCGCCTCCCGGTAGAGCCGGGGCATCCCGGACTCCTCGACGTAGCCGTTGCCGCCCAGGCACTCCAGCGCCTCGGCGGCGTGCGCCGGGCCGCGCTTGCAGACCCAGTACTTGGCCACCGCCAGGCCCAACCGCCGCACCAGCGCCTCGGGTTCGTCCCCGGCCAGCGCCAGGTCGGTGCTCCGGGCGAGCCGCATCGCGACGACGGTGGCCGCCTCGGACTCCACCACCAGGTCGGCGAGCACGTTGCGCATCAGCGGCTGGTCCACCAGCGGCCGGCCGAACGCGCGCCGGTGCAGGGCGTGGTGGACGGCCCGGGTGGCGCCGTAGCGCATGCCGGAGGCGGCGCCGACGGTGCAGTCCAGGCGGGTCATGTTGACCATCTCGATGATGGTCGCCACCCCGCGCCCCTCCTCGCCGACCAGCCAGCCGACCGCGCCGTCGTACTCCAGCTCGGCGGAGGCGTTGGACTTGTTGCCGAGCTTGTCCTTGAGCCGCATCAGCTGGAGGCGGTTGCGGGTGCCGTCCGGGAGGACGCGCGGCAGCATGAAGCAGCTGAGCCCGCCCGGCGCCTGGGCGAGCGTCAGGAACAGGTCGGACATCGGCGCCGAGGTGAACCACTTGTGGCCGGTCAGCCGGTAGGTGCCGTCCGGGTGCGGGGTCGCGGTGGTGGTGTTGGTGCGGACGTCCGAGCCGCCCTGCTTCTCGGTCATCGACATGCCGGCGATCAGCCCGCGCTTGGTGCGCGGCTCGCGCAGCCCGAAGTCGTACGTGGTGGCGGCCAGCAGCGGCTCCAACTCGCCCGCCAGGGAGGGGTTCGCGCGCAGGGCCGGGACGGCGGCGTAGGTCATCGAGATCGGGCAGGTGTGGCCGGCCTCGACCTGCCCCCAGACGAAGAACTTGGCGGCCCGGGCGGAGTGCGCGCCGGGCCGCTCGTCCCGCCAGGGCGCGGCGTGCAGGCCGTGGGAGACGGCGGTGCGCATCAGCTCGTGCCAGGCCGGGTGGAACTCGACCTCGTCGACGCGGTGGCCGAAGCGGTCGTGGGTGCGCAGGACGGGCGGGTTCTCGTTGGCCAGCCGGCCCCACTCGGCGGCCTGCTCGGAGCCGGCCAGGCGGCCGAGCTCGTGCAGCTCGGCCTCGGCCCAGCCGGCGCCGGCCCGGTGCAGGGCGGCGAGCAGGGTCGGATCGGCGGCGGTGTCGTGTCCGTACGGCAGGGGCACCTGGTTGGTGACCTCATGCGTCGCTGTCATCGCGTCCTCCCAGGGCACGCAGAGTGAAGGAGACCAGGGCGGGGACCACGTCGGTGGTGCCCGCCGGCTTCGTGGGCGCGGCCGCTTCCGTGGGTGCGGCCGTCGCCGCAGGCACGGGCGCGGCCGCGAGCGGGCCGGCCAGCGCCTCGCCGACCGCGCCGACCAGCGCGGCGGCGGTCAGCACCGGGTCCTGCTCGGGGAGTTCGCCGCTCGCCACGGCGGCGGCGATCTCGGTGGCGATCACGTCCCGGAACGCCCGGCGGAACACCAGGCGCTCGCTGTCCACGACCGCGTCGGCCGGCTCGACCAGCAGCGCGTACGCCAGCCGGGGCGCGCGCAGGGCGCGGGCGGCGAAGGTCTCGACGACCGCGGCGATCCGCTGCCGCGGGCCCTCCCGGAGGGCGACGGCCGCGTCGACGGCCGCCATCTCGCGGGTGACCACCCGGCGGAACAGCTGCACGGACAGCTCGGCCTTGTTGGCGAAGTGCTGGTAGAGGCTTCCGGTGGCGATCCCGGCGCGGTCCGCCACGGCGGCCATCGTGCAGCCGCCGTAGCCGCGTTCGGCAAGCAGCAGGGCGGCGGCCTGCAGCACGGCCTCGCGCTGGGCGTCCAGCCGGGCTTGGACGGCGGGCGTGCGTCGGTAGGCCATGAAAGTATTGAAGCACCGATTCAGTGCTTCAGATAGGGGTCGGACGGAGCCCGTCCCCGGTGGGTCGGCCCCGCCGGACGCGCGAGGAGGCCGCCCCCGGCCGGGGGCGGCCTCCTCCAAGGCGTCACACGGTGCTACGACCTGCCGGTCACAGCGGGTGGCGCTCTACAGCGGGTGGCGCTGCGACTCCAGCTTCAGGCCCTCCTCGTCGAGCGGGCCGAACGGCGGGATCTGCTGCTTCTTGCCGAGCGAGCGGGCGGCGTCCTGGTCGCCCAGGCCGGCCCACTCCAGCACCTTGGCGGTCGCCTCCGCCGACTGCGCGGCCGGCAACTGGCCGATGTTGGAGCCGTGGTTGCCGCCCGGCACGGTGTAGACGTAGCTGTCGTCGCTGCCCCGGCCGAGCTTGAACGGCTTGGCGCCCCACGGGTCGTTGCCGCCGTAGACGTAGATGATCCGCTCGGCGTCGTGCTTCACCCAGCGGTCGATGTCCCGCATCGTGTTCGGGTTGAAGGAGATCGGGATGTCCTTCGGCACGTACGACCGGGCCGCGTACAGCTCCTTGTAGTCGTAGTGCAGCACGCCCTTGAGGTGCGAGACGTCGAAGAACGGCGCGCCCAGCTCGGTCGCGGCCTGGTAGTAGTACGCGGTGTACTTCGCCAGCGACTGGTCGCTGTTGCCGGTGATGCCGGACTGCGAGTCGAACCACGCGTACAGCGCGTCGTCGGTCGCGGTGGCCGCGGCCGGGACCTTGGCGCAGTCCGCCTCGGTGCTGTACTGCCAGAACGCCCAGACCACGTCGAGCACGCCCGCCTCGTACGCCCGGTCCGGCGTGCCGAGGGTGTTGAAGGTCGAGCCGGCGGCCTTGTTGTCGGCCACGTAGCGGGTCTCCAGGCGGTCGCGGCGCACCAGCAGCTCGCGCTGGGCGGCGTTCAGCGCGGCCCGGCACTCGGGGGTGCCGACGGTGCGGAAGAAGTTGGTGTAGGCCGCGTAGTCGTTGACGTCGGTGTTGTTCGGCGCCACGTACGCGATCGTGCCCGCGACGTCGTCCGGGTAGAAGCGGCGGAAGTAGGTGGAGGACATGCCGCCCTTGCTGGCGCCGGTGGAGAGCCACTCCTGCTGGTAGATCCGCTTGAGCGCGGTCACCAGCCGGTGCGAGTCGGCGGCCTGCTGGCGGATGCCGGCCTTGGACCAGTCCGCCGGCTCGGGGCGCGACGGGGTGAAGTACCGGTACTCGATGGACACCTGGTTGCCGTCCACCAGCCGGGTCGGCTCGGTGCGGGACGGGTTGGTGCCCAGCGTGTAGCCGTTGGTGTAGAAGACGGTCGGGCGGTCGTAGCCCCGGTGCAGCACGCTGAAGCGCTGCTGGAAGGTGCCCAGCCAGGGGCGGAAGTGGTCGATCGGCTGGGTGTAGGTGAGCAGGAAGTAGCGGTGGCCGGTGGTGGTCGGCTTCTCCTCGGTGATCGTCACCCCGGGGATCGCCGCCAGCCGGTCCTTGATGTCGGCATTCGGGTCGTCGGCGGGGCTCCGGCCGTGGGCGGCCCCGGCGGCGTCGGCGCCCTGGGCGCCGGCGGCCAGCGCCGGGGTCGCCAGGCCGCCGAGCGCGAGCAGCGGTATCAGCAGGACGGAAACCAGCAGCCTTCGCAGCGTGGTGGTCATCAACTCTCCATTGGTCACGCGGATATGACTGCCGCCCTGTCGGGACGACAGCGCGGCGCGGGTGGTGCGGCGGCCGCCCGGTGGACGGCCGAATGGGCCACCCGCCGTTCGCGGGTGGCCCATCGGGGATCGGTGCTGGTCAGCGGGGTCGCCCCGGTTCCGTCACGACGTGGCGGTCGGGCACGGGGCGGCGGTCGGTTCAGGTCAGGCCAGGCCAGGCAGGCCAGTTCGGATCGGCCTTCGCGACGGTCGGGTCAGGGCCGTCGCGACGGTCGGGTCAGGGCCGGACCAGGGTGCAGCCGGGCAGGGTGAGGTCGAACCGGTTGCCGGCGGCGAAGCAGGCCGGGATGCCGTAGGTCTCCTGGGCGTAGCCGATGCCCTGGTGCACCGTCACCGAGCCGTTCTCGTCGACCTCACACGGGTTGTCGAGGGTGCAGGACTCGCCGTTCTCGTTGATCGTGTTGTTGACCGCGACCACCTGCCCGGTGTTCGCGTCCACCACCGGCGAGCCGGAGGTGCCGCCGATCACGTTGCAGCCGGAGGTGTAGCGGACCGAGTCCTTGAAGGTCCAGTCGGCCTCGTTCAACTGGTAGGCGAAGCCGTCGATCGAGCAGGAGTAGATCTTCTTCCAGTAGCCCGAGACGACCTTGATCGAGGTGCCCTGCGTGGGGTGGGCCGCGGAGATGGTCAGCGGGGCGATCCCGTACCGGGACTGGATCGAGGCGTAGCTGGTGTTCAGCTGGTAGATCGACACGTCGGTGTCGGTCATGGCGCCGTAGACCACCTTGGTCGCGCGCAGGGTGCCGAGCCCGCTGCCGGTGGAGCTGAGGAGGGTGAAGGTCCGGCTGGAGGGCTGGTTGAGGATCACCTCGCCGGGGCCGGGCATCCCGGACTCCAGGCAGTGGCCGTTGGACAGGACGAGGGCCGGGTCGCTCGCGGCCGAGCCCGGCATCCGGACCAGCGAACCGGAACAGTTGTTGAGGGCCACCGTCCCGGCGAAGTTGACGGCGCGGGGGGCCGCCTTGGTGTCGGTGAGCTGGGCCTGGGCGCTCAGGGACTGGCCGTCCTGGGCCGCGGCGGACACCGCGGCGGGGGCCTCCGCGGCGGCCTGGGCCGGGAGGGCGCCGGCGAGGGCGGTTGCTCCGGCGACCAGGACGGTGGCGAGCATGCCTATGAGCGGCTTCTTCATGAGAGACCTCTCGGTGTGGGGGTGCACCAAAGCTGTCGCGGACATGACTCACTGTCAAGAGTCAAGACGACACCAAGAAAACACTTCGGCCGCAATGGCTCGTTCGCGCGGTGGCGGCGGTGCGCCGGCCCCTCCCTTCGCACCGCCGATCGCGTCAACCCGCCCCACGGCCCCCGTCCGCCACGTACTGTGGCGACATCGGACGGGTGACCACAGGGGGCAGGAGTGACTACCGAGTACCGCAGCGACGCGCCGTCGGAGCCCACGGGGGCGGGTGGGCGGTTGCTCGCCGTGAGCGACCTGCACATCTCCTACCAGGAGAACCGCGACCTGGTGGAGAAGCTCCGGCCCACCAGCCCCGACGACTGGCTGCTCGTCGCCGGAGACGTCGCCGAGCTCACCACCAGCATCGAGTGGGCGCTCGGGCTGCTCGCCGAACGCTTCGCCCGCGTGGTGTGGGCCCCCGGCAACCACGAGCTGTGGACCCACCCCGAGGACCCGGTGCAGCTGCGCGGCGTGGCCCGCTACGACCACCTGGTCGACCTCTGCCGGAACCTCGGCGTGCTGACCCCCGAGGACCCGTACCCGCTCTGGCAGGGCGCCGGCGGGCCGGTCCGCATCGCCCCGCTCTTCCTCCTGTACGACTACTCATTCCGCGCGCCGGGCACGACCACCAAGGAGGAGTCCCTGGCGGCCGCCTACGAGAGCGGCATCGTCTGCGCGGACGAGCGGATGCTCCACCCGGACCCGTTCCCGGACCGCGACTCCTGGTGCCGCGAGCGCGTCCGGCTGACCGAGCAGCGGCTGGCGGCCTGCGACCCGGACGTACCGCTCGTCCTGGTCAACCACTACCCGCTGGTCCGCCACCCCACCGAGATCCTCTGGTACCCCGAGTTCGCCCAGTGGTGCGGCACCGAACTGACCGCGGACTGGCACCGCCGCTTCAACACCGCAGCGATGATCTACGGCCATCTGCACATCCCCCGCAAGACCAGCTACGACGGCGTCCCGTTCGAGGAGGTCTCGCTCGGCTACCCGCGCGAGTGGCGCAAGCGCGGGCTGCCGGAGCCGCTGCTGCGCGAGGTCTTCCCGCAGGCGTAGGTACGCGCCGCCCCGCCGCCCGACCGTCCGGCGGCGGGGCGGATCTCCGACGGATCAGGCCTCCCCCGCCTCCTCCTCCGCCTTCTCCCCCGCCTCCTCCTCCGCCTTCTCCCCCGCTTCCTCCTGCGCCTTCTTCTCCGCCTCCTCGAAGGTCGCCGACGCCTCCGGCCGGGCGAGCGTGACCACCAGGTCGCCGTCGCTCACCTCCGCGATCAGCGTGTCGCCCTCCCGCACCGTGCCGTCCAGCAGCAGGTTGGACACCCGGTTGTCCAGCTCCGACTGGATCGTCCGGCGCAGCGGCCGGGCCCCGAACTCCGGCTGGTACCCGCGGTTGACCAGCCACTCCTTGGCCGCCTCGGTGACCTCCAGCTGCACGTCCTGCGCCTTGAGCCGGCGCCGGCTGCGCTCCAGCAGCAGACCGACCACCGACAGCAGGTCCTTCCGGGTGAGCGCGTGGAAGACGATCACCTCGTCGATCCGGTTCAGGAACTCCGGCCGGAACTGCTGGTGCAGGTCGCGCATCAGGTCGCCGCGGATCTCGTCCACGTTCCCGGCGTGGTCGAGGATGCGCTGCGAGCCGATGTTGCTGGTCATGATCACCACGGTGTTGCGGAAGTCGACCGTCCGCCCCTGGGCGTCGGTCAGCCGCCCGTCGTCCAGCACCTGGAGCAGCAGGTTGAAGACGTCCGGGTGCGCCTTCTCCACCTCGTCGAAGAGCAGCACGCTGTACGGCTTGCGACGGACGGCCTCGGTCAGCTGCCCGGCCTCGTCGTAGCCGACGTACCCGGGCGGGGAGCCGACCAGCCGGGAGACGGTGTGCTTCTCCTGGAACTCGCTCATGTCGAAGCGGATCATCCGGTCCGGGTCGCCGAACAGCAGCGCGGCCAGCGCCTTCGCCAGCTCGGTCTTGCCCACGCCGGTCGGGCCGAGGAAGAGGAAGGAGCCGGTCGGCCGGTCCGGGTCGCCCATCCCGGCCCGCCCGCGGCGCACCGCCTGGGCGACCGCGGTGACCGCCTCGTCCTGGCCGATCACCTTCTCGTGCAGGTGCTCCTCCAGCTTGAGCAGCCGCTCCCGCTCGGTCGCGTTCAACTCCGCGACCGGGATGCCGGTCCGGGACGACAGCACCTGCGCGATGTCGTCGGCGGTCACGTCGACGACCTCCTCGCGGGACTCGGCGACGGCCGCCAGCTCGTCCTCGGTCTGCCGCAGCTCGGCCTTCAGGTTGGCCGCCCGCACGAACTCCTCGTCCGCGACGGCCTCGTCCAACTCCCGCTTCAGCTTGGTGATCCGGTCCTGCACCCCGGTCGCCTCGGTCGAGCCGCTCAGGCTGCGCAGCCGCACCCGGGCGCCGGCCTGGTCCAGCAGGTCGATCGCCTTGTCCGGCAGGAAGCGGTCACTGACGTACCGGTCGGACAGCGTCGCCGCCGCGTCCAGCGCCTCGTCGGTGAACCGCACCTGGTGGTGCGCCTCGTACGCGTCCCGCAGCCCCCGCAGGATCTCGACCGTCTCGTCGACGCTCGGCTCGGGCACCAGCACCGGCTGGAAGCGGCGCTCCAGCGCGGCGTCCTTCTCCACGTGCTTGCGGTACTCGTCCAGCGTCGTCGCGCCGACCACGCTCAGTTCGCCGCGTGCCAGCGCCGGCTTGAGGATGTTGCCGGCGTCCATCGAACCCTCGCCGCCGGAACCCGCGCCGACCACGGTGTGCAGCTCGTCCAGGAACAGGATCACGCTCTTCTCGGCCGCCGTGACCTCGTCGATCACCTTCTTCAGCCGCTCCTCGAACTCGCCCCGGTACTTGGAGCCGGCCACCAGGGCGGTCAGGTCCAGGGTGACGACCCGCTTGTCCCGCAGACTCTGCGGCACGTCCCCGGAGACGATCCGCTGCGCCAGGCCCTCCACGATCGCGGTCTTGCCGACACCCGGCTCGCCGATCAGCACCGGGTTGTTCTTGGTCCGGCGGGACAGGATCTCGACGGTCTGCTCGATCTCCTCGGCCCGCCCGACCACCGGGTCCAGCCGGCCCGAGCGCGCCGCCTCGGTGAGGTCCAGCCCGTACTCGTCCAGCGTCGGCGTCTCGCTCGGGTGCGCGCCCGTGCTGCTGCGCTCCCCGCCGACGCCGCGCCCCTCCAGCACCGTCTTCAGCGCCTCCTGCGAGGGCGCCGCGTTGCGCAGCGCCGTCCCCGCCCCGGACCGCTCCTGGTCCAGCAGCGCGCCGAGGATGTGCTCCGGCCCGATGTACGAGGCCCCGGCCGCCTGCGAGCGGGCGTGCGCCGCCAGCAGCGCACGCTTGGCCGACGGCGTCAGCGCGGGCTGCCCGTCACCCACCGCCGCCCCGTCCCCGGACGGCAGCGCCCGCTCCAGGTCACCGGCCAGCTGGTCAGGGTCGATCCCCGCCCGCTCCAGCATCCGGCGCGACGGCTCCACCCGGGTGGCCGCCCAGGCCAGGTGCCCGGTGTCGAGGTCGCTGGTCCCGTCCTCGCCGGCCCGGTGCGCGGCCAGCCCCAGCAGCTCCTGCGAGGACTCGCTCAGCAGCCGCCCGATCGGCACCCGCTGCACGGCGGGCGGGGAGGCCATCGGACTCATCCCGAAGAAGCGGCTGAGCAGATCGGAGAACGGATCGCTCGATCCGAACGGGGGCATGGTCACGGAGGATCACCTCTCCCAAGCGGTGTGCAGCCACCCAAACACAGCCCGCCCCACCCCGCCTCCCGAGCCCCGCCCCCTCCCGCCCCCTGGCAGCACCCCCCCCAACTCCCCCGCCCCGCCCGCCGCACGCCCAGGGCCTCCGCAACCTGCCGTTCAGTCAGCTTGCTCCGCCGTCCCACCCCCAAGAACCTCGGGCACGAGGTTGGCAATGGGCAAGGTCCGCCCATTCGGGGACGTAGCGCGCTCACGCGCGACGTGATACGCCCAGGCGTGAGTGGAGATCTTCTTTTCGATCGAAAAATGTTTCCCGGTGGAGGAGTCCAGAACGTGATGGAACTCCTCCATCAACCGCTGCCATTCCACGTCCACGAAGTCCGACTCCTGCCATCCGTAGAGGGACTTGAGCTCTCGCTTGACCGCAGCGAAGAAGGATATCGGCTCGCGCTGCCCGACACCGATCTTCATGTTGTTCGACCGAAGCCATTCCTTGAACTCGTCCGGAGCGTCCAGCCATTTGTCCGGGCTATCACGAAGTTCGGCGTAGTCCACCCAGGCCCAAAAGCTCTCGGCATCTGCGACATCAGGGGCTTCCGCATGGTGCGCCTTACACAGAAGCGCGAAGTTCCGGACATCCATGGATCCCCCGAGGGAAAGGGGGATGACGTGCGCGCGCTCCACCGGCCTGCGCCAGCAGATCAAACAAGCGGGGTCCTCCCCCACACCCAGATATTCGGCGATCGCGCGCACCGTGGGCGGCGACTTCCTGTCATCCGGCTGCTGCTCCCGAGGCTTCACCGCCAGCTCCGCAGCACTGTACCCGTAATCACTCCCGTCATCCGGGTAGCCGATGCGCAGGGCATCCGGAAGGTCATTCCTCTGCGGCTTGTTGTTCCTGACGTGGATGAGCGGGGTCCCGACCTCGGTCAGATACTCGAAGAGATATTTAAGGGCGAAGTCATGGATCAGCTCAAAAGCGTCATGGTCGAATCCGCCCTGCTCGTTCCGGTGCCCCTGAACATCGATGTAGAGGTGTCGCGGGGCCCCGGGCTTCTCCCTCTCGGCAGATTGCACGCATTCGAAGATCCTCTTTGCGGCACGCTCGAAGTTCTCATAGACCGCCATATCGTGATAGATCGCGACAGCTTTAGGCCGCTCGCCCTGCATCGGATTCTTCCGTAGCTTCTTGCGGTTCCCCATGAACGCTCCCCACGTACCGGTCCTGCGAGGAGCCTTGCACGCCGCACCGACAGTGCAGCCCGGAAACGACGAAGGGCCGGTCCCAGGAGACATCTCTCCTGGGACCGGCCCTTCGAACGGTGGTGGGCGCGGACGGTTTCGAACCGCCGACATCTGCTTTGTAAGAGCAGCGCTCTACCACTGAGCTACGCGCCCCCTGTCGCGGCCCGGTGGGGGCACGACGACTGCCTAGGGTACCTGGTCCCGGGGGGTGCTGTGGTGCGGGTGGTCGGGGAGTGGGACGGGTGGGGGTGCCGGTGCGGCGGGGTGATCGGGAAGAATGGGGGTGGATCAGCGGGTCGGAGCAGGGAGCGCGCAGTGACGGTGGCCGGCGGGAGCGGGCGGGGGTGGCGTCGGGCGGGAAGTGCGCTGGCCGACGCACTGGTGGTGCCGGTGGTGCTGGCGGGTGCGCTGGGTGCGCTGGGGCTGGCCTCGGCCGGGACGGGCGGCTGGTGGGGCCGGCGCGGCGGGGAGGGTGTGCGGGCGGACGCCAAGGCGGCCCGGGACGCCGCGCAGGAGGCGTTCTACGACCTGGACTCGACGCAGCGCGAGGTGCAGTTGGCGGTGGAGACCGTCCGGGCGGCCGAGGACGAGGCGGCGGCCCGCCGGGCGCTGGCGGACCTGGCGGGGATCACCGGCCGGGTGGACCAGGTCACCGTGAACTACCTGGGCGCGCTGGACGCGTACAACCTGGACGACGAGGCGCTGGACGCCGGCACCGCGGCGCGGGCCCGGCGGCAGTTGGAGGACGTGAAGGGGCAGCTCGGCTCGGCCCGGGCGGAGCTGAACGACTTCCTCCAGCGGCTGCAGCCGATCCTCCAGCGCGCCGAGCAGCAGCTGATGCGGGTCACCCCGGCGGTGGAGCAGGCGAAGCGCGCGCTGCTCCAGGCGAGCAACGCGCTGGACGCGGTGCGCGGCGCCGGGCTGCGGGCGGACGACCTGGCGGCCCGGCTGGCCGAACTGGCGCCGGAGCTCGGGCTGCTGAACGAGGGGCCGGCCCGGCACGGGGTGGCGCCGACACTGCGGCGCGCGGACGACGTGCGGCAGCGCGCCGAGGCGATCGCGGCCGACGCCGGTCAACTGCCGGAGCGGGCACGGGAGATCGACCGGCGGGTGGCGAGCCTGCGGACCCGGATCCAGGCGCTGGAGACCAAGGCGGAGACGGTCGAGCCGGCCCTGAGCGAGCTGCGCCGCCGGTTCAGCGCGGCCTGCTGGCAGGACCTCCAGCGGGTGTCGGAGCAGGTCGCGGAGACCGGGCGGGCGGCGGAGCGCAAGCTCGCCGAGGCCGCCCGGGCCCGGGACGAGCAGCGCTGGGCGGACGCGACGGGCGCGATCGGTACGGTGCGCGCGCTGCTGGACACCGCGGACGGGTCGGTGGTCGCGGTGAACGAGCGGCTGCGGCAGCTGAACGAGGTGCAGCACGACCCGCACCGGGAGGTGGAGCGGGCCCGGTTCGCCCTGCGCGACGCGCAGCGGCTGGCGATGACGGGCCGCAGCGCGCCGGACCCGCGGCACGCCGCCCCGCTGGACGAGGCGGTGGCGCGGCTGGACCGGGCCGTGGCCACCCTGGAGGCGGCCGGCCGGCACCCCGACTACTGGCACTTCCTGACCGAGCTGGCGGGCGTGCGGGAGACGGCGGCGCAGGTGATCGGGCTGATCCGCGGCGATCTGGGCGGGCACCGGTAGCACCCCGGCAGGACCCCCGTAGGACGCAGACAGGGCACTGGCAGGGCACTGGCAGGGCGCCGCCTGGGTACCCTGCCGGTATGCCACGCTACGACTTCCGCTGCCGCTCCTGCGGAGCCACCTTCGAACTCCGCCGCCCGATGGCGCAGGCCGGCGCCCCCGCCGTCTGCCCGCAGGGCCACGAGGACACCGTGAAGCTGCTGTCCGCCGTCGCCGTCACCGGCTCCGCTTCGGGCGGCGCCCCGCGCCAGGCCCCCTCCGGCAACGGTGGTGGCGGAGGGGGCTGTTGCGGCGGCGGCTGCTGCGGCTGACCGCTCCCGCTTCCCCTCAGGAAACGACGGGCGCGACGGTCGTGGCGGGCGCGACGGTCGTGGCGGGCGCGACGGGCGCGACGGGCATGACGGTCGCGACGGGCGTGGCGGCCACCCGGGCGAGGAAGCGTCGGACGATCTCCTCCCCCGCCGCCACCCCCACCTCGTCGAGGGCGGTGACGCCGGGGGCGGTCCAGCCGCCGTCGGCGAGTTCGCCGTGCCCGGGCCGCCAGGCGGCGTCGGCGGCGAGCAGCAGGTCGGCGTCGAGCAGCGAGTCACCGGCCGCGAGCACGGTGCTCGCGCCGGTGCGCCGGACGGCTTCGGCGAGGGCGGCGCTCTTGCTGAGCGGCGCGGGGACGGCGTAGACCTTGCGGCCCTGGAGCGAGACCGTCCAGCCGCGTTCGGCGCACCAGCCGGTCAGCTCGTCGAGCCAGCCGGCGGGCAGTGCGGCGCGCTCGACGACGAGGTAGGCGAACAGCCCGTCGGCGACGCGGCGCTTGTGCGTCCACTCGGGGTCGGCACTCAGCGCGAGCTGCCGGACGACCTCCTCCAGCGGGGCCGCACCGGAGGCGAGCCGCGCGGTGATCTCGGTGCGCCAGTCCTGGTCGGGCACGCCGTCGACGAGCAGGTGCCCGCCGTTGGCGCAGATCGCGTACGCGGGGACCCAACCGGGCGTCGGGCCGGGCAGGTTGATCCGCTCGTACTGGGCGAGGGTGCGGGTGGTGGCGGGGACGAACCAGGCCTGCCGGACGAGTTCGGTGAGCAGCGCGGCGGCCTGTTCGGTCATGAACGAGAGCGCCTTGCCGTCGTGCACCTCGACGGAGAGCAGCCGGGGCGCGAGCCGGTCGGGGACGTCCAGGGCGAGGGCCCGGTTGGAGTAGACGAGCGTCCGGTCGAGGTCGCTGGCGACGAGGACATCGGCGTTCATCAGGACTCCTTCACCACAACGGTCCTACCGGAGGCCCCGGTCGCTCCCCGACTGTAGCGGGGGTGGATGAGGCCGACGCAGGAGTACGGCAGGCCGTCCACCTCCTCGACCTCGACGCCGCGCTGGGCGGCGAGCAGCCGGACGTGGTCGAGGTCGGCGCCGGCGCCGCGCCGGGCGAGGACCCGCCAGGGGACGCGGCGCAGCAGCACCCGGGTGGTCTCGCCGACGCCGGGCTTGACCAGGTTGACGCTGTCGATGCCGTACTCGGTGCTGATCCGCTCGACGGCGGCCCAGCCGGCCCAGTCGGGCGTGCGGTCCGGGGCGGTGGACAGCCGGTCGGCGGCGGCGACGGCCTCCGGGCGGACGGCGTCGAAGTGGTCGGCCACGGTGTCGAGGAAGGCGGCGGAGACGTCCGCGCCGGCCAGTTCGGCGTAGTGCTTGGCGCCGTGGAAGTCGTCCGGGCCGATCAGGCCGGGCCGCAGCACGGTGCGCGAGACCAGGCCGGAGACGGTGGAGTTGAGGCAGGCGGAGGGGATCAGGAAGTCGTCCCGGGTGCCGTAGGTGCGCGCGCAGCGGCCGGGGTCGGCGAGGACGGCGAGGTCCGGGTCGAAGCCGGTGCCGGCCAGGGCCTCGGCGAGTTCGCGGGTGATCGCGCCCTTGCCGGTCCAGCCGTCGACGAAGACCACGTCGCCGGCGCGGTGGTGGGCGGCCAGGTAGCGCAGGGCGACCGGGTCGATGCCGCGGCCGCGGACGATGGAGACGGCGTAGTGCGGGGTGTCGAGGCCGTGGACGTGGGCGAGCCAGCGGCGGACCAGGATGCCGACGGGCGTGCCGGCCCGGGCCAGCGAGGCGAGCACCAGGCCGGGGCCGCGCTCGCGCAGCAGGGTCTCGGCGACGGTGCCGGCGGCGAGCGCGATGCGGCGGGCGGAGGCGCGCAGCGCCTGGTGGAACAGCTCCTGGTACTCGGGGCTGGGCTGGTACTCGACCGGCAGCGATTCGGCGTAGTGCGCGCCGCCGTTCTGGACGGCCTCCTCGCGCTCCTCGGTGGGGGCTTCGAGCGGGACGCCGGAGAGGTCCTTGAGCAGCCAGGCCACCTCGTCGGGCCGGTAGGAGGAGAACGCCGGGCCGTACAACGGGGACGGCAGGCGGGACGGCAGCCCGGACAGCAGGCGGGAAGGCACGTGGGAAGGCAGCTGGGACGGCAGCCCGGACGGCCGGCGGGAAGGCCGGTGGGAGGGCAGCACCGCGAGCACCACCTGGTCGGTGACCTGCCGCAGCTGGCCGAGCAGGGCGCGCTCCCCCTCGCGCAGGGCGGGGGTGTCGGCGACGTCGTCGACCACCAGCACGACCGCGTCGAAGCGGCGGGCCGGGTCGCTGCCGGGGGCGACGTTGTAGGCGTAGCGCTCGCGCGAAGCGTCGTCCTGCGGGTCGTCGTGGGCGGGGAAGGCGAGGCGGGTGCGGATGGCGTAGCCGGGGTCGTCCACGGCGAGGACGGGCGAGCGGGTGGTGGTGGAGTAGCGGACGCGGTCGCCGCCCAGCCGGTCGGCGAGTGCGCCGGCCAGCCGCAGCGGGGCGTACATCAGCTCCTCGAAGCCGAGGACCAGCACGCGCCGCGCCGTGGCGGGCAGTGCGTCGGCCAGCTGTCCGGCCAGGCGGGGCAGGGCGGTGTCCAGTCGGGCGCGGTCGCGGGCGGTGAACCCGTGCCGGCCGCCGTCGGGGAGCCCGGCGGGCCAGTCCAGGTCGACCCGGGCGAGCGGCGCGGGCGTTCCGGGGGGCACGGCGGGGGCGGGGGCGGCCTCGGCTATCAGCCGCTCGGCGCGGTCCAGGACGTCGGCGGGCAGTTGGACGGCGCCGCTGGCGGTGGCCACCAGGTCGAGCCGGACGCCGAGTTCGGTGGCGGTGTCGGCGAGCCGGCGGCGGTCGGCGGCGGAGCGCAGGTCGACCAGGGCGACGACGACATAGTGGTCGCGGGGGTGGCGGGCGTGCAGTTCGCGGATGGTGTTGAGGACCGTGCGGCCGGTCGAGAACTCGTCGTCGACCAGCACCAACGGGCCGCTGCCGGTGAGGAGTTCGGGATCGGCGGGGAGCAGCAGGTGCGAGGTGGCGTGCGAGTGCTCCTCCTCGAAGCCGCCGAGCGGGGGCACACCGGCCACCGGGCGGCGGGTGGAGTGCAGGTACGGGGCGTCGAGGCCGTCGGCGACGCTGTGGCCGAGACCGGTGGCCGTCTCCGCGTAGCCGAGGACGACGGCCCGCCCGGCGGCCTCGTCGCCGAGCAACTCTCGGACCTGACAGCCGAGTTCGAGCCCGACGCCGTGGACGACCGCGGGCCGCTGCGGGACGTGCTTGCCGAGCACGGTGGAGACCAGCAGGTGGGCGCGCTTCGGGTTCTGGGAACGCAGGGCCAGGCCCACGAGTTCGGGGAGGCGGTCCGATCCGGTCAGGGCGATGCCGGCCCGGTCGGCGACCCAACTGCCGGTCCACGTCTGCTGTGCTGTCACTGCTGGTCCTGCCTTCGCATGGTGCGGTGGTGCGGTCTTCGGATCGGTCGGATCGGTCGGAGTCAGTCGACGGTCGGATCGGTCGGACCGTTCGGATGGGTCGAAGCGGCGGGACAGCCCCCTCACCCCCCGCACAGGCAGGCCGAGAGCAGATCCGCGAAGCTCACGTCCTCCCGGGCCACCCCGAACACCTCCGCCCGCAGCAGCACCCGCTCCGCCCAGGCCCGGTGCGGCCGGGCCTCGTTCATCTTGTTGGTGTACGCCGAGCGCAGGACCCCGCCGCCGTCCTGCTCCTGCCGGAGGATGTCCCGGGCGTCGCAGTACTCCTCGTGCGTGACCACCGAGAGGGCGTGCACGGCGGGGACGTGGCTGGGGTGGATGCAGGTCTTGCCGAGCAGGCCGTTGGCCCGGTCGAGCTCGACCTCCCGGATCAGCCCGTCCAGGTCGTGTTCGATGATCCGCCGGCGGACCTCCTCGCCGGAGGCCCGGGCCGTCCCGGGGGCCTCGGCGAACGGCGTGCGGCGCAGCTGCGGCTTGAACATCCGTTCCTGGACCGGGAAGTACTCCCAGACCGGACCGGTGACGGTGTACCCGGTGCCGTCCGCCCGGCCGAGCACGTTGACCACGTCGCCGATCACCGCCGAGACCAGGGCGACGTCGTACGCGGTGAGGTCGGGCGAGCGGCGCAGGCCGTACGCGGAGCAGAGGTCGGTCACGCCGAGGCGGACGGCGAGCACCCGCTCCCGGTGCCCGGCGAGCAGGTCGGCGATGCCGAAGAGCTGCTGGCGCCTGGTCTCCAGGTGGGCGAGTTCGGGTGACTCCAGGACGGGCATGGCGAACAGCCGGCGCCCGGTGGCGGCCTCGGCGGCGGCCAGGGCGGCCAGGTACGCGCCGCCGGTCTCCGTGGTGAACTTCGGCAGGACGAACCCGCTCAGCAGCTCGACGGCCGGCCCGAGCCGCTGGGCCAGGTCGAGGATCTGGGAGGCGGCTCGAACTCTGATGAAGAGCAGGGGGTGGCCTTGTGCGCAGTCGGTGAAATCCCTGACCAGGTCATTCAACTGCTCGATCAGGTTCCGCTCCCCCGCGTCCACCTCGTGGTCGGCGATCGCGTCCTCCAGGCAGAGCACCATCGACACCACGCCCCGAGCAGCCTGTTTGCGGATGTCGGCGGCCAGCGCGGGCCGGGTGGCGGGGCTGTAGAGGGTGCCGCCGAGGGCGGTGGCCAGCACCGCGGCCTCGCTCCGCGCGGTGAACGGCCGGGGCGGTTCGAGGAAGAGGCGACCGCGTACGTCGTCGGCGAGGTGGCCGAAATGGCGCAAGGTGCTCTCCTCAGAGGTTTGACGGCCACCGGTCCGTTGCCGGGGCGTGCGGCGGCGCGGGACGACACCGCGATCCAGCGGTGCGACACCATGGTTAACCGGTCCACGGGGCTCCGTGGTTCCCGGACGGGCGCCGGCGGACCCCCCTCCGCCCGACCCCGGCGGGCCCTTGGACCGCCCATCGTACGGACGGATTCCGGCCGTCCCCGGTTCCTCGGCACTGAACTCCCGGAACATCGCCGTCCAGATCACCGATCACCGGTCGAGCACCGGCAAACCCCCGGCAAGCGCAAGTCTTGGCAAAGTTCGACCCGGTTCCGACGGTCCCGGTCACGTTGTCCGAAGGGGTGGCGAACGGGCAGGATGGTCGGCTATGACGCACGTGATGGCCAAGGGCGCCAACATCGCACTGCCGGCCGCGGCGGTCCGCGCCGTGCTGCGCTGGAGCGCCACGCCCGGTGCGCCGGACGTGGACGCGTCCGCGCTGCTGCTCGGCGCCACCGGCAAGGTCCGTTCGGATGCCGACTTCGTCTTCTACAACCAGCCGCGGCACCCCTCCGGCCTGGTGCGCCACCTGCCCAAGCAGCAGACCTCCGGCGGCGCCGAGATCATCGACACGATCGAGGTCGAGCTCGCCAAGCTGCCCGCCGACGTCGACCGGGTGGTGCTGGCCGGCTCCTCCGAGGGCGGCTCCTTCCGCGCGGTGCCCGGGCTCCGCCTGCTGCTCTTCGACGCCACGGCCGGGGACGGCACGCCCGCACTCGCCGAGTTCGCGATCTCCGACGGCGAGAACGTCACCGCCCTGGTCGCGGGCGAGCTGTACCGGCGCAGCGGCGCCTGGAAGTTCCGGGCGATCGGCCAGGGCTACACCTCCGGCCTGATCGGCCTGGCCACCGACTTCGGCATCACCGTCGACGACGAGGCGGAGTCCGACCCGGCCCCGGCGGCGGCCTCGACGGCCACCCCCACGGCCACCCCCACCTCCGCCGTCGACCCGCGCAGCACCCCGCTGCCCGCCCCGCGCCCGACCGCCCCGCCCGAGCCCGGCACCTTCACCCTGGCCCCGGCCGTCCCGCAGCCGTCGGCCACCCCCCAGGGCCGGCCCCAGCAGCAGCCCGCCGCGGCTGCCCCGGGCACGGTGCCGCCCCCGCCGACCGCGCCGCCCACCGTTCCCCCGGCCGCGCCGCCGGCCCCGACCGCACCCCCGGCCCACCAGCCCGGCACCGGCTACGGCTACCCGCAGCAGCCACAGCCCCAGCAGCCGCCCGGCACCGGCTACGGCTACCCGCACCAGCAGCCCGGTACCGGCTACGGGTACCCGCACCCCACCCCCCAGCCGTACCCGCAGCAGCAGGGCACCGGCTACGGCTACCCGCACCAGCAGCAGCCCGCCCCGCAGCAGCACCCCGGCAGCTACGGCTACCCGCACGCGGGCACCGGCCAGCAGCCTCCGGCCCAGGCCCCCGCGCAACCGCCGGCCCAGGCCCCGGCCCCGGCCCAGCCGCCCACCGGCGAGGAGTTCGCCCTGCCGCCGCAGGGCCCGCAGTTCCAGCCCCGCTGAGCGGCCCGCTGATCGGCCCGCTCAGAACACCACCGCCGCCCGGCGCGATCCGGAAGAGAGCCCCTAGTCGGAGCCGCCCTGGCTCTTGTACCCGCGCTGCCACTGCATCCCGAACCCGTACAGCCGGTCGATGTCCGCCTGGAACCCGTTGACGTACCGCACCTCGCGGCGCACCGTCAGCTGGTTGTCCCCCGCGTTCTCGATCAGCACCACCGCGCACGAGCGCGCCGCCCGGGCCCGTTCGTCCAGCTTGATCTCGATCCGCGGCCCGGTCTGCGGCACGATCGTCACCACCGCGTGGGACTGTTCGAAGGCCGGCGTGCCGTCGTAGATATAGACGAAGATCAGCAGCCGTTTGAACTTGTCCTTCTTCTCCAGGTTGACGTACATCGTCTCGCCGGACGGCGCCCCGTACTGGTCGTCACCGCTGAGCTTGATGTACGGCGGTTCCCGGAGGTCGCCGAAGTAGCCGCCGAGCGGCTGCACCACGCCGCTGCTCCCGTCGGACAGTTCGTACATGCACGCCAGGTCGAGGTCGACGTTGACCTGCTCGTTCTGCACCGAGTCCGGCTCCAGCGGGCGCAGGATGCGGGGGCTGAAGAGGCGCTTGGCGCGTTCGCGGGCACTCGGCCGGACGGCCCCGGAGCGGGTGGTCCAGTGCAGGTTGACGTAGAGGTAGCCGGTGGTGGCCGCGGACCCGGTGATCGCGTGCTGCGGGGTCGACTTGGTGAGTATGACCTTGTGCTGACCGCCCGGGTTGTCGAAGGTGTAGTTCCGCTCCCCGCGCAGGTACTCCCAGATCGAGACCATCCCGCCCTCTCCCCCTGCTCCCGTCAGGCGATCTGACGGTCCGCCGCTCCATGATCGGGCATCAGCCCGGCCCTCGGATACCCAAACCTTCCCCTCCCCTACCCCGTCGGGCCCCCCGGCGCTCACCGCCGGGTCGACGAGTGGGGCGGCCGGTGGGTCGATTGGCGGGAGGAAGCCCCCCTCCCGTAACATGCCGCCCCTTCGGACGCGATATCGTCTAGCCGCACAGGTGTCCCGTCCGCCCCTGCGCGGGTGCGGCGGGTACGCCGTGCGGCGACGAACGAACCGTCAGGCGCGACCCGAGTACCGGGAGCTGACCGCCTGTGTCGCTCTGTGAACCCGTCCCCTGCGGAAACCCGAGGCCCGACCCGCAATGAACCTGACTTCCATACAGCTGGTCTGGACCGTCGTCGGCGGCGCAGCCCTGCTGTTCGTCGCCGTCCTGCTGGCGACGCTGCGTTTCAAGAACACGAAGAAGGAAGAGGCCGGCGACTCCTGGGAGCGCAGCGAGGAGCGTCGGCGGCGCAAGGAGATGATCTACGGCATCTCCTCCTACACGCTGCTGTTCTGCTGCGCCGGTGTCGCGGCCGCGCTGTCCTTCCACGGCCTGGTGGGCTTCGGCAAGGAGAACCTGGGCCTGTCCGGCGGCTGGGAGTACCTCGTCCCGTTCGGTCTCGACGGCGCCGCGATGTTCTGCTCGGTGCTCGCCGTCCGCGAGGCCAGCCACGGTGACGCCGCGCTCGGCTCCCGCCTGCTGGTCTGGGTGTTCGCGATCGCCTCGGCCTGGTTCAACTGGGTGCACGCGCCGCGCGGCGTGTCGCACGACGGCGCCCCGCAGTTCTTCTCCGGCATGTCGATCTCGGCGGCGATCCTGTTCGACCGCGCGCTGAAGCAGACCCGCAAGGCCGCGCTGCGCGAGCAGGGGCTCGTGCCGCGCCCGCTGCCGCAGATCCGGATCGTCCGCTGGCTGCGCGCCCCGCGCGAGACCTACGCGGCCTGGTCGCTGATGCTGCTGGAGAACGTCCGCAGCCTGGACGAGGCGGTCGAGGAGGTCCGCGAGGAGCGCCAGGCCAAGCTGGACGCCAAGGTGCGGGCCCGCACGGCCGACCGCCGCGAGCGGGCCGAGCTGAAGGCCATCTCCCGCCAGGGCGGCATGCTCGCCCGGGCCCGCGGCGGCCGCCAGGTGCCCGCGCTCACGGCTGCCGGCGACGGCCAGACCGCTACGGAGCCTGCCCTAGCCGCCGAGTCGGACACCGCCTCCTCGCACCAGGCCGGCTCGGGCCCGCTGGAGCCGGCCGCGCTGGACGCCGGCCGCCGCCCGCGTGCCGCCGTCGGCTCGTCGTACGCGCCGTCCTCCTCGGCGTCCTCCTCGTCCTACTCGTCGTCCTACTCCTCCTCGTCCGCCGGATCGGGCTCGGGCTCGTCCTACCGCAGCTCGGCCATCGACCTGACGGCCGACGACGACACCCTGTCGATGCCCAAGCTGGACTCGCTGGAGCGCAAGCTGCGCGCGATCGAGCAGCAGCTCGGCTGAGCGGGCCCACCGCGACGTGGAACGGCCGCCCCCGGATTCCCGGAGGCGGCCGTTTCGCGTACCCGGCGGGCTATTCGCCGGTACTCGTACTCACCAGTTCCGGTTCGTCCCGCGCGGCCTCGCGCCGGTTGCGCAGGATCGACGAGCCGAGCGCCAGCCCGATGAAGGCGACGCCGATCAGGCCGGTGACGATCTCCGGGATGTGGTACTTGATCCCGACCAGCAGGATCACCGAGAGCGCGCCGATCGCGTAGTGCGCGCCGTGCTCCAGGTAGACGTAGTCGTCCAGGGTGCCCTTGCGGACCAGGAAGACGGTCAGCGAGCGGATGTACATCGCGCCGATGCCCAGGCCCAGGGTGATCTGGAAGATGTCGCTGGAGATGGCGAACGCGCCGACCACGCCGTCGAAGGAGAACGAGGCGTCCAGGACCTCCAGGTAGAGGAAGAGGAAGAACGCGGCCTTGCCGCCGACCTGGAGGATCGACTTGCCGGACTTCTCGGCCTCCTCCTCGCGCTCGGCGTCCTCCTCCAGGCCCGATTCGAAGATCGAGGAGAGGCCGCCGACCACGAGATAGGTGATCAGGCCGAGGACGCCGGCGAGCAGGACGGTTTCGGCGTGCTCCTCGGCGAAGAAGTTGGAGGCCAGCACCAGCACGACCAGCGCGACGACGCTGGAGAAGGCGTCCAGCTTGCCGACCTTCTGCAGCGGGCGCTCGATCCAGCCCAGCCAGTTGTGCTCCTTCTCGTCGTCGAACACGAAGTCGAGGAAGATCATGAGCAGGAAGACGCCGCCGAAGGCCGCGATGGCGGGGTTGGCCGCCTCCAGGTACTGACCGTAGGTCAGGCCGGCGTGCGTCTTGTCGGAGTGCAGCGCGAGGTCGATGACCGTCGCGGGGTTGAGCTTCGCGGTGAGGCCGACCACCAGCAGCGGGAAGACCAGCCGCATGCCGAACACGGCGATGAGCACGCCGACGGTCAGGAAGATCTTCTGCCAGTACGGGTTCATCCGCTTCAACACCGTGGCGTTGACCACCGCGTTGTCGAACGACAGGGAGATCTCCAGGATGGAGAGGATCAGCACGATGCCGAATCCTTGGGCCCCCCAGAGCAGTCCGGCCGCGATCAGGCCTAGGACGGTGATCGCGAACGACCAGCCGAAAGTGCGGAGGAACACGGGACTTGGTTACCTTTCGGGTTTCGGGCCGTGCCGGGGGCGGCCTCGTCCCGAGACGCCCTGACCGGGCCGGGCCCGGTCAGGTCACCCCCGCACTGCCTTCTGTTCTCATGATCGTAGGTTGGGTGCGATTGTTCTGATTTTCGCCTTTTCGCCCTTACTGTACGTTTACGCCGAAATCGAGGGCGATGCCGCGCAGGCCGGAGGCGTAGCCCTGGCCCACCGCGCGGAACTTCCACTCACCCGCGTAGCGGTACAGCTCGCCGAAGATCATCGCGGTCTCGCTGGACGCGTCCTCGGACAGGTCGTAACGGGCGATCTCCTGGCCGTCGAGGGAGTTGGCGACCCGGATGTAGGCGTTGCGGACCTGCCCGAAGTTCTGCAGCCGCGCCTCGGCGTCGTAGATCGACACCGCGAAGACCACCTTGTCCGCCTGCGCCGGCACCAGCTCCAGGTTGACCAGGACCACCTCGTCGTCGCCGTCGTCCTCGCCGCCGGTGAGGTTGTCACCGGTGTGCTCGACCGAGCCCTCGGGGCTCTTGAGGTTGTTGTAGAAGACGAAGTACTCGTCACCGAGCACCCGGCCGCCACCACAGATCAGGGCGCTCGCATCGAGGTCGAACGGTGCGCCCGTGGTCGAACGGGCGGACCAGCCGAGGCCGATCTGGACCTGCGTCAGGTTCGGCGCGGCCTTGGTGAGCGAGACGTTCCCGCCCTTGGCGAGCGTGACCACCATGACTGTTCTTCCTCCCTTGCCTTCTCCCGGGGCGCGCCTACAAGGTGTAGTCCCCCACGGCCCGGGCCGGCCCCGTTTGGCCGGCTGAACTTCCTGAACTCACATCCTCGCAGCGCACGGAGCCGACACGAAGCCGGGGCGGCCCCGGACCTCTGGAGGTCCGGGGCCGCCCCGTACAAGGCTCCCGCGCCGGGCGGCCGGCGTCGTCCGCCGCCGCCCCGTGTCGCGTCGTGTCGCCCGGTGTCGACCGGTGTCGTCCGGTCAGACGTTGACGCCGAAGTCCTGGGCGATGCCGCGCAGGCCGGAGGCGTAGCCCTGGCCGATGGCCCGGAACTTCCACTCGGCGCCGTTGCGGTACAGCTCGCCGAAGACCATCGCGGTCTCGGTGGAGGCGTCCTCGGAGAGGTCGTAGCGGGCCAGCTCCGTGTTGTCGGCCTGGTTCACCACGCGGATGAACGCGTTGCGGACCTGGCCGAAGTTCTGCCCGCGGCTCTCGGCGTCGTAGATCGAGACCGGGAAGACGATCTTCTGCACGTCCGCCGGGACGCCGGCCAGGTTGACCTTGATCGCCTCGTCGTCGCCCTCGCCCTCGCCGGTGCGGTTGTCACCGGTGTGCTCGACGGAGCCGTCCGCGCTCTTCAGGTTGTTGAAGAAGACGAAGTTCCCGTCCGAGGCGACCTTGCCCTGCTCGTTGCAGAGCAGCGCGCTGGCGTCCAGGTCGAAGTCCGTCCCGGTGGTGGTCCGGACGTCCCAGCCCAGGCCGACGACCACGGCCGAAAGCCCCGGGGCCTCCTTGGTGAGCGAGACATTGCCGCCCTTGCTCAGGCTGACACCCACTTGTCCTCCAAGAATCGGGAGGCACGCCCTGGTGCCCCCGTGGTGCGGTTCGAGGCGCCGGCCGGCGAGCGGCTCACGTGCCCCACCCGACCAACGGACCGAGCGTAGTGCGCGGTTCCCGTCCGGACGTGCGAACGGGCCCGGCGCGGCTGTTCGAAGTTCGCGGGGCCCGGGCCCGCGGCCACCGCCACGGGCCCCACGCGGGGCCTCAGAGGGCGCCGAGGGCCTTCAGGTACTCCTGCTCGTCCCGGGCGTCCGGGAGGTCGTTGACGACGCTCCAGCGCACCGTGCCCGCCGTGTCGATCACGAAGGTGCCGCGCACGGGGCAGCCCTTCCGCTCGTCGAGGACGCCGTAGGCGCGGGCGACCTCGCCGTGCGGCCAGAAGTCGGCCAGCAGCGGGAACTCCAGGCCCTCCCGCTCGGCGAAGACGCGCTGGGTGAACTGCGAGTCGCAGGAGACGCCGAGCACCTGGACCCGGTCGTTCTGCAGCTGCGCCAGCTCCCGCTGGATGGCACCGAGCTCGCCGGTGCAGACGCCGGTGAAGGAGAACGGGTAGAAGACCAGGACGACGTTCCGCTCGCCCCGGAAGTCGGAGAGGCGGACCGCTTCGCCGTGCTGGTTGTTGAGCTCGAAGTCCGGAGCCTCGGTGCCGACCTCGATGGCCATGAACGTGACCTTTCTGACGCGACCGCGCCGCGCGGGCGGCGCGGCCAGCGCCATCCTCGCATCCGTTCGGGCACGTTCCGCCGAATGGATGAGGGCGGCACCCGCGCGCTCCACCGCTTTCGCCCTGGGCGAACGCGTTTCCGGGTCGGCCCCGGGGCGGGAACGCCCCCGCGTGACCACGCTCCGTGACGACGGGGGCGGTGTCGCCCCCGGCTCAGGACCCGGCTCCGAACCCGGCTCCGGACCCGGAAAACGGTCGGGCCCCGCCGGAGGGATCCTCCGGCGGGGCCCGGTGCGGGGCCTCAGAGCCCGCTCAGCGCTTGCCGGCCGGCTTGGCCGTGGACTTGGTGGCGAGCCGGGTGGCCGCCCAGTCCTTGGCGACCGCGATCGAGCTGGTCTGGGAGAGACCGGCGGTGCGGGCCGCGTCCGCGATGTCGGACGCCTCGATGTGGCCGTCGCGCCCGGTCTTGGGCGTCAGCAGCCAGATCAGACCGCCTTCGGCCAGGTACTCCAGGGCGTCGACGAGGGAGTCGGTGAGGTCCCCGTCGTCGTCGCGGTGCCACAGCAGGACGGCGTCGGCGACGTCGTCGTAGTCCTCGTCGACGAGATCCGTCCCGGTGAGCTCCTCGATGCCTTCGCGGAGATCCTGGTCAGTGTCGTCGTCGTACCCCAGCTCCTGGATGATCTGGCCCTCTTCGAAGCCGAGACGGGTCGCCGGGTTGGACTTGTCCGCGGGGTCCGCGGTCGCGCTCACGGGAATAACCTCCAGTATTCGGCCCGGCATCCATGCCGAGGCTGTGGCCGTAGTCCACACGGGCGCGGCGGTTCGCGCAAGTACCCGACCCCCGATCCCCCCCAAAGGTTGACGTGCCACAGCGGGGACACGCCGTTCGTTGTGTCGGGAATCACACCGATTTGCCCTTCTCTGCATGAGACAAGGATGCTTCGGGTGGTCCCGGCCCACAGGGCGTACGGATGCCCGAGATACGAACGGCATTCGGGTCCGCGCGTGCGCGGGCGTAGAGTCTCCTGTTGGCCCTCACCCCGGCCGCCCGCCATCGGGCGGACGGGACACCAGGTCGGACCACCTCTGTACGTAGCACCCGGGGGTGTGCGGGGCGGGCGAAGTCGCCCGGACCGCGCGCCGCCAGACCGTCCCGCCCACCAGGCGGAACGGTTACCGATCGGTAGAGATGACGGATCTCCGAGCGCGGTAGCACGATGGAGGCGGCGCGACACACCTCAGTTTCGACCGACAGTGAAGGAACAGCGTGGCTTCCGGATCCGATCGCAACCCGATCATCATTGGCGGCCTTCCGAGTCAGGTCCCGGACTTCGATCCCGAGGAGACCGCGGAATGGCTGGAGTCGCTTGACGCGGCCATCGACGAGCGGGGGCGCGAGCGCGCCCGCTACCTGATGCTCCGCCTGATCGAGCGCGCCCGCGAGAAGCGTGTCGCCGTGCCCGAGATGCGCAGCACGGACTACGTCAACACCATCGCGACCAAGGACGAGCCGTTCTTCCCCGGCAACGAGGAGATCGAGCGCAAGATCCTCAACGCGACCCGCTGGAACGCGGCCGTGATGGTCTCCCGGGCGCAGCGCCCGGGCATCGGCGTGGGCGGGCACATCGCCACCTTCGCCTCCTCCGCGTCGCTGTACGACGTCGGCTTCAACTACTTCTTCCGCGGCAAGGACGCCGAGGGCGAGTCCGGCGACCAGATCTTCTTCCAGGGCCACGCCTCCCCCGGCATCTACGCCCGCGCGTTCCTGCTGGACCGACTGTCCGAGCAGCAGCTCGACGCGTTCCGCCAGGAGAAGTCGAAGGCCCCGTACGGCCTCTCCAGCTACCCGCACCCGCGGCTGATGCCGGACTTCTGGGAGTTCCCGACCGTGTCCATGGGCCTCGGCCCGCTCGGCGCGATCTACCAGGCCCGGATGAACCGCTACCTGGAGCACCGCGGGATCAAGGACACCTCCGACTCGCAGGTCTACGCCTTCCTCGGCGACGGCGAGATGGACGAGCCGGAGTCGCTGGGCCAGCTGTCGCTGGCCGCGCGCGAGGGCCTCGACAACCTGACCTTCGTGGTCAACTGCAACCTGCAGCGCCTGGACGGCCCGGTCCGCGGCAACGGCAAGATCATCCAGGAGCTGGAGTCCCAGTTCCGGGGCGCCGGCTGGAACGTGATCAAGCTGGTCTGGGACCGCAGCTGGGACCCGCTGCTCGCGCAGGACCGCGACGGCGTCCTGGTCAACAAGCTGAACACCACGGTGGACGGCCAGTTCCAGACCTACGCCACCGAGACCGGTCAGTACATCCGCGAGCACTTCTTCGGCAGCGACCTGCGCCTGCGCAAGATGGTCGAGAGCATGACCGACCAGCAGGTCCAGCACCTGGGTCGCGGCGGCCACGACCACAAGAAGATCTACGCGGCGTTCAAGGCTGCCCGCGAGCACCAGGGCCAGCCGACGGTCATCCTCGCCCAGACGGTCAAGGGCTGGACGCTCGGCCCCAACTTCGAGGGCCGCAACGCCACCCACCAGATGAAGAAGCTGACGGTCGAGGACCTGAAGCGCTTCCGCGACCGGCTGCACCTGCCGATCACCGACAAGCAGCTGGACGAGGGCTACCCGCCCTACTACCACCCGGGCCGCGACTCGGAAGAGATCCAGTACATGCACGACCGCCGCAGCGAGCTGGGCGGCTACGTGCCGACCCGCAAGGTGCGCCCGCGTCAGCTGGAACTGCCCGGCGACGACGCGTACAAGGCGGTCAAGAAGGGCTCCGGCAACCAGACCATCGCCACCACCATGGCGTTCGTCCGGGTGCTCAAGGACCTCATGCGGGACAAGGGCATCGGCAACCGCTTCGTGCCGATCGCGCCCGACGAGTACCGCACCTTCGGCATGGACTCGCTCTTCCCGTCGGCGAAGATCTACAACCCGCTCGGCCAGACCTACGAGTCGGTCGACCGCGACCTGCTGCTGGCCTACAAGGAGTCGCCGACCGGCCAGATGCTGCACGACGGCATCTCCGAGGCCGGCTGCACCGCCTCGCTGATCGCCGCCGGCTCCTCCTACGCCACCCACGGCGAGCCGCTGATCCCGGTGTACGTCTTCTACTCGATGTTCGGGTTCCAGCGCACCGGCGACCAGTTCTGGCAGATGGCCGACCAGCTGGCCCGCGGCTTCGTGATCGGCGCCACCGCCGGCCGCACCACGCTGACCGGCGAGGGCCTCCAGCACGCCGACGGCCACTCGCAGCTGCTGGCCTCGACCAACCCCGGCGTCGTCGCGTACGACCCGGCGTACGGCTTCGAGATCGCGCACATCGTCCAGGACGGTCTGCGGCGGATGTACGGCACCAGTGCCGAGCACCCGCACGGCGAGGACGTGTTCTACTACATGACCGTCTACAACGAGCCGATCAAGATGCCGGCCGAGCCCGAGAACGTGGACGTCGAGGGCATCCTCAAGGGTCTGCACAAGTACGCGCCGGGCACCGCCGGCCAGATCCCGGCCCAGATCCTCGCCTCCGGCGTGGCCGTGCCGTGGGCCCTGGAGGCCCAGCGCATCCTCGCCGAGGAGTGGAACGTCAAGGCCGACGTCTGGTCCGCGACCTCCTGGAACGAGCTGCGCCGCGACGCGGTGGAGGCCGAGGAGTTCAACCTGCTGCACCCCGAGGAGCAGCAGCGCGTGCCGTACGTCACCCAGAAGCTCCAGGGTGCCGAGGGCCCGGTCGTCGCCGTGTCCGACTGGATGCGCGCCGTGCCGGACCAGATCTCCCGCTGGGTGCCCGGTCAGTACCAGTCGCTGGGTGCCGACGGGTTCGGCTTCGCCGACACCCGCGGTGCGGCCCGTCGCTTCTTCCACATCGACCCGCAGTCGGTCGTCCTGGGCGTGCTCACCGAGCTCGCCAAGCAGGGCAAGATCGACCGCAGTGCGCTGAAGGACGCGATCGACCGCTACCAGCTGCTCGACGTGGCCGCGGCCGACCCGGGCGCCGCCGGCGGCGACGCCTGATCACCCGCTAGACCCTGAAGGGCCGGGCCTCCGAGCACGGAGGTCCGGCCCTTCGGCGTACCCGGGCACCGTCACCGGCCCGGGGCGGCGGACGACGGCGCGCAGCGGCCCCGGACTCCATCGAGTCCGGGGCCGCTGGTCGTCGGTCGTCGATCGTTGGTCGCGCGGGGATCAGACGTGGCGCGGGATCAGATGTGGACGGCCGGGCCCGCGTCGACGGTGCCCCGGCGGGTGAGCAGGCCGAGCACGGCGGCGGCGAAGGCCACCACGGCCGCGACCGCGAAGGCGAGCGACATGCCGCTGACGAAGGAGTCGTGCACGGCTCCGGCCATCGCGTCCACCGCCTGCTGCGGGGTGCCGGCCGGGGCCGGCGGGGCGATGCCGAGCTGCGCGGCCTGCTTGAGGCCCTCGCCCTCGGCGCCCTGGACCGGCGGCAGGCCGGCCTTGGCCCAGTTGCCGGGCAGCACGTCCCCGACCTTGGCCGCCATCAGCGCGCCCAGCACGGCGGTGCCGAGGCTGCCGCCGACCTGCATCGCGGCCTGCTGGAGGCCGCCGGCCACACCGGACAGCTCCAGCGGGGCGTTGCCGACGATCACCTCGGTGGCGCCGACCATGACCGGGCTGATGCCGAGGCCCATCAGGACGAACCAGAGCGACATCACGCCGGTGCCGGAGCCCGCGTCCAGGGTGGACATGCCGAACATCGCGGCGGTGGTGATCAGCATGCCGGCCACGATCGGGATCCGCGGGCCGAGCTTGCCGATCGCGATGCCCGCCACCGGCGAACCGATGATCATCATGCCGGTCATCGGCAGCAGGTGGACGCCGGCCGACACCGGCGACATCCCGTGCACGTTCTGCAGGTAGAAGGTCACGAAGAAGATCGCGCCGAAGAACGCGAAGGCCATCAGCACCATCAGCAGGGTGCCCGCCGACAGCGGCACCGAGCGGAACAGGCTGAGCGGGATCAGCGGCTCCTTCGCCCGGGCCTGCCAGAACGCGAAGAGCACCATCAGGACCACCGCGCCGCCCAGGAACAGCAGCGTGCGGGCGTCGCCCCAGCCCCACTCGGGGGCCTTGATGATGCCGAAGACCAGCGCGAACATCGCCACCGAGAGCAGCGCGATCCCGGGCAGGTCGAAGGACTTGGCGGCCTTCTCGGCCCGCACGTCCTTGAGTATCCACAGGCCGAGGCCGAGCGCGATCAGGCCGACCGGGATGTTGATGAAGAAGACCGACTCCCAGTTGACGTGCTCGACCAGCAGGCCGCCGACGATCGGGCCGGCCGCGGTCGAGGCGCCGATCACGCCGCCCCAGATGCCGATCGCCATGTTGAGCTTCTCGGCCGGGAAGGCGCCGCGCAGCAGGCCGAGCGCGGCCGGCTGGAGCAGCGCGCCGAACAGGCCCTGGAGCACCCGGAAGGCGATCACGGTCTGGATGTTGCCGGCGAAGCCGATCGCGGCCGAGGTGGCGGCGAAGCCGACGGCGCCGACCAGGAAGGTGTTCTTGTGGCCGAACCGGTCGCCGATCTTGCCGGCCGTGATCAGGAAGACCGCCAGGGCCAGCAGGTAGCCGCTGGTCACCCACTGGATCTCGGAGGGCGCGGCCTTCAGGTCCGCCTGGATGACGGGGTTGGCGATGGCGACGATCGTGCCGTCCAGGGCGACCATCATCACGCCGACCGCGACGGTCAGCAGGGTCAGCCAGGGGTGCCCCTTCAGCCCTCCCCCGCCCGGTGGCGTGCGCTGCGGCGGGACGTCCGCCTTGGCGTTCTTGACGACGGACTGGCTCATCTGGGGCCCTCCGGGGGCGTGGCAGAGAACGGAACGTGGGCGTGGCGCCGCGACCCACCCGTCCCCACGAGTGCCCGGTCGGCGAGCGCCACTTCCGGCAGATTATGTCAGCCACTGACATTCGGCAAACACTGACTTCTGACTCTGGCTGACATTTGTCAGAGCGCTAAGGTTGTGCTCCTCACCCCGCCCGCACGCGCTCGGAAGGCCCCGCCATGGCCGCTCGCACCCCCACCCCCACCGCCGCCCCGGGCACCCCCGAACGGCTGCCAGGGCTGCGCGAGCGCAAGAAGCAGCAGACCAGGGACGCCCTGGTCCAGGCCGCCCACGTGCTCTTCCTCGGCCAGGGCTTCGCCCGCACCACCGTCGACGAGATCGCCTCCGCCGTCGAGGTCTCCCAGCGCACCTTCTTCCGCTACTTCGCCAACAAGGACGAGGTCGCGCTCGCCGTGATGGCCGACGCCGAGGACTACTTCATCGAGTGCCTCTGCCGCCGCCCGGCCCACGAGTCCCCGCTCCAGGCCCTGCGCGCCGCGATCGTCCAGTCCTGGCGCGAACTCGGCGCCGAACACCGCACCGGCCCCCGCTCGATCACCACCGCCCTCGAACTGATGCGGATGATCGAGGAGACCCCCACCCTGCTCGCCACCCACCTGCGCCGGGTCACCGAGCAGGAACGGGTGGTCGTCCGGGTCCTCGCCGAGCGCGAGGGCCTCGACCCGGTCGAGGACCTGCGCCCCACCGTGCTCGCCGCCGTCTTCGGCAGCGTGCTGCGCGCCGCCCACCTGTCCTGGACCCCCGACCAGGAACCCGCCGGGCCCGAGGGCATGGTCGCCGTCATCGAGCGCCACTTCGACCAGCTCGGCCCGGCCCTGGCCGGCCACTGGCGCACCGGCCCGCAGTAGTACCGCGGGCACCGCTCCGGCCCCCGGAACGGTCCCGCCCGCAGTAGTACCCGGGTAGCACCCCCTACTCCGGTAGCACTCCGATGTTCGACCCCAGTGCGACGACGGGCGGACAGCACCCCTCCTAGGCTGGCCCGCGATGAAGACGATCACCACGACCGAAGTCCGCGCGCAGGCCCTCCGGCTGCTCCGCTCGCTCCGGCACCACCTCACCACCCCGACCGGCGGGTCCACCCCGCTGCTCGGGGACTCGCCCCGCGCCTGGCTGCGCCGGCTTCCGTACGTCGTCGCGCTGATCATGCAGGCCTCGCTGATCCCCACCGGGATCGCCGCCCTGGTCGACTTCTACGGCGTCGCCGTGCCCATCGCCGGCGCGCTCACCGTCGCCCAGACCGCGCCGCTGCTGCTCGCCATCACCCGGCCGCTGGCCGCCTGGTGGATCAGCGCGGCCACCCTCGTCACCACGGCCTCCATCACCGCCCGGCACCACCAGTTCGGCGGCACCTGGCCGTGGACGGCGCCGATGGTCCTGGCGTACGTCTTCCTGCTGATCGCGCTCGCGCTGCGGGAGAGCCGGGCCACCCTGATCGCGGTCTGGATCGCCACGATCCTGCTCACCCTGCTCACCACCACGCTCGGCTTCCCGCACGCCGACGACGGCACCACCATGCTGCTGGTCGCCCTCGGCGGCGCCGCCCTGCTGCTCGGCTGGGCCGTCCAGGACCGCACCGAGGCCCGCCGGCTGCTCGCCGAACAGGAGCACATCAGCGAGGCCGAACGCGAGCGGCGCACCCTGCTGGAGGAGCGCGCCCGGATCGCGAGGGAGCTGCACGACGTGGTCGCCCACCACATGTCGGTGATCGCCGTGCAGGCGGCCAGCGCGCCGTACCGGATCACCGGCGTACCGGCCGCGGCCACCGAGGAGTTCACCGCCATCGCCGGCACCGCCCGCGAGTCGCTGACCGAGATGCGCCGGCTGCTGGGCGTGCTGCGCAGCGAGGAGTCCGCCGCCGAGAAGGTGCCGCAGCCCGGGATCGAGCAGCTGCCGCAGCTGATCGAGACGGTGGGGCGGGCCGGGGTCCCGGCCGAGCTGGTGGTGGATCCGGGGCTGGCCGAGGCGGTGCCGAAGGCGGTCGGCCTGTCCGCGTACCGGATCGTGCAGGAGGCGCTGGCCAACGTGGTGCGCCACGCGCCCGGTTCGCGGGCCCGGATATCCCTGGTCGACGAGGGCGCCACCCTGCTGCTGACCGTGGTGAACACGGCCCCGCCCCGGCACACCGAGTCGCTCGAGGCCTCGATGGAGGGCACCGGACAGGGACTGATCGGAATGCGGGAACGCGCCCGGCTGGTCGGTGGCAGGCTGGAGACCGGCCCGATGCCGGACGGCGGCTACAAGGTCGCCGCCGTCCTGCCCCTCGAAACCCCCCGGGAGAAGCCCGCATGACCATCCGCGTGATCATCGTCGACGACCAGGCCATGGTGCGGGCCGGCTTCGCCGCCCTGCTCAACGCCCAGAGCGACATCGACGTGGTGGGGGACGCGGCGGACGGCGCGCAGGCCCTGGAGGTGAGCGGCCGCACCCACCCGGACCTGGTGCTGATGGACGTCCGCATGCCCGTCATGGACGGCCTGGAGGCCGCCCGCCGACTGCTCGACCCCGCCGTCCCCGGCGCGCACCGGCCCAAGGTGATGATGCTGACCACCTTCGACGTGGACGACTACGTGTACGAGGCGCTGCGCGCCGGGGCCAGCGGCTTCCTGCTCAAGGACGCCCCGCCGGCCGACCTGATCTCCGCGGTCCGGGTGGTCTCGGCCGGCGAGGCGCTGCTCGCCCCCTCGGTGACCCGCCGGCTGATCGAGGACTTCGCCCGCAACCGGCCGGCCCGGCGGCGCGACCCCAAACTGCGGCTCAACGGCCTCACCCCGCGTGAGACCGAGGTGCTGGAGCTGATCGCCCGCGGCCTGTCCAACCAGGAGATAGCCGGCCGGCTGGTCCTGGCCGAGCAGACCGTCAAGACCCACATCGGGCGCATCCTCGCCAAGCTCGACCTGCGCGACCGCGCCCAGGCCGTCGTCCTCGCCTACGAGTCCGGCCTCGTGACGCCGGGCCAGTGACGCCCGCCGGGCCGGTGGTCCCGGCCGCCCCCGCCCGGGCGGCACCCCCCGTGGTACCCCGAGCGATACCCCGAGTAGTACCCCGGTAGCACCCGGGAGTTGGCCCCGCGGTGTGACGTCCGCGGGGCCGTCGCATTTCTACCTTCCTTTCCGTCGAAGTCGAACGGACGAGGGAGGGGCCGGACATGGGGAAGTTTCGGGTCAAGAGAGCCATCGCGGCCAGTACGGTGATGCTGGCCGCGGTGCTCGGTCTCGGCGGCTTCTCCACCGACGCCCAACAGGCCGTCACCGGCCCGCCGCCGGGCAGCGCCGCCTGGGTGGCCGACACCGCGCTCGGCATCCACCCGCCCGACCCGGCCACCGCCACCCCGGCCGAAGTCGCCGCCTTCTTCGCCGGGTTGACGCCCGCCCAGCAGGGCGCGCTGGCCGTCCGGCACCCGCTGGTGGTCGGCAACCTGGACGGCGCACCGGTCCAACTCCGGTACCGGGCCAACACGCTGGCCCTCACCGCGGAGCTCGGCCGCGAACTCGCCCGGGCCACCGACCCGGCGCTCACCCCGCAGGACCACGAGCAGGCCCGCACCCGCGCCGAGCGCTACCGCGCCCTGCTGGACGGCGACCGCCGGATCCTCGTCTTCGACCCGCGCGGCCGCGGCGAGGTCGCCGAGGTCTTCGGCGAGCACGCCCCCACCCCCCCCACCCCCCACCGGGTCCCCCCCCCGGCCACCCACCAGGAGAACAAAGACCGCCCCCCCGGCGCCGGCGGCGTGGCCCCGGGGTTTTCCGCCCCCCCCGCCGCCGCCCCCCGCACCGCCGTCGTCGTCCCCGGCTCGGACAACGACCTGGAGAACTTCGACCGCTCCCCCGGCTCGTACGGCACCCCCACCGGCATGGCCCGCTCGCTCTACCGGGCCACCGACCGGCAGACCGCCGTCATCGCCTGGACCGGCTACACCACCCCGGTCGGGATCGGCCTGGGCGCCGCCACCGAGGACCTGGCCCGGGCCGGGGCCGCGCGGCTCACCCGGCTGCTCGACGGACTCGCCGTCAGCACCCGCCCGCAGGCCCCGGCCACGGTGTTCTGCCACAGCTACGGCTCGGTGGTCTGCGGGCTGGCCCGCCCCGGGCCCGACCAGGCCTCCGGCGTGGTCGTCCTCGGCTCGCCCGGGATGGGCGTCGGCTCGGCCGCCGCCCTCGACCCGCGCGTCCCGCTCTGGGCCACCGCCCGCAACGACTCCGACTGGATCGGCCGGGTCCCCTACGTCTCGGTGCTCGGCCTCGGCCACGGCGCCGACCCGACCGCCCCCGGCTTCGGCGCCCACCCGCTGCCCGCCACCGGAGCCGAGGGCCACGCCGGCTACTTCGCCCCCGGCACCGCCTCGCTCACCGCCTTCGCCGCCATCGCGCTCGGCCTCGACCGCTGACCACCGACCGCCTCACCGAAAGGAGCACCGCCATGGCCCACCCGCTGACCGCCCTGCGCCGCGCCGCCCACCAGGTCGACGCCCGCACCCCCGAGACCCGCGACCGCGCCCTGGACGGGCTGCGCGCCCTCGCCCTGCTCGCCGTGCCGGTCGGGCACTGGCTGCTCGGCGGCTTCACGCTCTCCGCCGACGGCGCCCTGCACAACGCGAGCCCGCTCTCCTCGCTCGGCGGCCTCGCCCCGATCAGCTGGGTGCTCCAGATGCTCGGGGTGTTCTTCCTGGTCGGCGGCCACTCCTCGGTCCAGTCGCTGGAGCGGGCCCGGGCCAAGGGCGTGACGTACCTGGGCTGGCTGCGCGGCCGGTCGGTGCGGCTGCTGCGCCCGGTGCTGGGGGTGACGGCCGTCTGGGCGCTGCTGATCGCACTGCTGCCCGCGCTCGGCGTCCCCGGGGACACCGTGCGGACCGGCGCGACGCTGGTGGTGCAGCCGCTCTGGTACATCGCGGTCTACCTGGGGCTGACCGCGCTCACCCCGCTGTGCGTGGCGGCCGGGCGCCGGCTGGGCGGCTGGTCGGCGGGCGTCCTGGTGGCCGCCGTCGCCGCCGTCGACCTGCTGCGGTACGGGCCGTGGGCGGAGGCGGTGCCGTCCTGGGTCGGGCTGTTGAACATCCTGCCGGGCTGGCTGTTCGGCTACCAGCTGGGCGTGCTGTGGGCGCAGGGCCGGCTCGGCCGCCCGGTGGCCCGGGTGCTGCTGGTCGGCGGCGGCGCGCTGTTCGCCACGCTGCTGCTGGCGTTCCACTACCCGGCCAGCATGGTCGGGGTGCCCGGGATGGAGCGGACCAACTCGCACCCGCCGTCCCTGCTGGTGCTGGCCCTGGCCGCGACGCAGTGCGGCGCCGCGGTGCTGCTGCGGGATCGCCTGGGCCGGCTGCTGACCCGCCGTCCGCTGCTGTGGCTGCCGGTGGTGGTGGTCAACCTCTCGGCGATGACGATCTTCTGCTGGCACCAGAGCGCGATGCTCGCGGTGGCGGTGCCCGGCGCGGCCGGCCTGGGCGCCGTGCCGGGGCTGACCACCGCGCCGGACTCGATCGCCTGGGTGGCCGCCCGGGTGGCGCTGATCCCGCTGTTCGCGGCCGTGCTGGTGGCGATCGGGTGGTTCACCCGGCGGTTCGACGGTCCGTGGACGGCCTTCTCCCGGGCCGGGAAGGCGCTGGCCGCGGCGGGCGCGGCGCTGTTCGCCGCGTACGCGCTGGGCATGGTGTGACCTGCGCCGGAGAGTGAGGCACCGGAGGGGCGCGGACCGATCGGTCCGCGCCCCTCCGGCCGTTCCGGAACCGGTTCCGGGGCCCTCCGGTCCGCATCCCTCCGAGCACCCTGCCCGGGCCCGCGCGCTGTCGGCCCCCTGCCCTACGCTGCGGGCATGGTGACGTTCGAGGAGTTCCGCGCGATCGCGCTCGCCCTGCCGGAGGCCGCACAGGAGCCGACCTGGGACATCGAGACCCTGCGGATCCGCGGCCGGATCTTCGCGATGGGCGCGCCCGGGGGCCGGTCCGTCAGCGTCAAGGCCTCCCCCGAGGACCAGGCCGAGCTGCTCGCCGCCGAGCCCGAGGTGTTCTCCAGCGCGCCGTACGTCGGGCGGCACGGCTGGGTGAGCGTCCGGCTGGACCTGGTCGATCCGGCGGAGCTGCGCGACCTCGTCGTCGAGGCCTGGCGGCGCACGGCGCCCAAGCGGATGGTGCGCGAATTCGACGTGCGGGCCACTCCGGGACGCTGAAACGACACCGTCGGTTCATGTGAGCCATCCCACAGTTTGGGCGGGCGCGTCGCCTCTCCGGGCGCCCTACGCTTGCGCAGGGAAGCAGGCAGTCTTGTTGCACCCTCCGGGCACCGCCCGAGAAACGGTGACGGGCCCTAAGGGAGTTGGTGCGGTGCGCAACCGTCGGCGCTGGAAGCGGGTACTGATCGGGGCGTTCGCGGGCTGTGCCGTGCTCGCCGACGCCGGCGCCGCGGCGGCCCAGGCGGCCGCCTCCACCGAGCAGCTGGCGATCTCCACACCCCCGGCCGGCAGCGCCGCCTGGGTCCAGGACCACAGCTTCGACCGCACCCTGCCCGACCCGGCCACCACCACCCCGGCCGCCGCCGCCGCGTTCTTCGCCTCGCTCGCCCCCACCGAGCTGGACCGGCTGATCCGGGACTACCCGCTGGTCGTCGGCAACTTCGACGGCGCCCCGCTGGACCTGCGCTACCGCGCCAACAAGATCGCGCTGGCCGCCGAACGCGACAGCGCCCGGGCCCGCGCCGCCGACCACAAGCTCGACGCCGACACCCGCGAGCTGGCCGTCTCCCGCGCCAACGACGTCGAGCACCTGCTCGGCCCCGACCGGCAGATCCTCGCCTTCGACCCGCGCGGCCGCGGCCTGATCACCGAGGTGTGGGGCGACCTCGCCGACGCCGAGCGGATCTCCGTCGTCGTCCCCGGCTCGGACGCCGACCTCGGCCACTTCGACCAGGCCGCCGAACCGCTGCGCTCCCCGGCCGGCATGGCCCGCGCCCTGTACACCGAGGAGCAGCGGCAGGCGCCGAACACCCGCACCGCGGTGATCGCCTGGACCGGCTACGTCACCCCGTCCGGCCTCGGCCCGGACGCCGTCACCTCCCGGCTCGCCGACGTCGGCGCGCCCCGGCTGCAGCGGCTGCTCGCCGGGCTCAAGGAGACCACCCGGCCGGACGCACCCCCGGCGCTGCTCTGTCACTCGTACGGCTCCGTGGTCTGCGGCAACGCCGCCCCCGAGATCCCGCGCGCGGCCGCCTCCCCCTCCGACACCTCCGGGATCACCGACCTGATGGTGTTCGGCAGCCCCGGCATGGGCGTGCAGAGCACCAGCGAGCTGGGCACCGGCGTGCACGTCTGGGCCACCCGCAACCCCACCGACTGGATCGGCAACGTCCCGTACCTGGAGGTCGGCGGCCTCGGCCACGGCGCCGACCCGACCGCCGGCGGCTTCGGCGCCGAGCAGATCTCCTCGGCCCGCGCGGCCGGCCACAACGGCTACTTCACCGAGGGCACCGACAGCCTGCACAACTTCGCGGCGATCTCGCTCGGCCACTACCAGGACGTCGTCCGCCCCGCCCCGAACTCCTGAGTCCCGTCCGGACGCCCTACTCCTGGTAGAGGCGCAGCGCGTCCGCCGCCGCCCGGGCCAGCTCGCGGCGGGCCGCGGGCGGGGCCAGCACCTCGGCGTCCGCGCCGAAGGCGAGCAGCGCGCGGACGGCCGCCGGCGCCGGGAAGACCATCGCCACCTCGACCCACTCCTCGGCCGGCCCGGCGCCCGCCTCCGGCGGCGGCGCGGTGACCCGGCCGCCGTGGATGCGGACGAACATGTCCAGCCGCCCGCGCCGCACCCGCACCCGGACCGGCAGCTCCTTCGGCAACCGCTCCACCTGCTCGCGCAGCACCGCCCAGGCGTCCCCGAGCCCCACTCCGGCGCGGCGGCGCACCGCCTCCTCGGTGGTCTCGGCGGCCAGCACCCGGTCGGCCCGGAACAGCCGGGGCTCGCCGTGCAGATCGGCCACCAGGTACCAGACCGCGGCCTTGCTCACCAGCCCGTACGGGTCCACGGTGTACTCCACCGGCGCGGGCGTGCCGCTGTGCCGGTAGCGCAGCCGCAGCCGCCGGTCGGCGAACACCGCGTACTGCAGCTCGCCCAGTTCGGGGCCGGTCGCGGCGCCGGCCGCCGGGCCGGTCTGCAGCCAGCGGGCCGGGTCGACCAGGATCCGCTCGGTGATCCGCTCGGCGGCCGGGCGGTGCGGGGCCGGCAGCGCGGCCATCACCTTGCGCAGCGCCGAGCCGAGCGCGCCGTCCAGCCCGAGGTCGCTGTGCGCGCCCTGGGCGGAGAGCACGAACAGCGCCCGGGCCTCGTCCGCGGTCAGTCCGGTGACGTCGGTGCGGTAGCCGGGCAGCAGGCTGATGCCGCCGTGCCGGCCGCGTTCGGTGAACACCGGCACGCCGGCGGCGGAGAGCGACTCCACGTCGCGGTAGATGGTGCGGACGGACACCTCCAGGCGCCCGGCCAGTTCGGTGGCGGGCACCCGGCCGCGGGTCTGGAGCAGGAGCAGGATGGAGAGCAGGCGGTCGGCCTTCATGGCAGCAGAATCCCAGCAATCCTGACGGCGGTTGTCAGGTTTTACTGGGAGATTGCCGTTCGAGACCGAAAGCCCGTACCACCCCAGGGAGCTGATTCCTCGTGAACTCCGTCCAGGACGCCCGCCCGCAGTACCTGCTCGCCCTCGGCCAGTTGGAGAAGCTGTTCGCCGAGATCACCCCGGACGCCCTCGACCGGCCCACCCCGTGCAGCGCGTTCACCCTGCGGGAGCTGCTGAGCCACGTGGTCGGCGGCATCCACCGGTTCGCCTACCTGGGCGAGGGCGGCCGGGCCGAGGACGTCGTCGCTGCCACCGGGGACCTGGCGGACGACGCCTGGCCGGGCGCGCTGGACCGGGCCCGCGCCCGGGCCGCCGCGGCGTGGGCGGACGACGCCGCGCTGGACCGCCCGGCCCACGCGCCCTGGGGCGTGGTGCCCGGCCGGGCCGCGGTCGGCGGCTACCTGATGGAGACGGTCGCGCACACCTGGGACATCGCCCGGGCGCTCGACTCCCGGCAGCCGCTGGACGACGCCCTGGCGCACGCCGCGCTGGCCGTCGCCCAGGCCGTCCTGTCGGCCGAGCACCGCGGCGGGCCGGTCCCGTTCGGCGAGGTGCGGCCGGTCGCCCCGGACGCCGACGTGCACACCCGGCTGGCCGCCTGGCTGGGCCGGGAGGTCTGAGAAGGCACCCGGGACGGGCGGGGGGAGCGGCCGACCGCTCCCCCGGCCGCCGTTACTCCCGGCCGACCTGGGTGAGGCGCATGTCCGGGTAGCGGTCCCCGGCGACCTCGCCCGCCACCGGCTCCAGCAGAGCCAGTTCCTCGGCGGTGAGCCGCAGCGTGGCGGCCGCGGTGTTCTCGGCGAGCCGGCTGCGCCTGCGGGTGCCGGGGATCGGCACGACAGTGAGCCCGTGCACCTCGGCCCGCTGGTGCACCCAGGCCAGCGCGACCTGCGCGAGGGTCACCCCGCGGGCCGTCGCGATCTCCCGCAGCGGCGCCAGGAGTTCGGTGTTGGCCGCCGCGTTGGCGCCGGTGAAGCGCGGCTGGGTGCGCCGGACGTCGTCCGCCGCGAGCTGCTCGGCGGCCTGGAACGCCCCGGTGAGGAAGCCCCGGCCGAGCGGCGAGTACGGCACGAAGGCGACGCCCAGTTCGGCCGCGGCCGGCACCGCCGTGCGCTCGACGTCCCGGGCGAACACCGACCACTCGGACTGCAGCGCGGCGATCGGGTGGATCGCGTACGCCTCGCGCAGTTCGGCGCCCGTCACCTCGGACAGTCCCAGCCGGCGCACCTTGCCGGCCCGGACCAGCTCGGCCATGGTGCCGACCGAGTCGGCCAGCGGCACGGCCGGGTCGCGGCGGTGCATGTAGTAGAGGTCGATCTCGTCCACGCCGAGGCGGCGCAGCGAGGCGTCCACGGCGGCCCGGATGTACGCCGGGTCGTTGCGGATGCTGCGGCGGCCCGGGTCGTCCTCCGTGCGCTCGAGGGCGAACTTGGTGGCGAGCACCACCCGGTCGCGGTTGGCGCGGACGAAGGGGCCGATCAGCTCCTCGTTGCGGCCGAAGCCGTAGGCGTCGGCGGTGTCGAACAGGGTGACGCCGGCTTCCAGGGCGGCGTCCAGGGTGGCGAGCGCCTCGGGCCGGTCGGTCGGGCCGTAGAAGTCGCTCATGCCCATGCAGCCGAGGCCCTGAACGCCCACGAGCGGGCCGTCGGTGCCGAGTTGGACGGTGGGGAGGACGGAGACGGTCATCGTTCTGCTTCTTCCTCTGCGTGCGGCGCACTCCGCTGCGGCGTACTCCGCGTGCGGCGTGCTGGTGGTGGCTACTCGTGGCAGCGGACGGCCGGTTCGTCGGACGCGGCGATCCGGCCGGAGTACAGGTCGATCTTGTAGTCGAGGACGGCGAGGGTGGCCTGGAGGTCGGCGACCCGCTGGCGGACCTCCTCGCGCTGGTCGACCAGCAGTTGGCGCCGCGCCTCGTAGGTCCGCTCACCCTCGCGGGCCAGCTCCACGTAGCGGAGCATGTCGGCGATCGGCATGCCGGTCAGCCGCAGCCGGCCCAGGAAGGCCAGCCGGTGGAGGTCGGCGTCGCAGTAGCGGCGCTGGCCGCTGGCGGAGCGGTCGACCGGGTCGAGCAGGCCGATCCGCTCGTACCAGCGCAGGGTGTGGGCGGTGAGCCCGCTGGCCACGGCGACCTCGCTGATGGTGTGCCGCGGGGTCCGGTCCGGATCGCCGACCGGGCGCTGGTACACGTCGGCGCAGGTCCGCAGGTCGAGCTGGACGGGTGCGAGCGTGGCCATGATCGGTTACCCCCTGTGGTGAGCGGTGACGACGACGCTATCGAGTTGGAGTGCACTCCAAGCAAGCCTCGCACCCGGGTGCTCCCGCCACCCGTTTTCGGGCCTTCGTTAGAGTCGGGCGCATGGAGAGCTTGCGGATGATCGAGAACTGGCCGGTGCCCCACGCCGCGGCGGCGGTGGTCCGGGGGGCGGACGGCGCGGTGCTGGGCACGTACGGGCCGCAGCAGCACCTCTTCCCGCTGGCGTCGGTGACCAAGCTGCTCACCTCGTACGCGGTGCTGGTCGCGGTCGAGGAGGGCGTCTTCGAGCTGGACGACCCGGCCGGGCCGGCCGGCTCGACCGTCCGCCACCTGCTCGCGCACACCTCCGGCCTGGGCTTCGACGAGGACCGGGTGTTCGCCGAGCCCGGCAACCGCCGGCTGTACTCCAACGCGGGCTTCGACGCGCTGGCGCGGACGCTGTCCGACGCCGCCGGGATCGAGTTCTCCCGGTACGCCGCCGAGGCGGTGTTCGAGCCGCTGGGCATGCACGACACCCTGCTGAACACCGCGCACAGGTCCCCGGCCGGCGCCGGCGGCCTGTCCACCGTCGCGGACCTGGTCAGGTTCGCCGCCGAGCTCCAGTCCCCGAAGCTGCTGGACCCGTCCACCGTCCGGCAGGCCACCCGCGAGGTCGCCTTCCCCGGCACCAGCGGCGTGCTGCCCGGCTACGGCCACCGCCGGCCGAACGACTGGGGCCTCGGCTTCGAGATCCGCGACGGCAAGGCCCCGCACTGGACGGGCACCGCCAACTCGCCCGCCACCTTCGGCCACTTCGGCCAGTCCGGCACCTTCCTGTGGGTCGACCCGGAGGCCGGCGTGGCCTGCGTCGCGCTCACCGACCGGGACTTCGGCCCGTGGGCCGCCGAGGTCTGGCCGGCCTGCTCGGACGCGGTCCTGGCCGAACTGGACAGCTGAACGACTCGAAGGCTGAAAGGACGGCCCCTAGCCGTACGAGACCGGCGAGTGCATCTCCCAGAGCAGGAGTTCGGCGCCGGTCTCGCCGGCCGTCGGGTCGGCGAAGGCGTCGCCGGTGATCCGCACGCTGTCGCCCGGGGCCATCGAGCGGCCACCGCCCTTGGGCCCTGGGATCGTCCGGTAGCCGAGCGAGCCGGCGGTCAGGTGCGCGTACCGCCAGGCGGCCTCGGGCAGTGCGGGCAGCGGCTGCCACGGCCCCGCCGTCGCCAGCCAGAGCGCGGCGTCGCCGCGGCGCAGCCGCAGGGCGTCCGTGCCGGCGTCGCGCTCCAGCCCGGAGGCGAGCAGCGTCAACCCGCCGTCGGCCGGTTCCACCTTGCGCAGCCCGTACACGGGGGGCGCGTCGAACACGTCCGGCTGGAGCCACATCTGGACGAAGCGGACCGGGCCGGCGGCCCCGCCGACGTTGCGCTCGGTGTGGGTGACGCCGGAGCCGGCGCCGAGGTGCTGGACCATCCCCGGGCGGACCACCCCGCCGTGCCCCTGGGAGTCCCGGTGCGCCAGCGCGCCCTCCAGCACCCAGGTGAGGATCTCGGTGTCCCGGTGCTTGTGCTCCTCGTACCCGGCGCCGGGGGCGAGGAGTTCCTCGTTGCACGCGAGCAGCGCGCCGAAGTGCGTGTTCTTCGGGTCGTAGTGGCCGGAGAAGGAGAACGCGTGTCGGGTCTCGACGCCCTCGGCCGGGGTCGAGAGGTAGCGCTCGGCGGTGCGGCGCAGGTCGGCGCGGGGGCGGGCGGCGTCGTCTGTCACGGGCCCCACGGTAGTGGGTGTGACCGGCACCACCGTGCCGCTGCACCGGGGGGTGTGCACGAGCAGTCACTCACGTGAGGCAGTCTTGTCCTTGTGCCAGCCGCTTCCGCGAACTCCAAGAGCGAACCCAGTCCCACAGCCGAGCCGACCGGGAAGAGCCCGGCCCCCAGGGCCGGCCGCGACCGCCCCGGCCGGGCGGCGCCCCGCCTGACCGCGCAGGAGCGCAGAATCGCCGCCGAGCGGGCCGAGCGCCGGGCCGCGACGCTCAAGCGGCTGGAGAAGTCCTCGGGCAAGCTGGCCACCGCCGCGATCTCCCGGATGGACGACCAGCTCGGCTGGTACCGGCGGATGCCGCCGGAGCACCGCTCCTGGATCGGCCTGGTCGCCCAGGCCGGCATCGCCGCCTTCACCGAGTGGTACCGCCACCCGGACGCCGCCCAGGCGATCTCCACGGACGTCTTCGGCACCGCCCCCCGCGAGCTGACCAGGGCGATCACCCTGCGCCAGACCGTCGAGCTGATCCGCACCACGATCGAGGTGATGGAGGAGGCCATCGAGGAGGTGGCCGCCCCCGGCGACGAGGCGGACATGCGCGAGTCGGTGCTGGTCTACGCCCGGGAGATCGCCTTCGCGACCGCCCAGGTGTACGCCCAGGCGGCCGAGGCGCGCGGCGCCTGGGACGCCCGGCTGGAGGCGCTGGTGGTCAACTCGCTGCTGTCCGGCGACGCGGACGAGGGCGTGCTGTCGCGGGCCGCGGCGCTCGGCTGGGGCCAGCCCAGCCAGGTCCGGGTGGTGATGGGCAGCGCCCCGGACGGCGACAGCGAGCTGGTCGTCGAGGCGATCCGCCGGGCCGCCCGGTACGCCAAGCTGCACGTGCTGACCGGGGTGCTGGGCAAGCGCCTGGTGGTCGTGGTCGGCGGCGACAAGGAGCCGGTGCACGCGGCCCGGGCGCTGATCGGCCAGTTCGCGCCGGGCCCGGTGGTGGTCGGCCCGACCGTGCCGGACCTGCTCTCGGCGACCCGCTCGGCGCACGCCGCCGCGGCCGGCCTGCGGGCCTGCGCCGCCTGGCCGGACGCGCCCCGCCCGGTGCTGGCCGACGACCTGCTGCCCGAGCGCGCGCTGGCCGGCGACCAGGCCGCCCGCCGCCAGCTGGTGGAGGAGATCTACACACCGCTGGACGAAGCCGGCTCGGCGCTGCTGGAAACGCTGAGCGTCTACCTGGAGCAGGCCTCCTCGCTGGAGGGCGCCGCCCGGATGCTCTTCGTCCACCCCAACACGGTGCGCTACCGGCTACGACGTGTGACCGACGTCACGGGGTACGCCCCGTCCGACGTGCGTTCGGCGTTCACGCTGCGGATCGCACTCGCCCTCGGCCGACTCACCGCGGCCGGGGAGCCGAGCTGAACCGCCTGTAGGGACCTTACAATCCCGGATGGTTTTCTTCGTTACCGTCGCCTACCCGCCCCTGGGCGCCTGGCGAGAGAGGGTTGAACCGTGCTCGTAATCGTCGCCCCTGGACAGGGTGCCCAGTCCCCCGGTTTCCTCAGCCCCTGGCTGGAGCTGGACGGTGTCGCCGACCGCCTCCGCGGCTGGTCGGAGGTCGCCGGGCTCGACCTGGTGCACGCCGGGACCGAGGCCTCCGCAGAGGAGATCAAGGACACCGCCGTCGCCCAGCCGCTGCTGGTCGCGGCCGGTCTGATGACCGCCCGTGAGCTGTTCCCGGACGAGGACGTCGCCCGCAAGCTGGTCGGCGCCGTGGCCGGCCACAGCGTCGGCGAGATCACCGCCGCCGCCGGTGCCGGGGTGCTGAGCGCGCACGACGCGCTGACCTTCGTCCGCGAGCGCGGCCGGGCGATGGCCGAGGCCGCCGCCGTCACCGAGACCGGCATGATCGCCGTGCTCGGCGGCGACCCGGAGGTCGTCGCGGCGAAGCTGGCCGAGCACGGCCTGACCGCGGCCAACAACAACGGCGGCGGCCAGATCGTCGCCGCCGGCACGCTGGCCCAGCTGGAGACGCTGAAGGCGGACCCGCCGGCCGGTGCCAAGCTGGTCGCCCTGAAGGTGGCCGGCGCCTTCCACACCGAGCACATGGCCCCGGGTGTCGAGCGGCTGGCCGCGCTGGCCCCGACGCTGACCGTGGCCGACCCGCTGGTCCGCTACGTCTCCAACAAGGACGGCGAGGTCGTGGCCTCCGGCGCCGAGGTGCTCACCCGCCTGGTGTCGCAGGTCTCCAACCCGGTCCGCTGGGACCTCTGCATGGAGACCCTCGGGCAGCTGGGTGCGACCGCCGTCATCGAGCTGTCCCCCGCGGGCACCCTCACCGGACTGGTCAAGCGCAACCTCAAGGGTGTGGCGACGCTTGCCCTCAAGACCCCCGCCGACCTGGACAAGGCCCGCGCGCTCGTCGCGGAGCACGGCGGTCAGGATCAGGAGACCCAGGCATGACGAAGCCGCAGATCCGCCCGTCCGAGGGCGCGCAGTACGCGCGCATTCTCGGCGTGGGCGGCTACCGCCCGGTCCGGGTGATTCCCAACGCCGAGGTGCTGGAGTGGATCGACTCCTCGGACGAGTGGATCCGCACCCGCAGCGGGATCGCCGAGCGCCGCTGGGCCGGGCCGGAGGAGAGCGTCGCCGAGATGTCGGTGCAGGCCTCCGGCAAGGCCATCGCCCAGGCCGGGATCACCCCGGACCAGATCGGCGGCGTGATCGTCGCGACCGTCTCGCACCTCAAGCAGACCCCGGCGATCGCCACCGAGATCGCCGAGCGGCTCGGCTGCGGCACCGCCCCGGCCTTCGACATCTCGGCCGCCTGCGCGGGCTTCGGCTACGGCCTGGGCCTGGCCGACGGCATGATCCGCGGCGGCAGCGCCGAGTACGTGCTGGTGATCGGCGTCGAGCGGCTGAGCGACCTGACCGACCAGTCGGACCGCTCGACCGCGTTCATCTTCGGCGACGGCGCCGGCGCCGCGATCGTCGGCCCGTCCGACACGCCCGGTATCGGCAAGCTGATCTGGGGCTCGGACGGCTCGCAGTCCGACGTCATCTCGCAGACCCAGGCCTGGGACACCGCCTTCGCCAAGCCCGACGCCGTCAACGGCGTGGGCGAGGAGGCCAAGTGGCCGGCCCTGCGGATGGACGGCCAGCCGGTCTTCCGCTGGGCGGTGTGGGAGATGGCCAAGGTGGCCCAGCAGGCGCTGGACGCCGCCGGGGTCACCGCCGACCAGCTCGGCGCGTTCATCCCGCACCAGGCCAACATGCGCATCACCGACGCCATGATCAAGGCACTCAAGCTGCCCGACTCGGTGCCGGTCGCCCGCGACATCGCCGAGACCGGCAACACCTCCGCCGCCTCCATCCCGCTGGCGATGGAGCGCATGCTGGAGAGCGGCGAGGCCCGCAGCGGCGACCTCGCACTGATCATCGGGTTCGGGGCGGGTCTCGTGTACGCCGCGGCAGTCGTTACGCTCCCCTAGGCGCGTTTCGCCCCACTCATTCCGCAAAGCCTGTGTCCGGCCGCCGGTCGGACGCGTTCAACACCGAAGAGGAGCAGCCAGTATGGCTACCAAGGACGAGGTTCTGGAAGGTCTCGCCGAGATCGTCAACGAGATCGCCGGTATCCCGACCGAGGACGTCGAGCTCGAGAAGTCCTTCACGGACGACCTGGACGTCGACTCGCTGTCCATGGTCGAGGTCGTCGTGGCCGCCGAGGAGCGCTTCGACGTCAAGATCCCGGACGACGAGGTCAAGAACCTGAAGACCGTCGGCGACGCGGTGAACTACATCCTCACCAACGCCGCCGCCTGAGCGATCGACCCGTTCGATCCCTCCAGCACGTCCGGCGTTCTCGACGCCTCGGACGGCTGACTCGTCGGCCCGGCTCCCCGAGCCTGGCCGACCCGCCGGCCGGGACGCCCCACCGGGCGCCCGGCCGGGCCCTTCCTCGGCTCGCCGCCGACCCCACGATCGTGAGAGAAGAAGAACCAGTGACCGCTGAAAACCGTACCGTGGTCGTCACGGGTATCGGCGCCTTCACGCCGCTGGGCGGCGACGCCGCCACCACCTGGGAGAACCTGGTCGCAGGGCGCTCCGGAGTGGCGGCCCTGACCGAGGAGTGGGCCGCCGAGCTGCCCGTCAAGATCGCCGCCCGCACGGCCGTCGAGCCGGGCGAGATCCTCCCCCGGCCGCTGGCCCGCAAGCTGGACCGCTCGGCCCAGTTCGCGCTGATCGCCGCCCGTGAGGCCTGGGCCGACGCCGGCTACGAGACGCCGGCCACCGACGACTCCTCCAAGCTCGCCCCCGAGCGCCTCGGCACCGTCATCGCCTCCGGCATCGGCGGCGTGACCACCCTGCTCGACCAGTACGACGTGCTGAAGGAGAAGGGCGCCCGCAAGGTCTCCCCGCACACCGTCCCGATGCTGATGCCCAACTCCCCGGCGGCCAACGTCGGTCTGGAGGTCGGCGCCCGCGCGGGTGTGCACACCCCCGTCTCCGCCTGCGCCTCCGGCGCCGAGGCGATCGGCTACGCGATCGAGATGATCCGCACCGGCCGCGCCGACGTCGTGGTGGCCGGCGGCACCGAGGCGGCGATCCACCCGCTGCCGATCGCCGCGTTCGCCAACATGATGGCGATGTCCAAGAACAACGACGACCCCGAGGGCGCCTCCCGCCCGTACGACAAGGGCCGGGACGGCTTCGTGCTGGGCGAGGGCGCCGGCGTGGTCGTGCTGGAGTCGGTCGAGCACGCCGAGGCGCGCGGCGCCCGGATCTACTGCGAGGCCGTGGGCCAGGGCCTGTCCTCGGACGCCCACCACATCGCCCAGCCCGAGCCGACCGGCGCCGGCGTGGCCCGCGCGCTGGCCGACCTGTTCGACCGCAACAGCCTGGACAAGGCCGAGATCGTGCACGTCAACGCGCACGCCACCTCGACCCCGCAGGGTGACACCGCCGAGCTGAAGGCGCTGCGCAAGGAGCTCGGCGACGACCTCGACCACATCGCCATCTCGGCCACCAAGTCGATGACCGGCCACCTGCTGGGCGGCGCCGGCGGCATCGAGACCGTCGCCACCGTGCTGGCCCTGTACCACCGGATCGCCCCGCCGACCATCAACGTCGACGAGCTGGACGACGACGTGGACGCGGACATCGTGCGCGGCGAGGCCCGCCCGCTGCCCGAGGGCCGGATCGCGGCGCTGAACAACTCGTTCGGCTTCGGCGGCCACAACGTGGTGCTGGCCTTCCGCTCCCGGTAGTCCGCACACCGACCCGGTACGCACCGGGTCCGAACGCACCGAGAGGGGCCGGCGCTCGCAGTGAGCGCCGGCCCCTGTTCATGCGCCGCGTCGTGCGCCCGCCGGCTCAGACCACCTGGTGCAGCCAGCGCACCGGTGCGCCCTCGCCCGCGTAGCGGAACGGCTCCAGCTCGTCGTCCCAGGGCTTGCCCAGCAGCCGGGAGATCTCGGCCTCCAGGTCGGCCCCCTCGCTGCGGGCCCGCAGCAGGACGGCGCGCAGCCGGTCCTCGGGGATCAGGATGTCGCCGTGGATGCCCGTGACGGCGTGGAAGATGCCGAGCGAGGGCGTGCTGCTGTACCGCTCACCCTCCGCCGTGGCGCAGGGCTCACTGGTGACCTCGTACCGCATCAGCTGCCAGCCGCGCAGTGCGGAGGCCACCTTCGAGGCCGTACCGGGCTCCCCTTGCCAGGAAAGCTCGGCACGCCAGTGTCCGGGCGAGGCCGGCTGGCGGATCCAGTCCAGGCTCACCCGCACACCCAGCACCCCCGCGACGGCCCACTCGACGTGCGGGCACAGCGCGCGGGGCGCGGAGTGGATGTAGAGAACTCCACGTGTCGTCACCGGGACCTCCAGGCTGTGGACGAGGGTCGCCTTCCCCAGCTGCCTCGTGCCTGCAGTTGATCCACAGTTACCCACGTTAGCCGACATTAAGCTACTAAATTGAGCAAAACGGACAGGCTTTCGCTCAATGCTAGTCGAATCCTCAACGAGGTCTACCCCTCGGCCGGATCTCTCCCCCGAACGGCCCCATTGCCGGGCGGGACCCACCGTACCGCGCCGCCCCGCACCGTGGATGACGCACTTTCGGATCCGGCCGGAATGCGGTAGTGCGGCCGATCACCCCGCGCCCGTACGCAAACCGCCCCGCACGCCCCGGTGGGGGGCGGCGGGGCGGTCGGCGAACTGACGGAGGGTCAGCCACCCAGGCGGACCACCATCTTGCCGGTGTTGACGCCGCGCAGCAGGTCGAGGAAGGCGTCCGCGGTGTGCTCGAAACCGTCCACCACGGTCTCATCGTGGCGCAGTTCACCGGACGCCAGCCAGCCGGCCACGTCGGCGACGAACTGGGACTGCAGCGCCGCGTGGTCGCTGACCAGCATGCCCTCCAGGCGCAGCCGCTTGCCGATCGCGACCGCCAGGTTGCGCGGGGCGGCGGGGGCGGTGGTGTCGTTGTACTGGGCGATCGCGCCGCAGAGCACGACGCGGCCGTGCACGGTGAGCGCGCCGATCGCGGCCTCCAGGTGCTCCCCGCCGACGTTGTCGAAGTAGAGGTCGATGCCGTCGGGGGCGACCTGCGCCAGCTGCTCGTGGACCGGGGCGTCCTTGTAGTTGAAGGCCGCGTCGTAGCCGTAGACGTCCACCAGCTTGGCGACCTTCTCCGCCGAGCCGGCCGAACCGACCACCAGCGAGGCGCCCTTGAGCTTGGCGATCTGGCCGACCATGCTGCCGACCGCGCCGGCCGCGCCGGAGACGAAGACCTTGTCGCCCTTCTTGAGGGCGCCGACGGCGAGCAGCCCGGCGTAGGCGGTCAGGCCGGGCATGCCGAGCACGCCGAGGTAGGCGGAGAGCGGGGCGGCGACCGGGTCGACCTTGACCGCCTGGCGGGCGTCCAGGGTGGCGTACTCGCGCCAGCCGAGGCCGTGCAGGACGACGTCGCCCGGGGCGAAGCCCTCGGCCCCGGAGGCGACCACGTAGCCGACCGCGCCGCCCTCCATGGCCTCGCCGAGCCGGAACGGCGGGGCGTAGGACTTCACGTCGTTCATCCGGCCCCGCATGTACGGGTCGACCGAGAGGAAGGCGTTGCGGACCAGGATCTCGCCCGGGCCCGGGGTCCGGACCGGGGCCTCGACCAGGGCGAAGTCGGTCGGCACCGGCCAGCCCTGGGGGCGGGCGGCGAGGTGCCATTCACGGGCGGTCGCGGGTGCGGCCTGCTCTGCCATGGGAGGCGCTCCTTGGGTGGTTCCGATGCATGAAAGGTTGAGCTACTGAAGTAACGATGGGCATGAAAGGTTCATGTTGTCAACTTTTCAGGTAGACTCTCGGACATGGACACCCAGTCGACCCGGGCCGCCACGCCGCAGTCCGACGAGATCACCCGCGAGGTCGTCGATCTGATGGCCAACCTGGTCGCGCTGTTCCATCGCGAGTACGAGGAGGCGGCCGCCGCCCGCTCGCTCACCGGCGCCCAGGCCAAGGTGCTCGCCCTGCTGCGCCGCGGCCCCATGCCGATGCGCCAGATCGCCCAGACGCTCAGCTGCGAGCCGTCCAACATCACCGGCATCGTCGACCGGCTCGAAGCCCGCGGCTTCGTCACCCGGGAGGCCGACCGGCAGGACCGCCGGGTCAAGCTGGTCGCCGCCACCGGCACCGGCGCCACCGCCTCCGAGGAACTGCGCGAATCGCTGAACTTCGCCCGCGAGCCGCTGGCCGCCCTCGGCCACGACGAGCGGGCCGTCCTGCGCGACCTGCTCCGCCGGATGCTCACCGGCGCCTCCGGCCCCGGAGCGTGACCAGCATCACAGCCCCGGAGCGAAATCCGGGCCACCGCCGGAGGTAACCGAACCGCCCGTCGAAACGTCTAATGTTCGAACATCGAACACGAGAGACGGAAAGACGGGGGGACACGGAGGATGGGCAGCAGCACGCGCAGGCGCCGCTACCTGCGGACAGCCATCGGCCTGGCCGCCGTGCTGGTGCTGTCCGTCGTGGGCGCCGGGGCCTGGTTCTACCACCGGCTGGACAACAACATCACCACCTTCGACCCGGGCGGCGTCGCCACCGAGCGCCCGCCCGCGCCCGCCCCGGTCACCCCCGGCGCCCAACTGCCGGTCAACATCCTGGTGCTGGGCTCGGACACCCGCGACGACGGCAACAGCGCGATCGGCGGCGGCGACGAGGGCGTCGGCCACTCCGACACCGCGATGCTGGTGCACGTCTACGCCGACCACAAGCACGCCGTCGGCGTCTCCATACCCCGGGACACCCTGGTCACCATCCCGTCCTGCAAGCTGCCGAGCGGCACCTGGACCACGCCCCGGACCAACCAGATGTTCAACTCGGCCTTCACCATCGGCGAGTTCCCCAAGGGCAACCCCGCCTGCACCCAGAACACCGTCGAGACGCTCACCGGGCTGCGGATCGACCACACCATCGTGGTCGACTTCAAGGGCGCCGCCGCGATGGCCGACGCCATCAACGGCGTGGACGTCTGCGTCCCCAACAACGTCGACTCGCACGGCATACACCTCCAGAAGGGCATGCAGAAGCTCTCCGGCCAGCCCGCCGTGGACTACCTGCGGGCCCGCTACGGCTTCGGCGACAACTCCGACATCGGGCGGATGAAGCGCCAGCAGGCCTTCGTCTCCTCGATGATCAAGAAGGTGCAGGACCAGGGCTTCTCCCTGCCCACGCTGCTCCCGCTCGCCGACGCGGCCACCCGCTCGCTCACCGTGGACGAGGGGCTCGGCACCGCGATGAAGCTGGTGGACTTCGCCCGCTCGCTCCAGGACATCAAGCTGTCCGACATCACCTTCGTGACCGCGCCCTGGCGCTTCGCCGGCGAGCGCGTCCAGCTCGTCCAGCCGGACGCCAACACGCTGTGGCGGCTACTGCGCGAGGACCGCACCCTGGACGGCCAGAAGACCTCCGGCACCGACACCCCGGCGCCCTCCCCCACCGCCCCCGGCCCCGACGGCGCGACCCCGGGAGCCACGGCCGGCCCGGCCGCGCCGCTCACGCCCGAGCAGGCCGCGGCCCCCGTGCTGGTGGTCAACGGCGTCGGCACCCCCGGCCTGTCCACCTCCGGCGGGGAGGCGCTGCGGGCCCGGGGCTTCCAGAACGTCACGCTCGGCAAGCCCGCCGGCGGACGGCTGCAGACCGAGATCAGCTACGACCCGGCCCTGAAGGGCGCCGCCGACCAGGTGGCCGCGCTCTTCCCGGGGGCGCGCGCGGTCGAGGAGCCGGGTTCCGAGGGCATCACCGTCACCCTGGGCCGCGACTACCGGCCCAACCCCGCCACCAAGCTGGACGCGGTCGGCAGCGGCCCCGGCGCGAAGCCCTCCGCCCCCGCCACCGCCGACCCGAGCGGCGTGCCCAGCGGGGTGCCCACCGGCATAGCGGAGAACACCCGCGGCGCCGACACCGACCCGTGCGCCGACCTGACCTTCGGATGAGCCGTTCCGGGGCCTGCCCGCTCCGGCTCCGGGTCCACTAGGGTCCGGGTCTACTCCGGGTCGGGCAGGCCGGTGACGACGGCGGTGAGCCGGGTGCCGCGGGGGAAGGCTCCGGCCGCGGCCAGGCCGGTCAGCGCGGCCAGCAGCTTGGCCACGTAGCGGCGTTCCAGCGGGATGCCGTGCCGGGCTTCGAACCGCTCGGCGAAGGCCGCCAGTTCGGCCGGGACCTTGCCGTAGCCGCCGCCGTGGTGCGCGTGGTCGATCCGCCAGTTGTCGAACTCCCGGCCGTGGGCGGCCCGGTGGAGCCGGGTGACCTCGCCCTCCAGGTAGCCCTCGCCGCCGCGCAGCACGGCCACGCCGAGCGCCCGCGCGCCCGGCGGCAGGCCGGCCGCGATGCCCGCCAGGGTGCCGCCGGTGCCGACCGGGCAGCAGACCACGTCGTGCCCGCCCAGGTCGGGCAGTTCGGCCGGGATCGCCGCCGCGCCCGTCACGGCCAGCGCGTTGGAGCCGCCCTCCGGGAGCACCAGGCAGGGGCCCCAGCGCCCCTGCGGACCGGCCGTGGGGCCGGCGTCGGCGCGGCCGGTGGCCTCCCGGTACTCGGCGCGGGTCAGGAACTCCAGCCGCATCCCGTCCCGTTCGGCCGCCCGCAGCGACCAGTTGCGCGGCCGGTCGGCCAGTTCCTCGCCGCGGACCAGCCCGACGCTCTCCAGGCCGAGCGCCCCGGCGGCCGCCGCGACCGCCCGCAGGTGGGTGGAGTACGCCCCGCCGAAGGTCAGCAGCCGGGTGTGGCCCTGGGCGACGGCGGCCGCCAGGTTGGGCGCGAGCTTGCGCCACTTGTTGCCCGGGACGCTCGGGTGCAGCAGGTCGTCCCGTTTGAGCCGCAGTTCCACCCCGGCCCGCGCGAACACCTCGTCGGTGCAGTCCACCAGCGGGGTCGGCAGCAGGGCGGGTTCGAGCACCCGGCCAGCTTAGACCGGTCGGTCTTACGACCGGCCGGTCGGGGTGAGCAGCCCCAGGTTGTAGGCGGTGGCGACGGCGGAGGCGCGGTCCTTGACGTCGAGCTTGGCGTAGACGTGGATCAGGTGGGTCTTCACGGTGGCCTCGCTGATGAACAGCCGGGCCGCGGCCTCCCGGTTGGTGGCCCCGGAGGCGACCAGTTCCAGCACCTCCAGCTCGCGCGGGCTGAGCGGCTCCCGCACGGGCGCGCGGACCTGGCCGAGCAGCTTGGCGGCGACGGTCGGCGCGATCACCGAGGCGCCGCGGGCGGCCTCCCGGACGGCGTGGAACAGCTCCTCCCGGGCCGCGTCCTTGAGCAGGTAGCCGGTCGCGCCGGCCCGGACGGCGGGCAGCACGTCGGCGTCGGTGTCGTAGGTGGTGAGCACCAGGACCCGCCCGGGCAGGCCGCGTTCGGCCATCTCGCGGATCGCGGTGACGCCGTCCATCCGCGGCATCCGCAGGTCCATCAGCACCACGTCCGGGCGCAGCGCGGCGACCAGGACCAGGGCCTCGGCGCCGTCCCCCGCCTCGCCGACCACCTCGAAGCCGGGGGCGGCGCTGAACATCCCGCGCAGCCCGTCCCGGACCACCGGGTGGTCGTCCACCAACAGCAGTCTGATCGTCGTCGCGTCGCTCACGGTGCTACTCCTCCATGCTGATCGCCGGCAGGGTCGCGGACACGGTCGTGCCGGCGCCCGGTTCGGTCTCCAGGTCGAGCCGCCCGGCCAGGCGCTGCACGCGGCGGCGCATCACGTCCAGGCCGTAACCGCCGCCGGTGGCCCGGGAGGCGGGCTCGGCGGCCGGGTCGAAGCCGACGCCGTCGTCCCGGACGTCCAGGGTGACCAGGTCGGGCATGTACGAGAGGGTGACGCCGACCCGGGAGGCCCGCGCGTACTTGGCGGCGTTGGCCAGCGACTCCTGGGCGATCCGCAGCAGGGTCACCTCGACCTCGGGGTGCAGCGGGCGGGCCTCGCCGGTGACGGTCAGCCCGGCGGCGGCGCCGTTGCGCTCCCGCCACTGGTCGACCAGCTCCGCCAGCGCCTCCGGCAGCGCGGCCCGCTCCAACTCGATCGGGCGCAGCGCGTGGACGGCCCGGCGGGCCTGGGTCAGGCTCTCCCGGGCGAGGGCCGCCGCGTTCGCCTGGTGCCGCTCGGCGGCCGCGGCGTCCTGGGCACGGGTCTGGTCGGCGGCCTGGAGCTGGGTGACGATCCCGGCCAGGCCCTGGGCGACGGTGTCGTGGATCTCCCGGGCGAGCCGGCGGCGCTCGTCCGCGGCCCCGGCCTCCCGGGCCTGGACGAGGAGTTGGGCGTGCAGTCCGGCGTTCTCGGCGAGCGTCTCGGTGAGCCGCCGGTTGGCCTCGGCGAGTTCGGCGTTGGCGACCTTGCGGCGGGCGCTCAGCCGGTCGGCGACCTCGCGGAGCGCGAACAGCAACCCGACCACCATCAGGTTGAAGGCGACGACGGTCAGCAGTCCGCCGAACTCCGCCGGGCTGTCGGGCAGGGCCCCGCCGACCTGGGAGAGCGAGGTGGGGACGGTGGCCGCGGCCGCGCCCGCCATCCGGGCCCGGCCCCACAGGTACTGGGCGGCGTGCAGGTAGCCGGTGAAGGCGAAGAAGCCGAAGATCGGGTTGTCCAGCACCAGCACGGTGGTCAGCGCCAGCAGGACGACGAAGTGGGCGCCGGCGTACCGGGCGCGGCCCTCCGGCCCCGGCGTGCGGTCGAGCACCGAGCGCAGGACCAGCCACAGGAAAGCGGCGGCCGCCACCGGGAGGGTGGCGGCCGCGGAGCGCGCGGTCGGGACGGGGACCAGCAGGGCCAGAGCGGTGGCGAGCAGCAGGGCGACGAAGCAGAGCGGGCCGATCAGCCGGTCCAACCGGTCCAACCAGTCGCCGAGCGCGCTCTCGTCGGCCGGTGGCCGCATGATCATTCCCACCGGAACAGCCTGGCAGCCGCGGCCCCCGCGAGCACCGCGTACGCCGCGAGTGTGAGCAGGCCCACGGCGTGCGGGAAGTGCCCGGACCAGGCGTCCTGGAGGGTCTGGACGGCGGCGCCGCTGGGGGTGAAGTCGCCGATCCGGTTGAGCAGGGCCGGCGAGAACTCGCGCGGCAGCCAGATCCCGGAGAAGAACATCATCGGGAAGAAGGCCAGCGCGCCGACCGCGTTGCCGGCCTTGGCGGACGGGACGACCGCCGCGAGCAGCAGGCCGACCGACAGCAGCGCGGCGGCGGCCAGCAGGAAGGCCAGCAGGAACCCCAGCGGCTGACGCGGCAGCGACACCCCGAGCAGCGGCCCGGCCGCCACCACCAGCAGCACCGAGACGACGGCGACGCCCAGGTACAGCGGCAGCAGCGCGCCGAACAGCAGCGCCGGGCGGACGGGGCTGGCGGACATCCGGCGCAGCACGCCGCGTTCGCGGTAGGAGGAGAGCAGCGAGGGCAGGCCGTTGAGGCCGAGCAGCAGCAGGGTGAAGACGGCCAGGATCGGCGCGTACAGCTGGATGGTGCTCATGCCGTGCATGTCGGGCGAGGTCTTGCGCAGGGCCGGGACGGAGCCGAGGACGAGGAACAGCGCGACGGGGAAGGCGAGGCCGAACAAGGCGGTCAGCGGGTCGCGGAGGAACAGGCGGGCCTCGGCGACGGCCAGGCGGCGGACGGCGTGGGCGGTGTGGTGGGAGGTGCGGTGGGCGGTGCGGTTCACGGTGGTGGTCCCCTCGGGCGTGGTGACGGCGGGCGTGGTGACGGCGGCTCAGGCGTCGTGGCGGGTCAGGGCGAGGTAGGCGTCGTCCAGGCTGTGTTCGCGGATCCGCAGCCCGGTGACGACGATCCCCTCGCGGGCGAGCAGGCCGGTGACCTCGTCGGCGAAGTCCCCGACGCCGGAGACCTCGACCCGGCCGTCCCGCTCCTCGACCCCGGTGACCCCCGGCAGGGCCGCCAGCCGGGCGGTGTCCAGCGGCCCGCTGGGGCGGAAGCCGAGCGTGCCGCCGGTGCCGGAGCGGGCGATCAGCTCCGCGGGGGTGCCGGTGGCGACGATCCGTCCGCCGTCGAGGACGGCGGCCCGGTCGCAGAGCGCCTCGACCTCGTCCATGAAGTGCGAGACCAGGACCACCGTCACGCCCTCGTCGCGGATCCGCCGGATCAGCTCCCAGGTGTCCCGGCGGCCCTGCGGGTCGAGCGCGGTGGTCAGTTCGTCCAGGAAGGCCACCTCGGGGTTGCCGATCAGGGCGAGGGCGATGAGCAGCCGCTGGCGCTGGCCGCCGGAGAGCTTGTCGAACGGGGTCCGGCGCTGGTCGGCGAGCCCCCACTCGTCGAGCAGCTCGCGCCAGTCCCGGGGGTCCGGGTAGAGCGCGGCGTACAGCTCCAGCGCCTCGCCGACCCGCAGCGCGCCCTGCAACTGGGCCTGCTGGAGCTGGATGCCGATCCTCGGCCGCAGCCGGTGGGCGTCCTTCACCGGGTCCAGGCCGAGGACGCGGACCGTCCCCGCGTCGGGCCGGCGCAGGCCCTCGCAGCACTCCACGGCCGTCGTCTTGCCCGCGCCGTTCGGCCCCAGCAGGCCGAACACCTCGCCGCGCTCCACGCCGAAGGAGACCCCCTCCAGCACCTGGCGCCGCCCGTAGGCCTTGCACAGTCCCGCCACCTCGATCACGGCCATCGCGCCGCTCCCTCCCGCTCGTCCCCGCCGGTCCGGCCGGTTCTTCCGGCCTGCGACGAGCTTCCCGCGCGGGGCCCCGGCCGCGGATCGACCGGCCGGTCAGAGCTGCGGGCGGGCGCGGTGGAGGGCGGATCAACCGATCGGTGGATGGGGCGCGGGCGCGGCATGGGCGCAGACGCGAGCACGAGCGCGGACACGGGCCCGGAACGCGGGAAGCCCGGCCGCCGTGTCGGCGACCGGGCCTCTCGTTCGGATCACACCGGCTGGGTCAGACCACCGCGGCGTCGGCGTTGCGGGTGTTGATGGCCCGGCGCAGGGCACGCGGGACGGGGCCCGCGGCGGGGGCCAGCTTGTCGATCCGGGTGCGGAACTCGCGGCTCTGGCGCCACGGCAGGACGGTTCCGAGCCTGGCCGCGTCGACCAGCGCGACCAGCGCGGCGTCCGCCGGGTCGACCCGGCTGAGCGGCGCCTTCAGCGCCGAACCCACCGACGCCACCAGCGACTTGCGCACCCGCTGCTCCGGCAGGACGACCCGGGTGCACGGGAACAGTCCGAGCGCGCGGCGCTGTTCGAGCCGGATCCGCCCGGACGCCGCCAGCCCGTCCCGGACCACCCGCGCGGCGCGGGCCGCCGGGCCCTGGCGGCGGCCTACCCAGCTCTGCCAGGTGCGCCGCCGGCCCTGCCGGATCTGCTCCAGCATCGCGGCGGAGAGCGGGTCGAGGCCGTCGGCCGACGCTCCGTCGACGGCGGCCGGGTGCCGGCCGTCGTCGCGGATCAGCGCGCGCCGCAGGAGTTCGGCGAGCGCGGCGGCCCGCAGCACCAGGTCGAGCCTGGCGGTGGCGGTGAGCCGCTCGCGCTCGGGGTTGTAGGCGAGCAGGTAGAGCTTCTCCGGCAGGGTGATGGGCAGGTCCACGATGGACTCCAAGCAGATGGACGGTGGATGGGCCCGTTCACCCGGCGTCGGAACCGCCGGTCTCCGGGTTCTCCTTGGGCGGTCGGCCGCGCCGGGGAAGACGGGCCGCGTCGCCGGGCATCCGGCCCGCGTCGCTGAGGGCACGGCGAAGGAGGAACTCGATCTGCGCGTTGGCACTGCGCAGCTCGTCCGCGGCCCACCGGGCCAGTGCGTCGTGGACCGCCGGGTCCAGTCGCAGCAGGATCTTCTTCCGCTCCGTCGCCAACGCCGCGCCTTACTGGTAGAGGGAGCCCGTGTTCACGACGGGCTGGGTGCCCCGGTCGCCGCAGAGCACCACCAGGAGGTTGCTCACCATGGCGGCCTTGCGCTCCTCGTCCAGTTCGACGACGTCGCGCTCGGCGAGCCGGTCCAGCGCCTCCTCGACCATACCGACGGCGCCCTCGACGATCAGCCGCCGTGCCGCGACCACGGCCCCGGCCTGCTGGCGCTGGAGCATCACCTGGGCGACCTCGGGCGCGTAGGCGAGCCGGGTGATCCGGGACTCGACGACCCGCACCCCGGCCGAGACGACCCGGGCCGCGATCTCGGCGGAGAGCATCCGGCTGATCTCCTCCGCGCCGTCGCGCAGCGACAACTGGCCCTCGCGGTGGGCGTCGTACGGGTAGCTGCTGGCGATGTGCCGGACGGCGGTCTCGGTCTGGATGGCGACGAAGTCGCTGTAGTCGTCCACCTCGAACACGGCCTTGGCGGTGTCCTCGACCTGCCAGACCACCACGGCGGCCATCTCGATCGGGTTGCCGTCCGCGTCGTTGACCTTGTTGGTCTCGGTCTCGTGGTTGCGGATCCGGGTGGAGATCCGGCGGCGGCTGGTGAACGGGTTCAGCCAGGTCAGGCCCTCGGCGCGGATGGTGCCGCGGTAGCGGCCGAGCAGCTGGACCACCCGCGCCTGGCCGGGCGAGACCACGGTCAGCCCGCACAGCAGCAGCAGCGCGCCCAGGACGGCCAGCGGCCCGACGGTCAGCAGGGTGATCCCCAGCGCCTTGGACCCGCCGGCCAGTTGGAGACCGCCGGCGATGGTCGCCCCGATCCCCGCGAGCAGGCCGAGCAGCGTCCCTCCGAGCACCGGCAGCCCCGCGGCACCGGTGATGACCCGCTCGGTGATCTTGGGGGCCGGAAGGTCGAGGACGGGGCCGCCTTCGACGTCGACGGCAGAACGCGGTGTGGCCATGAGACCAGCTCCTCCAGCGAGTGTTTCCGATCCAGCTGTCAAAGTGATATCACTTTTTCTGCGCACCGCGCCAGGGGCTCGGCCGCATCCGCCGGGCAGGCGACCCCACCGTCAACTCCGGTCGGCGATACGACAGTTTGATACGCGGCGTATTAAATACATGATGTATCGTTCCCGCGTGGCTCCATCGAAGACTGCTTCCACCGATTCCGGCCGCCCGCCCCGCCGGCGTGCCCACACCCGTGCCCGGCTGCTCGACGCCGCCGGGCAGGTGCTGGTCGCGCAGGGGTACGCGAAGACCACCATCGAGGACGTGTGCGCGGCGGCCGGGTACACCCGGGGGGCCTTCTACTCCAGTTTCGAGAGCAAGCAGGACCTCGTCCTCGCGCTGTTCGACCATCACTCCGCGCACCGGCTCGACCAGTTGGAGGGCCTGCTGCAGCATCCGGCTCCGGGGGCGGCCCGACGGATCGGGGAACTGCTCCTGGCGGTCGACCCCGACGAACGGGGCTGGATCCTGCTCTTCCTGGAGTTCCGGCTCGATGCGGCCCGCAGCCCGGAGCTCAGCGCACGGCTCCACGAACACGACAAGGCCGTCACCGGGGCCCTCGCCCGCCTGCTGGAGCGCCACGGCACGAGCGTCGACGCGCAGAGCCTCGCCATGTTCCTGCTCGCCTCCCGCGAGGGCATCCTCGCCCGGACCGCCCCGGGCGGACCCGGCAGCGACGAAGCGTGGCGCGCCGCAGTCGACGTGGTCGCCGAACTGCTGCCCACCCTGCTGCCCTCGCTGGAACAGGCGCCCTGAGCAGCTCCGCCCACCCCTGCCGCCCGGCCAACTGAGAGGCGTCATGCCCGCAACCGCCCAGTCGGACCCACAGCGCTGGAAAGCGCTGTTATTCATCGGCATCGCCCAGTTGATGGTCGTGCTCGACACGACCATCGTGAACATCGCCCTGCCCTCGGCCCAGCACGACCTCGGCATCTCCGACGGCAGCCGGCAGTGGGTGATCACCGCCTACTCGCTGGCGTTCGGCAGCCTGCTGCTCTTCGGTGGCCGCATCGCCGACCTCACCGGCCGCAGACGCGCGTTCATCATCGGCCTGCTCGGCTTCGCGGGCGCATCCGCGCTGGGCGGCCTCGCGGTCAGCCCCGGGATGCTGCTCGCCGCCCGCGCCCTGCAGGGCGTGTTCGGCGCACTGCTCGCCCCGGCCGCGCTCTCGCTGCTCGCGGTCACCTTCACCGAACCCAAGGAGCGGGCGAAGGCGTTCGGGATCTACGGCGCGATCTCCGGTGCCGGCGGGGCCGTCGGCCTGATCATGGGCGGTGCGCTGACCGAGTACCTGAACTGGCGCTGGGCGCTGTTCGTCAACATCCCGTTCGCCGTCGCGGCCGTGTTCGGCGCCGTCACCGTGGTGCGCGAGCCGATGGGCGCCCGCAACGGCGCCCGGCTGGACCTCCCCGGTGTCGTCCTCGCCACCGCCGGCCTGCTGTCGCTGGTGTACGGGTTCACCCGTGCCGAGTCCGACGGCTGGACCGCCCCCGTCACCGTCGCGCTCTTCATCACCTCGGTGGTCCTGCTCGGCGTGTTCGTCCTGGTCGAGAGCAAGGCCCCGGCCCCCCTGCTGCCGCTGCGGGTGGTGACCGAGCGCAACCGGGGCGGCATCTACCTCTCCCTGGGACTGGCCGTCATCGGCATGTTCGGGCTCTTCCTGTTCCTGACCTACTACCTGCAGGTCGTGAAGGGCTACACGCCGGTCCGCACCGGATTCGCCTTCCTGCCGATGATCGTCGGCATGGTGACCGGGTCGACGCAGATCGGCACCCGGCTGATGACCCGGCTGCCGCCCCGGCTCCTGATGGGTCCGGGCTTCCTGACCTCGGCCCTCGGCATCGCGCTGCTCACCCAGATCAAGGTCGACAGTTCGTACGTCGGCCTGATCCTGCCCGCACAGGTGCTCCTCGGCCTCGGAATGGGCACGGCGTTCATGCCCGCCATGAGCCTGGCCACCCGCAGCGTGCAGCCGCAGGACGCCGGCGTGGCCTCCGCCATGGTCAGCACCTCCCAGCAGGTCGGCGGCTCCATCGGCACCGCCCTGCTGAACACCATCGCGGCCGGTGCCACCACCAACTGGCTCGCCGAGAAGGCCCGTTCCGGCGCCGACCCGGCCAAGCTGGCCAACGCGGCGGCCGTGCACGGCTACGCCACCGCGATCTGGTGGGCCGTCGGCATCCTCGCCGTGGCCGCGGCCGTCGCCTTCCTCCTCATCAACGCCAGGCAGCAGAACGGCAGTACGGGGTCCGGCGACACCGAGGCCGAGAAGGCCGACGCCGTTCCGACGGCGACCCCCCACTAGGTCGTGTCCGGCCGCCGAAACGCGTGCGGAGCCGCCGGACGGGGTCCGGCGGCTCCGCACGCGTACCACCTCGCACACACCTACGGGTTCGTGAGGACCGCCTTCATCACCGAACCGGCCGCCACGGCCGCGAGCGCGGTCCCGTGGTCGTGCAGCGGGTAGGACGACACCAGGCTGGCCAGGTCGAAGCGGGCCGTGAGGGCGGGCAGCAGGCGTACGTACTCGACGAGGTGCGCGCCGGTGAACGCCCAGGATCCGACGACATCGAGCTGCCGGTAGACGATCTGGTGCGGGTTGAACAGGGTGTCGCCCGCGTCCGTGTACTGGCCGATGACCAGGTAGGAGCCGCCCCGGCGGGCGAGGGTGAGGCCCTGCGCGACCGCCCCGGGCACGCCCGCGCACTCGATCACGAGGTCGGCCCCGGCTCCTCCGGTCTCCGCGCGGACCCGGTCCAGGACGGCCTCGGCGTCGCCGGGCGCGGTGATGTCGAGGTGCACGTCGCCGATGCCGGCGGCGGCCGCGAGGGCCAGTCGGCTGTCGGGACCGCCCACGAGGATGACCTTGGCAGCCCCGGCGAGCCGGGCGAACGCGGCGGCCGCGAGGCCCACCGGACCGCTGCCCTGGACCACGACCGTCTCGCCGAGGCGCACCGGCCTGCGTTCGAGGAGGGCGTGCACCACGGTCGGCCCCGCGCAGGCCAGGGACATGGCGGCGAGCGGGTCGATGCCGTCGTCCAGCTTCACGACGGTCGTACCGGCCTGCAGCACGATGAACTCGGCCCAGGCGCCCGAGAGCTCGGGGCCGTCGGTGGTGGAGCGGTTGACCCCGTAGGTGCGGCGGTTCTCGCACAGGGTCGGCTCACGGTGCAGCCGGCACGGGACGCAGGAGCCGCAGGCGATCGAGGACGCCCACATCACGGTGTCGCCGGTCTTCAGTGCGGTTCCCGTGGCGTCGTGCCCGGGGGCGCCCGGACCGAGCTCGTGGACGGTGCCGAGGCCTTCGTGGCCGAGGACCAGCGGGGTGGGGATCGGCAGGTGGCCCTGCTGGAGGTGGAGGTCGGTGCCGCAGATCCCGCCGTGGCGGCAGGCGACGAGCATCCCCCCGACCGGGGCGGGCGGGACCTCGTACTCCCGCAGCGCGAGCGGCCGGCCGAACTCCTCCAGGACGACGGCCTTCCCGCGCATCACGCCGACACCCCTTCGAGGGCGTCGAGGAAGGGGGCGTCGAGGATGCGCAGGGGCTCGGTGTCCCGGCACACGACGTAGTCGGGCCGCGGCTCACCGGTCCAGCTCGGCAGGTTGGCGGTGTCGTTGTAGGTGGCGATGAGCAGTCGGCGTGGGAAGGGTGACATGTTGGGTGCGGAGCCGTGCACGATCTCGGGCGAGAAGAAGACGAGAGAGCCGGCCGGGCCCTTGGGGCTGACCATGCCGCGTTCGGCGACCAGGGTGGAGAGCTGGTCGGGAGTCAGCGCGATGTCCTCCGGGTCCAGGTGCTGGGCGGACTTGGCCTCGGCCGAGCGGCTGCCGCGCACCGGGCCGTGGCGGTGCGATCCGGACACGAAGATCATGGGGCCGTTGAACTCGTCGACGGCGTCGAGGAAGACGCCGACGTTGACCTGGAGCGGGGCGGGCAGCCGATCGGCGAGGCGCCAGGCGACGTAGTCCTGGTGCCAGGACCACTTCTCGCCGCCGAACGCCGGCTTGGCGTTGATCTTGAGCTGGTACACGTACACGTCGTCCGTGAGCAGTTGCCGCACCGGCGCGAGCATCCGGGGGTCCCGGATCAGCCCGGCGTACTCGGGCTGCCGGTGGTGCGAGGCGTACACCGCGCGCACCTCGTCCCGGGACTCCTCCCTGATCACCTGCGGACCGTGAACGCGGCAGTCGCGCTGGAACGCGGCCCGGAGCCGTTCCACCTCCCGGTCGTCCAGCACGGACTCCACGAGGAGGAACCCGTCCTCGTGGTACCGGGCGATCTGTTCTTCGCTGAGATGCATGGGTGTTCCTCCGTATGACGTGAGTGGCGGGTGCGGGGCGTGCCGGACCGGGTGCTCAGGTCAGAACGGCCGGTCGCCGGCGATCGCGGTCCGGTCCACGACCCGGCGGTTCGGGTGGTAGTCCGAGGTGGCGTAGTGCTGCACGGCCCGGTTGTCCCAGAAGGCGATCGACTTCGCCTCCCAGCGGAAGCGCACCTGGTATTCGGGGTACTCCAGCTGGCGGAAGAGGTAGGCCAGCAGCTCCTCGCTCTCGTCCGCCGGCAGGCCCGCGATGTGGGTGGTGAAGATCGACGTCAGGAACAGCGTCTTGCGCCCGGTCTTCGGGTGGGTGCGCACCAGCGGGTGCTCCACCGGCGGGTAGACCCCCTGGAAGTGCGCCCGCTGCTCGTCCGTCATCAGCTCACGGTAGTTGGCCGACGGGGTGAAGTCGTTGACCGTCTTCAGCCCGTCGATGCGCGCCTTCACCTCGTCCGGGAGGTTGTCGTAGGCGGCGGCCGCATCCGTGAACAGGGTGTCGCCGCCGCCCCCTTCGGGCAGTTCCACCATGCGCAGGACGGCGCCGAGCGGGGGGCGCTCGATCCACGGGAAGTCGTAGTGCCAGACGTTCTCGAAGCCGGGGTTCTGCTTGCCCTTCTCCAGCCGCACGACGTCCTCGCCGGTACCCGCCGGCAGGAACGGGTGCCCCTCGATCGCGCCCCACCGGCACGCGAAGGCCCGCTGCTGCTCGGCGGTGAGGTCCTGGTCGCGGAAGAACAGCACCTTCCATTCGAGCAGGGCCCGGTCCAGCTCGCCGAACACCTCGTCGCTCAGCGGGGTGCGCAGGTCGATGCCGTGGATCTCGGCGCCGATCAGCGGTCCCGACGGACGCACCTCGAAGTGCTCGTACGGGCCGCCCTGCCGGCCCTCCGCGAGCCTGCGCAGGAGCCGGGGGCCGTGATAGTCCGTCCGGCCCTCGATGCCACGGCGGGCCAGTGACCGCACCTCCGCCAGCTCGGCGTCGACGCCCGTGTGCTCGGGGTGGGTCGGGGTGGTCGTCATTTCGGTGGACCTCCTGGTCCTCGGGGCGCGGGTGCGCCGGGGTTGGTGGGGCCGTCGCCTCGGGGCGGGGCCGTTACGCGTCCGCGGACCGCAGCCGCGCGGCGAGGAGCGGCCCGATCTCCGCCAGGGCCGACGGCCGCATCATGCGGTGGTGGGTGGCCGGCACGTCGTGGGATTCGACCGCGCCGCCGATGTGGCCCGCCCAGGCCGCCGCGGTGCTGCGGCCCGGTTCGTACGGGTCGCCGGGGTCGGACTCCGCGGCCCGGAAGAACAGCAGTCCGCCGTGGAACCTGCCGGGCCTGAACCCGGCCATCAGGTCGAGGTCGTTGCGGTAGACGTCGCGGAGCTCGGCCCGGGCCCGGTCGTCCCCGAGGAGGGAATCGTCGTCGCCGACCGACTGGAGCAGGGTGCGGTCGAACTCGTCCTCGCTGAACCCGGGCAGGTCGGCCCGAAGCCGGTCGTCCACGGGATAGGAGTCCACCATCACGAGCAGGTCGACCACCTCGCCCTCGCGCTCCAGGAGGGTGGCCATGGCGTGGGCCACCAGCCCGCCGAAGGACCAGCCGAGTATCCGGTAGGGGCCCCCGGGGCGCACCGCACGGATCTGTGCCACGTAGTCGGCGGCCATGTCCTCGACGGTGGCCGGGAAGCCCGGCGCCTCCCCGGGGCCGCGCCGCGCCTGGAGCGCGTACACGGGCTGGTCGGGGCCCAGGTGCGGCAGGAGCCCCGCGTACGGCCAGCCCATTCCGGCAGCCGGGTGGACGCAGAACAGCGGGGGCCGGGAGCCCTCCGCGCGCAACGGCAACAGGGACTGCGGCGCGGCGCCGGACGACGGGTCCGCGATCCGCCGTGCGAGCCCGGCCGGGCTCGGGGACTCGAACAGGGCGTGCACTTCCAGCGGCGTGCCGAGCGCGGCCCTGATCCGCGCGACGAGGCGGGCGGCGAGGAGGGAGTGCCCGCCGAGGTCGAAGAAGTTCTCGTCGACACCGACCGCGGGCACCTCCAGTACCTGGGCGAAGAGGCCGCACAGGACCCGCTCCTGCTCGGTGGCCGGTTCGCGGGCCGGTGCGCCGCCGGTGAGCCGGGGCTCGGGCAGCGCCCGGCGGTCCAGCTTTCCGTTCGGCGTGAGCGGAAGCTCCGCCAGCTCGACGACGACCGAGGGCACCAGGTGGGCCGGCAGCCTCGCCCGGACGAACTCGCGCACCGCGGCCGTGTCGCACCCCCGCGTCTGCGGTACGACGTATCCGACGAGCCGCCGGTCCCCGGGCCTGACCTCGCGGGCCACCACCTCGGCGTGGACGATACCGGGGCAGGCGGCAAGGGCCGCCCTGATCTCGCCGGGCTCGATCCGGAATCCACGGACCTTGATCTGGTCGTCGGACCGGCCGTGGTACTCCAACTGCCCGTCGGGCAGCCAGCGGACCACGTCCCCGGTCCGGTACATCCGGCTGCCCGGCGGCCCGTACGGGTCGGCGACGAACCGTACGGCGGTGAGTCCGGGGCGGTTCAGGTAGCCCCGGGCGACCCCGGCCCCGGCGAGGTACAGCTCTCCGCGCACCCCCTCCGGGGCCAGGCGCAGGCCGGCGTCCAGGACGTACGCCCTGATGTTGGGGATCGGCCGGCCGATCGGGGCGGCGGGCGGCCACTCGTCGACGTCCGCCGCCAGGGTGTGGGCCGTCACCAGGTGGGTCTCGCTCGGGCCGTAGTGATTGTGCAGCCGGCGCCCGGCGCTGCCCCGCACGAACTCGCGTACCTGGCGGCTCGGGGTGAGCGCCTCACCGCCCTGCGCCAGGACCCGCAGCGACGGGATGGTCCACCCCTGGTCGAGGGCCGCCTCGCACAGGGCCTCCAGGACGAGGTTGGGGGCGAAGAGCTCGTTCACGCACTCCGCGTCAAGCCAGGCGGCGAGCAGCTTGGGGTCGCGCCGGACCTCCTCGGCCGGCACCACCAGGGTCTTGCCGAACAGCACCGCGGACAGGATCTCCTGCACGGACACGTCGAAACTGAGCGCGGTGAACTGGGCGATCCTGGCCCCGGCGGCCGAGGGGAAGGCCTCGTCGTGCCACGACAGGAGGTTGACCATCGCCCGCCCCGGCATCACCACGCCCTTGGGCCGGCCGGTGGTGCCCGAGGTGTAGATGACGTACGCGGGATGCGCCGGGTCGAGCCGGCCCGGCCGCTGCTCGTCGTCGATCCCCGTGCCGGCCAACCGGTCCAGCTCGCCCAGGGTGCCGGACTCGTCGAGGACCAGCCGGGGGGCGTCCGTGTGCGGCAGCCGCCGGGCCGTGTCCACAGTCGTCAGCACGACGGCGGGCACGGTGTCGCTCAGCATGAACGACAGCCTCTCGGCGGGATATTCGGGATCGACGGGGAGGTAGCAGCCGCCCGCTTTGAGGACGGCGAGGACGGCAACGGCGAGCAGGGCCGAGCGGGGCAACGCGACGGCGACGATCCGCTCGGGCCCGACGCCCCGCGAGATGAGGAGCCGGGCGAGCCGGTTCGAGGCGGTATCCAGCTCCCGGTAGGTCAGCGTGGTCTCCGCCGAGACCACGGCCGGCAGGTGCGGGGTGTCCTCGGCCTGCCGGGCGAACAGCTCCGTGAGGCCGGCTTCCGGGTACTCGCGCTCGGGGCCGCCGAGTTCGGTGAGCAACCGGGTCCGCTCGCCCTCGGTGAGCAGATCGACGGAGCCGACCCGCATGTCCCGGTCCGTACTGAAGGCGCGCAGGAGGCGCAGGAAGCGCGCGTGGTGCGCGGCCAGCTCGTCGGCTTCGTAGCGGGCCGAGTTGGCGACCAGATCGATGCGCAGCCCCAGGCCGTCCGCGCGGTCGAAGGCCGTGAACGACAGGTCCTCGACGATCCCCTGGGTCAGGTGGTGGGCGGTGGCGGGCCGACCGGCGAACTGCAGGTCGTAGTCGAAGGCCATGATGTTGACCATGGGACCGGTCCGGTAGCGCCCCGTGTCCGGCAGGCCGAGGTCGCGCCCCAGGCGCTCACCGCGGTGACGCTGACGCCGGATCATCTCCCGGAATCCACCGGCGACTTCACGGACGAGCTCGTGCAGCGTGAGGTCCGGGCGGACCGTGACGCGCAGGGGCAGGGCGTTGGAGTACATCCCCGGCGTGGTGCGCGCCGCGGCGTCGGTGCGGGCGGCCATCGGCAGGCTCAGGATGACGTCCTGTGCGCCGGTGAGCCGGTGGACCTGGGCGGCCGCGGCGGCGATCACCAGCACGGACCAGTGGGTGCGGGCCGAGCGGGCGGCGGCCTTGAGCTGCTCGGTCTCGGCTACGGAGAGGCTGCCGGTGTGACTGGCCTGTCCCTGCGCGGCGGGCCCGCCCGGCGGTTGGGAGGCGAGGGTGGCGACTTCCGGTCCGTCCGCGAACCGGGTCGTCCAGTACGCCCGGTCCGCCGCGCCCCGGTCGGAGGCCTGGTAGTCCGCGTCGTCCGCCAGCATCTTCCGGATGGCCCCGTACCGGCCGGCCGGCCGGGGGAGTCCCGCGGTCATCGCGGCGTAGAGCTCGGACACCCGCTGGGCGATCAGCGCGCCCGTGTGCCCGTCCGCGACCGCGTGGTGGGCGCTGAGGTACCAGAAGCTGCGATCCGGCCCCAGGCTGAACAGCGCGTAGGAGAAGAGCGGCCCTCGGGAAAGGTCCATCCGGCGGGACAGGTCGGCCCGCATCCAGGCCAGCGCGGCGGCCGCGGGGTCCGGTTCGCCGCAGACGTCGAGGACCGGGAAGTCCCAGTCGGAGAAGGGGGTCACGCGCTGCCGGGGCTCACCGTCCTCCTCGACGAACACGGCGTGCATCGGGACGGCCTCCGCGACGGCCTGCCGCATCGCCGTTTCGAAGACCCGTCGGTCGATGGCCCCGTGGAGTTCCAGGTATTCACCGACGCGCTGCTGCGGAGCGGTCGGATCGACCTGTTCGGCCAGCCACATCTCACGCTGGGCCGTTGACACGGGAAGGCGCATGTCGCCGGATCCTGACCCTGACACTTCTCTCACACTCCTCATGGTGCGCACCGGCCGGCGGGTTCCCACCGAATAAAAGGACAGAATGCGGAGGACACACGGGAAATTCGGGAAGCAACGGGAAGAAAAGCACATCGCGGTCCCGACCGGACAACCCGGCCCCGCCTGACCCCACTACGAGAAGAATGCTAGGCGCGGGCGCTAAACCTCCACATGCACGCCACTTGCATTTCACCCCGCTAAAGCGCCCCTTAATCCCGTCGGATATCATTCTCCAGGATGACTGAAATCCCCTGATCCGGCTTTAGATTCGCGCTCTATGAACAATCCAGCGCCTCCCCGCCCGGATCCGGCAACGAGTCGTCGCCCGGCAGCGCACATCCTTCGCGACCTGACCACCCCGGCGCCCCGGCCGCGCGTCCCCGCCCTCGCCGCGTACGCCTGCCTGCTGATCGGGCTGATCGACCTCGCGGCCGCCGTCTTCCCCGGCTTCCGCCACAGCCGGGTGCGCCTGCTGGCCGGTCAACTGCCCGGTGGCACCACCACGGTGACCGCGGTCGGCTCGCTGATGGTCGGCGTGCTGCTCGTACTGCTGGCGCACGCGCTGCGCCGCCGCAAGCGGCGGGCCTGGCGGGCGGTGGTCGTGCTGCTCCCCGTGGGCGGGCTGCTGCACCTCCTGCGGTGGCACACCACCGCCACCGGTGTGATGTCGTTCGCGCTGCTCCTGGTGGTGCTGCTGTACCGGCGGGAGTTCTACGCGCTGTCCGACCCGCGCACCCGTTGGCGAGCGCTGCTGAGCTTCGTCGCGGTGGGCGGCGTCTCCCTCGTGCTGGGGCTGCTGATCACCAATGTGCACCCGGACTACGAGGCCGGCTCGCCCTCGCTGGAGGAGCGGCTGCGGCACACCGCGTACGGGCTCGTCGGAGTCGAGGGGCCGGTGCGCTACACCTCGGATCGGGTCGCGGACCTGGTCGGCTACTCACTCGGCGCGCTCGGTCTGATCACCCTGCTGACCACCTCCTACCTGTTCCTGCGGCCCGAGAAACCGCTGGCGGAGCTCTCCGCGGACGACGAGGCCCGGGTGCGTGAGCTGCTCGAACGGCACGGGGAACGCGACTCGCTGGGGTACTTCGCGCTGCGGCGCGACAAGAGCGTGCTGTTCTCGCCGACCGGCAAGGCCGCCATCGCCTACCGCGTCGAGTCCGGTGTGATGCTCGCCTCCGGCGACCCCATCGGCGACGTCGAGGCCTGGCCCGGAGCGATCAAGGCGTTCATGGACGAGGCCAGGCGGCACGCCTGGGTGCCCGCCGTGATCGGGTGCGGCGAAACCGGCGGCGAGGTGTGGACGCGCGAAGCGGGACTGGACGCCCTGGAGCTGGGTGACGAAGCGGTCGTGCACACGGCCGACTTCTCGCTGAGCGGGCGGGTCATGCGCAATGTGCGCCAGATGGTCAAACGCGTCGAGCGCAACGGCTACTCCTGCAAGGTCCGCCGGGTCCGCGACCTCGACGACGCGGAGCGGGCGCGGATCGCGGCCGCGGCGGCCCGCTGGCGCGGCACCGACATCGAGCGGGGCTTCTCCACCGCCCTCGGCCGCTTCGGCGACGCGGAGGACACCGGCTGCGTGGTGGTCACCGCACACCACTCCCCGGACGTCGGATCGGACGAGGCGGGCGGGAGGCCGGATGCCGACGACCTCGCCGCCGTGCTGCACTTCGTGCCCTGGGGCCCCGAGGGAATCTCGCTGGAACTGATGCGCCGGGACCGCGCCGCCGACCCCGGCCTCAACGAGCTGCTGATCGTCGCCGTTCTCCAGGCGGCGCCCGCCCTCGGGATACGCCGGGTCTCGCTCAACTTCGCGATGTTCCGCTCAGCCCTGGCCCGGGGAGAACGGCTCGGCGCGGGACCGGTGCTGCGGGCCTGGCGAGGGCTGCTCGTCCTGCTCTCGCGCTGGTTCCAGATCGAGTCGCTGTACAAGTTCAACGCGAAGTTCCAGCCGGAGTGGGTGCCGCGCTTCCTGGTCTTCCCGCACACCCGCGATCTGCCGCGGATCGGGCTCGCGGCGATGCAGGCGGAGGCCTTCATCACCCTCGGCCGACCCCGGTGGGGCCGCAAGCCGCTGCGGCAGGGGCTCGCGGGGGCGGGAGCCGGTACGGCTCGTCCGGCCCCGCGAGCGGAGCGCGTCGCGGGGCCGGACGAGCCGTAGGGATGCGGTCAGCCCGTTCAGCAGGCGAGATGGGCGAGTGTGTGCTCTTCGAGGCCGGCGTCCCGGGCCAGGACCGACTGCTGCAACTGCCGCAGCCTGGGCCCCGGTTCGATGCCGATCTCGTCGATGAGGACGCGCCGGATGCGGTTGTAGATCATGAGGGCTTCGGCCGGCCGGCCGCTGCGGTACAGCGCGAGCATGAGAAGACCGTGGAAGGTCTCCCGCATCGGCTGTTCGTCGATCAACCCGTAGAGCTCGCCGACCAGCGGCTTGTGCCGTCCCAGGAGCAGTTCCGTCTCGGCCCGCTCCTCCAGCGCTGCCGACCGCTTCTCGTCCAGTTGGTGGCCCAGGCTCTGCAATGCCGGAACCGTGGACAGGTCCGCCAGCGCCGGGCCGGTCCACAGCCCGAGTGCCCGGGAGAGCAGCTCCGAGGCCTCCTCCAGCCGGCCCACCGCCCGCAGCTCCCCGGCGCGCAGGCACAGCGATTCGAAGCTGTGCAGGTCCAGGGTGAACGGGGCGAGTTCCATCATGTAGCCGGGCGGCCTGGTCAGCAGCCCGGACACGTCGAAGCCCGCACCCGCCAGATGCTTGCGGAGCCGGGAGACGTACACCTGCAAGGCGGTGGACGCGGTACGCGGCGGCGCCCCCGACCAGAGGGAGTCGATGAGCTGCGACGCGGACAGTGGGCGGCCGTCGTTCAGGCACAACAGCGCCAGCAAGGCCCGGAGCTTCAACGCCTGCGGAGTGCGCGGCGTCCCGCCGTCCGTCTCCACTGCAAGTGCTCCGAGAACGCGAAAGTACACGATTCTTCTCATCCCCCCGGTCAGAAGACCCGGAATCCTCAGAACCGATGGTCCGGTGAGTCCGGGCATGGTGTGTGAAGAAAGCAGAAGTCGCGCCGACAGCCCCCGGCACAGGTTGACGACTGCACACCTTCACGCATGCGTCCCCCGCCGGCGCGCCCGAATTTCCGATGGCGACCCGAGGACACCGGGCCACCTGGATTCCCCCAAGCCGACCCGGCCTGGTATGCGCCGGGTCATGAATTCAGGACCCTATCACGCGCCGGATGGGCAACCCCGGCCCCGGCGGGAGGAACTCCGGACCGCCGGTTCGGACGCAAAGATTCCGCTTGAATCCATGACTGACGGGCGAATTTCGAGCAATAGTCGAAGAACCAGACATACTGCCAGATTTCCGGATGGCGCTCATTGATAAAGGAATTCCACGGATTCGAGGTTCACTTGGGAGTCCACACCCGGGCCTGGAACCGGTCGACTTCCCTGACGGAAACTCAAGACGTTCCTGACCCGCCCGCCCATCACGGCCCCCTCCGCAGGAGGGCAACGGCGCGGCCTGGCTGCGCTCGGTGGGCGGACGGCACCACTCGGCCGGGACGCTGCCGACAGCCCGGGGGCGAACCACTCGTCATGTCCACTGGCGGGTGAATCTCGGCGCGGCGCCAGACCGGCGGGGCGCCTCATGCTCTACAGTTCCGATCGAAGTCCTGCACGTTTTGCCAGGTCAGGGCATCGTTTTTACTCATGCCCTGACGGCTGTTCGAGGTGGGGCGGGTGGGACTCGAACCCACGACCAAGGGATTATGAGTCCCCTGCTCTAACCGGCTGAGCTACCGCCCCGGTTCGCCGCGTGCGCCGGTCGTCGACCACGGCAGCAGCAGACGGCCCCGAAAGGACGTCCCGCGCAGCATAGCCGGTCGATCACCCGTGGTGCGCGCCGGGGGCGCGCACGGGTACGCACAGGCGTGCGCCTGTCCTGATTGCGCAGTTCGGGTGGCGCCCGGACGGCCGCACGGGCAGCCTGGACGGATGACGACACGTGGGACGGGAGCCGCGGCCGGGGCGCTCGCGGTACTGCTGGCCGCGGCGGGCTGCACCACCTCGGCCGGGCCCGGCGGGGGCGCTCCGACGGTCAGCTCGGCCCCGGCCACCCGCTCCGCCCGCCCCTCCGGATCCGCCCCGGCCTCCGGCGGCGGCCACGGCTGGAGCCGGCAGCGGCTCAGGGGCGCCGTCGCCAGGCACACCGGGGTCACCCGCACCGCCAGGGCCACCGTGCTCAACGGCCTGGTCGGCGCCGTCTTCACCCGCAACGCGGACGGCGACCACTTCTGCACCGCCAGCGTCGTCGACAGCGCCGGGCTCAACCTCATCGTCACCGCCGCGCACTGCGTCTGGGACCCCCAACTCGGCCAGCGCAGCGACCTCGTCTTCGTCCCCGGCTACCGCAACGGCGACACCCCCAGCGGCGTCTGGCCGCTGATCGCCGTCACCGTCGACGACGGCTGGAAGGACCACGCCGACCCGGACGTGGACGTCGCCTTCGCGGTCGTCCAGGCCCAGAACGGGCAGCAGGTGCAGCAGGTGCTCGGCGCCAACAAGCTGGGCATCGGCCTCGGCTACCAGTTGCCCGTGCGGATCACCGGCTACCCCGGCACCAGCGACGTCCCGATCACCTGCGCCAACAACACCACCGAGCAGAGCTCCACCCAGCTGCGGATCGACTGCCCCGACTACACCGGCGGCACCAGCGGCAGCCCCTGGGTGACCGACTTCGACCCGAGCACCAGGACCGGCACCGTGGTCGGCGTGATCGGCGGCTACCAGCAGGGCGGCGACAGCCCGGACACCTCGTACAGCAGCTACTTCGGCGACCGCGTCCAGGCGCTCTACGACCGGGCCACCGGCTGACCGGAGGGGCGGCAGTGGCGCCGCCGGGCACGGCCTGATAGATCTTCCTCTCGAACGGCGGAACGCACGGACCCGGTGCCCGCCCCGAGGAACGAGACGGAGCCCCGATGGCCCCCCGCCCGGCACGGCCCCCGCGCGCCGCACGGACGGTCGCGCTGGCGGCCCTGCTGCTCGCCGCCGGAACCGCGTGCGACGGGGGCGAGCAGGACCAGGCGCCCGCCGCCGAGGTCGCGCAGCAGAGCAACACCCGCGACCGGATCGGCACCCTCTCGGTCCGCACCGCGCAGGGCCCCCGGGCCTGCACGGCGAGCGTCGTCCGCAGCCCCAGGCACAACCTGCTGGTCACCGCCGCGCACTGCGTGCAGAACCGCCGGATCGGCCTGCTGGACGGCCTGGTGTTCACCCCCGGCTACCGCAACGGCTTCATCCCGTACGGCAGTTGGCCGGTGAAGTCGATCACCGTCGACCCGCGCTGGGCGGACGACGACGACCCCGAGTACGACGTGGCCTTCGTCACCGTCGGCACGGTCGGCGGCAAGCAGGTCGAGGACGCCGTCGGCGGCAACCCGATCGCCACCGGCCAGGGCTTCGGGCTCGCCGTCTCGGTGACCGGCTACCCGAACGAGCGCGACGAGCCGATCACCTGCGCGGCCAGGACCCGCTCGCAGAGCCCGACCCAGGAGCGCTTCGACTGCGACGGCTACACCGACGGCACCAGCGGCAGCCCGTGGGTGACGGACAGCGGCGCGGTCGTCGGCGTGATCGGCGGCTACCAGGAGGGCGGCGAGACGGCCGGCACCTCCTACAGCGTCACCTTCGACCAGCGGGTCTCCGCGCTCTACCGGGAAGCGACCGCCTGAACCCGCGAGGCAGTCGCCCGAACCCGGGGGCAACCACCCAGCTCCGGAGGCGGTCGCCCGAGCCGCCCGGCCGTCGCGAGGTGACGAAGGCAACACGAAGGCCCCCCGGTCATCCGAGGGGCCTTCGCTCTGAGCAGTCACCGGGCGGACCCGATGAAGCTCCCGCATTTGGACTCGAACCAAAAACCTGCCGGTTAACAGCCGGCTGCTCTGCCAATTGAGCTATGCGGGATCGCGGTACCGAACTTCCGTACCACGGACGGGAGGAGGGCTCTTGCAAGACCTCTCCCGAGCTCCCCCAATTGGACTCGAACCAATAACCTGCCGATTAACAGTCGGCTGCTCTGCCAATTGAGCTATGGGGGATCGGCTTCCGCCTCGGCCCCCGGTTCCCCGGGCTCCTCGGCGCTCGCTGCGGGACATACATTAGCGCACTCGGGGGGGTGGTCCGCCAATCGCTTTCGCCGGACCGCCCCCGGGGCTCCCGCGCGGCCTCCCGCGCGGCGTGCCCGGCGCGCGCCCGGCACGGCCCCCGGGGATGCTGGGGGCACGGACGGTTCGCCGTCCCGACGGACGGGTAGGGCAATGCGGCAGAAGGCCGCCAGGAGAGGGTGGATCCGATCATGTGGAAGCTGTCGTTGGCCGCGGGGTTCGCGGCCGGCTACGTCCTGGGCTCCAGGGCCGGGCGCCGGCGCTACGACCAGATCACGAAGGTCACCCGGCAGATCGCCCAGAACCCCACGGTGCAGGGCGCCGCAGACCGAGCCAGGCAGCAGGCCGGCGCGGTCGCCGGGAAGGCCGCCGGCGCCGTCGCGGACAAGGTCGGCGACCGGCTGCCGAACGCCGTCACCGACCGGGTGCCGTACTTCAACCGTTCCCGGGCCGAGGACGACGGCTGGGGTACCTTCCGCCCGTGACGGGACGGTGACGCCAGGGTGTACCGGGGCCCTGCGTCCCGTCCCGAACGGGCAACACCTCACCCGGCCCGGACGCGTCCCGGGCCGGGCTGAGGCATGATCTCGACATGGCCATCGTCGCGGGGATAGACAGCTCGACCAACCGCACCCGGATCGTCGCGTGCGACGCCGACACCGGCGCCGTCCTGCGCTCCGGCAAGGCGCCGCACCCCGTCCCCGAGGACCCGGACACCCGCCCCGGCGAGGCCGACCCGCAGCTGTGGCTGCACTCGCTCGGCGACGCCGCCGCCGGCGGCCTGCTGGAGGGCGTCCGGGCCATCGGCGTCAGCGCGCAGCAGCACGGCATGATCGGCCTGGACGCGGGCGGGGTGCTGGTCCGGCCGGCGATCCTCTGGAACGACCCGCGCTCCAGCGGCGCCGCCGCCAAGCTGCTGGACGCGCTCGGCGGCCCGGCCGCCTGGACCGCCGCGATCGGCGCCGTCCCCAGCCCGACCTACACCATCGCCAAGCTGCGCTGGCTGGCCGAGTTCGAGCCCGCCAACGCCCGCCGGGTGGCCGAGGTGCTGCTCCCGCACGACTGGCTGGTCTGGCAGCTCCTCGGCCACCCCAGGCGCCGCACCACCGACCGGGGCGACGCCTCCGGCACCGGCTACTGGTCCCCGATCACCGGCGAGTACCGGCAGGACCTGGTCGAGCTGGCGCTCGGCCACGAGCTGCGGCTGCCCGAGGTCCTCGACCCCGCCGAACCCGCCGGGCACACCCCCGAGGGCCTGCTGATCTCGGCCGGCACCGGCGACAACATGGCCGCCGCGCTCGGCCTCGGGCTGCGCCCCGGCGACGCGGTGGTCTCGCTCGGCAGCGCCGGAACGATCTTCGCCGTGCACGACCGGGCCGTGGTGGACGCCACCGGGCTGATCTCCTCCTTCGCCGACGCCGCCGGCCGCCACCTCCCGATGGTCGCCACCCTCAACGCCGCCCAGGTGCTCCGCGCCACCGCCGCCATGCTCGGCCGGGACCTGGACGGCCTGAGCGACCTCGCCCTGCACTCCTCCCCCGGCGCGTACGGGCTGGTGCTCCTCCCCTACCTGGACGGCGAGCGGACGCCGGCCCTCCCGCACGCGGCCGGCACCCTGACCGGCCTGCGGGCCGACTCGATGACGCCGCAGCACCTGGCCCGGGCCGCCGTCGAGGGCATGCTGTGCAACATCGCGGACGCCCTCGACGTGCTGCGCGCCCAGGGCGTCGCGGTGCGGCGGGTGTTCCTGCTCGGCGCGGCCGGGCGGCTGCCCGCCGTCCGGCACATCGCCCCGCCGCTGTTCGGCGTCCCGGTCGTGGTGCCGCCGCCGGGCGCCCACGCCGCCCGCGGGGCCGCCCGGCAGGCCGCCTGGGCGCTGGCCGGCACCCCGGAGCCGCCGGAGTGGGAGCTGCCGGACGCCGAGACCGTCGAGCCGGACGGGGAGCAGGACCTGGCGATCGGCTCGGCGGTGCGCCAGCAGTACCGCGCCGCCCGCGAACAGATCCACCCGGAGACGGCGGCCTGACCCCTGCTGCGGCGGCCCGACCTCGGCTGCGGCGGTCTCACCGGCCGGTGAAGATGCGTCACCCGGCGGCCGGTGGCAGCGTGGGACGGGACACGGCCACCGGCTCGAAGGGCGGCAGGACGCCATGGCGCTGCACAAGGGGGCCGGCAACGACCGCCGGCTGAGCATCGGTCCGCTGGTGGGCGCCGCCGACCCACTGGGCTCGATGAAGCTGGCACCGCCGCTGCACCGGCTCGGCGAGGGGCCCGTCACGGCCGACACCGCGTACCAGCTGATCCACGACGAGCTGATGCTGGACGGCAACGCCCGGCTCAACCTGGCGACCTTCGTCACCACCTCGATGGAGGCGCAGGCCACCCGGCTGATGACCGAGTGCCTGGACAAGAACATGATCGACAAGGACGAGTACCCGCAGACCGCCGAACTGGAGCGGCGCTGCGTGGCGATCCTCGCCGACCTCTGGCACGCCCCCGACCCGGACGCCGCGGTCGGCTGCTCCACCACCGGCTCCAGCGAGGCCTGCATGCTGGCCGGCATGGCGCTCAAGCGCCGCTGGATGCACCGCAACGCCGAGCGCTACGCGGCCGGGGCCCGGCCCAACCTGGTGATGGGCGTCAACGTGCAGGTGTGCTGGGAGAAGTTCTGCACCTTCTGGGAGGTCGAGGCCCGCACCGCGCCCATGGAGGGCGAGCGCTTCCACCTCGACGCCGAGCAAGCGGTCGCCCTGTGCGACGAGGACACCATCGGCGTGGTCGGCATCCTCGGTTCCACCTTCGACGGTTCCTACGAGCCGATCGCGGAGATCTGCGCGGCCCTGGACGACCTCCAGCAACGCACCGGCCTCGACGTCCCGGTGCACGTGGACGGCGCCTCCGGCGGCATGGTGGCGCCCTTCCTCGACCCCCAGGTGGTCTGGGACTTCCGGCTGCCCCGGGTCGCCTCGATCAACAGCTCCGGGCACAAGTACGGCCTGGTCTACCCCGGCGTCGGCTGGGCCCTGTGGCGCGACCAGGAGGCGCTGCCGGAGGAACTGGTCTTCCGGGTCAACTACCTCGGCGGCGAGATGCCGACCTTCGCGCTCAACTTCTCCCGCCCCGGCGCCGAGGTCGTCGCGCAGTACTACGTCTTCCTGCGGCTCGGCCGGGACGGCTTCCGGGCCGTCCAGGGCGCCTGCCGCGAGGTCGCCATCCACCTGTCCGAAGCGATCGGGCAGTTGGGCGGCTTCCGGCTGCTGACCCGCGGCGACCAGCTGCCGGTCTTCGCCCTCACCACCGCCGACGACGAGCCGTTCGACGTGTTCGACGTCTCGCGGCGGCTGCGCGAGCGCGGCTGGCAGGTGCCCGCGTACACCTTCCCCGCGAACCGGACGGACCTGTCGGTGCTCCGGGTGGTCTGCCGCAACGGCTTCTCGCTGGACCTCGCCGACCTGCTGCTGGCCGACCTCTCCCGGCTGCTGCCGGAGCTGCGGCGCCAGCCCGGCCCGCTCAAGGAGCTCGGGGTGCCGGCCCGGTCGGGCTTCCACCACTAGGGCGGGTGTCCGCCGGGGCGTGAACGCGGTGGGGAGTGAACGCGGTGGGGCGTGATCACGGCGGGGAGGGCGCTTCGTAGCGTCCTCCCCGCCGTGCGTCCCGGACGAGCCGGGGCAGCCTCCCCCCGCGAGGCTGCCCCGGTCGGTGGGGGAATCGGGACGTGCTGCCGGAGCGGGGACCGGTGACCGGTCCGCGTCCGAACGACGCCGTCGGGCGGCGAACCGCGCCGACGAGAGAACTGTGCACGACGGACACGTGCACATGCGAGCGTTCCCGGGGGTTGTGAGACACTTCCGTCCGTCTCAGCGCCATGACCTGGGGTTTGGGACGCCGGACCGATGGGTTTGGAGAAGCGGAGACACCCGGACGGCCCCCGGCCGGAGCCCGTTCCGCTCCCCCCGTCCCCCGTTCCCGTCTCGCACCGTTGGAAGGCCCCATGGGTTCCGCCTGGAAGAACCTGCCCGAAGAGCTGTCCGGACCCGCCCGGCTCCTGGCCGAGGAGCTCCGGGTCATCAAGGACGCCGCCGGACTCTCGCTGTCCGAGCTGGCCGCCCGGACGCACTACAGCCGGGCCTCCTGGGAGCGCTGGCTGAACGGCAAGCGGGTCATCACCGGGCAGGCGCTGGAGGCGCTGACCGGGGCGGTGGACTGCGACGGCCCGGCCCTGCGGACACTGTGGGAGCGGGCCGTGGCGGGGCCCGAGGAGGGCGGCGGGCCCGCCGCCCCGGAGGAACCCGCCGCGCAGGCGGTCCCCGAGCAACCCCGGGCGGCGCAGACCCCGACGGCACAGCCCCCGACGGACCGGACCGGCGCGCCCGCCACACCCGCGGCCGCCGCCCCACCTGCCGCCTCCGACGTGACCGACGTGACCGACCTGCTCGACCTGACCGCCGCGCCCGGCGAGCCCGGCGGCGCCGGGCCGGCACCCGTGCCGTGGTGGCGGCGCCCGGCGACGCTGCTGGCGGGCGCCGCCCTGCTGGCGGCCCTGCTGGTGCTGGTCGGCCTGCGGGCCACCCGGCACCAGGAGCAGCCGCAGACCGTCGCCGAGCCCGTCCCGACCGCCACCACGGCCAAGCCCGCCCCGGGCGCTCCCGTCTGCCAGGCCGTCGGCTGCGCGCACAAGGACCCCAAGGCCACCGGCTGCGGCAAGGACGCCCGGACCCTGCAGACCGACGTCATCGGCAAGGTCGTCGTCTACCTCCGGTACAGCCAGACCTGCCAGGCGGCTTGGGCGGCGATCACCGAGGGCGAGCCGAACGACTACGCGACCATCAGCGACGACTCCGGCCAGAGCGAGACGGCGCTCATCCACTGGGGCTACGACAACTACTCGTCGATGCTGGACGCGGCCGACCCGGCCGTCACCTTCCAGGTCTGCGGGTACCAGCCGGCCGGGCACGTCTGCACCTCGCCCGTCTCCGGCCTGGCCGCCGTGGTGGCCTCCACCCCGATCCCGATCGGCCCCGCCTCACCGCCCCCGGGCACCGGCCCGGACGCGGCGGCCACCGACCCGCCCTCCCCGGCACAGCCGACCGACGCGCAGCCCGCCAGTGCACAGCCCGCCGGCGCACAGCCCTCCCCGGGCCGGTCCTAGGCCGGTCCCGGCCGGTCCCGGCGGGCGGGTCAGTCGAGGTACCCGCGCAGTTGCGCCGCGAAGGCGTGGTCGCGGAGCTTGATCAGCGTCTTCGACTCGATCTGGCGGATCCGCTCCCTGGTCACGCCGAACACCGTGCCGATCTCCTCCAACGTGCGCGGGCGGCCGTCGTCCAGCCCGTAGCGGAGCTGGACGACCTGGCGCTCCCGCTCGCCCAGGGTGGCCAGGACGGCGTCCAGGTGCTGGCGCAGCAGCAGGAAGGTGGCGGACTCCGCGGGTGAGGCGGCGTCGGCGTCCTCGATCAGGTCGCCGAGCGCGACGTCGTCCTCCTCGCCGACCGGGGTGTGCAGCGAGATCGGCTCCTGGGCCAGCCGGAGCAGTTCGCGCACCCGTTCCTCGGTCAGCTCCAGGGCGGCGGCGATCCCGGCCGGGGTCGGTTCCAGCCCGCGCTCCTGCAGCAGGGCGCGCTGCACCCTGATCACCCGGTTGATCAGCTCGACCACGTGCACCGGCACCCGGATCGTCCGGGCCTGGTCGGCCAGCGCCCGGCTCATCGCCTGCCGGATCCACCAGGTCGCGTACGTGGAGAACTTGTAGCCGCGGGCGTAGTCGAACTTCTCCACCGCCCGGATCAGGCCCAGGTTGCCCTCCTGGACCAGGTCCAGCAGGGTCAGTCCGCGGCCGACGTAGCGTTTGGCGACGGACACCACCAGCCGCAGGTTCGCCTCGATCAGCCGGCGTTTGGCGATCCGGCCGCGCACCACCAGGGTGTCCAGTTCACGGGCCAGCGGGTCGGGCGGCGGGGGGTCGCCGTTCAGCCGCTCCTCGGCGAACAGTCCGGCCTCGACCCGGCGGGCCAGCTCCACCTCCTCGGCGGCGGTGAGCAGGCGGACCCGGCCGATCTCGCGCAGGTACTGGCGGAGCAGGTCCGGTGCCGGGCCGGCGTCGCCCTCGGCCGGCGGGCGGGGCTCCTCCTCGTCCCCGTCGTCGGGCTCCGGGTCCTCCGCCTCGGGCTCCGGGTCGTCGGCGTCGGGGTCCGTCTCCGGGGCCTCGGGGTGGCCCTCCGGCGCGCCTCGGGCGCCGTCCGGGGGCGCGGCCCCGGCCCGGCCGTGGTCCGCCTCCCGTTCCCCGGGCGGTGCGGCGCTCAGCGCGCCGGCCGGTGCGGCGGTCTGGCTGGAGGTCGGTGCGGCGGTCGGGCTGGAGGTCGGGCTGGCGGTCGCGGCGAAGCCTCGGTCCACGGGCATCCCTCGGGGCGGGCGCGACTCTGGCGGACCCGCGCTGAACGGAGGTGGGACGCCCTCCAGTGTGCGGTACGCCACACTCCGTGGCCGAGACTCGTGCGCCGACTTTCTGGGCCGCTCCCCCGGCCCCGCCGCGCTCCTACAGCCCCGCCGCGCCCTGGCTGCGGAGCTGCTGGCCGTACTGCTGGAGCTGCCACAGCTCGGTCTGCACCGCGTGCTGCTGCTCGGCGTCGGCCCGGTGGCCGAGCCGCTGCAGGTAGCCGCGGACCTCGGCGATCCGCCGGTCCACCGCCAGCAGGCGCAGCTTGACCAGGAACTCCCCGGCGTAGACCGCGTCCACCTTCCGGCGGGAGCGCACCGGCTCGACGGTCAGCTCGGTGACCAGCGAGCGCACCTGGTCGTCCGGGGCCGCCTCGCGCACCGCGCTGGTGAAGTCGGGCAGTGTCGCCCCGTACGCGGCCCCGCCGGCCTTGGCGATGGCCTGCCGGACGGCGGTGTACGGCAGGGTGGGGAACTCGTCCTCGCCGTAGTGGTCGAAGGCCGGGCTGACCAGGTCCGGGTGCTGGAGGGCCAGCTTGAGCAGTTCCCGCTCGACGAACTGGGCCGGGTCGCGCGGGTTGAGCCGGAAGGCGGGCTGTGCCGGGCGCACCGGCGCGGGCTCGACGCGGCGGCCGCGGTCGGCGCCCCGGGGGTTCTGCTGGCGCTCGCGGTCCCAGCGGGCCAGCTGGGAGACCCGGCGGACGACGAAGGGCTCGTCCAGGATGCCGAGCATGCCGGCCAGGCGGACGGCGTACTCGTGCTGGATCGAGCGGTCCTTGATCTTGGCGACGATCGGGGCCGCCTCCTCCAGGGCCGCCGACCGCCCCTCCGGCGTCTCCACCCGGTGCTTGGACACCGCCGAGACCAGCGCGAACTCGAACAGCGGGACGGGGTTGTCGATCAGCTGCTTGACGGCCTCGTCGCCCTGGGCCAGGCGCAGCTCGCACGGGTCCATGCCGCCCGGGCTGACCGCGATGGAGGTCTTCGCGGCGAACTTCTGGTCGTCCTCGAAGGCCCGCAGGGCGGCCTTCTGGCCGGCCGCGTCGCCGTCGAAGGTGAAGACCGTCTCGCCGCGGTACTGCGAGGTGTCCATCAGCAGCCGACGGATGATCTTGATGTGGTCCTCGGCGAAGGCCGTACCGCAGGTGGCCACCGCCGAGGTGACCCCCGCCAGGTGGCAGGCCATCACGTCGGTGTAGCCCTCGACCACGACCGCGCGGCCCGACTTGGCGATCTCCTTCTTCGCCAGGTCGATGCCGTACAGCACGTGCGACTTCTTGTAGATCGGCGTCTCGGGGGTGTTCAGATACTTCGGGCCGTTGTCGTCCTCGCGCAGGCGGCGGGCGCCGAAGCCGACCACCTCGCCCGCGATGTCCCGGATCGGCCAGACCAGCCGGCCCCGGAAGCGGTCGATCAGGCCGCCGCGCTGGCCCTGCGAGGCCAGGCCGCCGAGCAGGATCTCCTTGTCCGTGAAGCCCTTGCCGCGCAGGTAGCGGACGAGGTGCTCCCAGCCCACCGGGGCGTAGCCGACGCCGAAGGTCTTCGCGGCCTCCTCGTCGAAGCCGCGCTCGGCCAGGAAGCGGCGGCCGATCTCCGCCTCCGCCGAGGCCAGCTGCTCCCGGTAGTAGGCGGCGGCCACCTTGTGCGCCTCGACCAGGCGGGTCCGCTCGCCCTGCTGGTGGCGGGGGCTGTAGCCGCCCTCCTCGTAGCGCAGGGTGATGCCGGCCTGGGCGGCCATCCGCTCGACGGCCTCGGCGAAGGTGAAGTGCTCGATCTTCATCAGGAAGGCGATGGTGTCGCCGTTCTCCTGGCAGCCGAAGCAGTGGAAGACGCCCTTGGCGGGGTTCACGTAGAACGAGGCGGACTTCTCGTCGTGGAAGGGGCAGACGCCCTTGTACTCGCCGCCGCCACCGTTGGTGAGCTGAACGTAGTCGCCGACCACGGCGTCGATCGGCAGTGCGCTGCGCACCGCTTGTACGTCTTCGTCCCTGATCCGCCCGGCCACCCCGGAAGTCTACTGGGGTGGCCGGGGTTTCCCGGCGGTCCGGTCGCGCCGGGACCGTTGCACCGCGCGCGGTCGGGCGCCGGGCGGTTGCGCCCGAGCGGCCGGACGCCGGGCGCCGGGGCCCGCGGGCGGTCAGGCCCAGGAGGCGCCGACGAGCCTGGCGTGCAGGGCGAGGGCGGAGGCGTCGGTGAGGGTGGCGATCTGGTCGATGACCGCGCGCAGCGCGGCCCGGTCGTCCTCGGCCTCGCGGTAGAGCGCGCCGAACACCGGGTCCAGGCCCTCGGGGGCGCGCTGGGTCAGCACGTACGCCAGCTCGGCGATCACGATCCGCTGGCGGGCCCGCAGCTGGGCCTGCTCGTCGCGCTGCATCACGTAGCGGACGGCGACCGCCTTGAGCACCGCGACCTCCAGCCGGACGCCCCGCGGCACCACCAGCTCGGCCGTGTACCGGGTGAGCCGGCCAGGGCCGTAGCGGGCCCGGGTGGCCTGCTCGGCGGCCAGGCAGAAGCGGCCGATCAGCTGGCTGGTGAGGTCCTTCAGTCCGGCCCGGGCGCGGGCCGTGCCGTCGTACTCCTGGGGCCACCGGTCCTGGGCGAGCAGCCGGTCGAGGGCGGCGGCCAGCTCCTCCGGCTCGGCGTCCGGGGCGTAGCGCTCGGCGACCTTGAAGAGTTCGGCCCGTTCGCTCGGCGCCCGCAGCGCGGCCGGGTCGATGTGGCCGGCCTGGAGGCCGTCCTCGACGTCGTGGGTCGAGTACGCGACGTCGTCGGACCAGTCCATGACGGTGGCCTCGAAGCACTTGCGCCCGGCCGGGGAGCCGGCCCGCAGCCAGCGGAACACCGGCAGGTCGTCGGCGTAGACGCCGTACTTGGGCGAGGCCGGGTCGGTGGGGTGGGCGCCGCGCGTCCACGGGTACTTGGTGGCGGCGTCGAGGGCGGCGCGGGTCAGGTTGAGGCCGACGCTGCGGCCGGGCCAGGGGGCGAGCCGGGCGGCGGGGTGCTCACCCTCCGGGGCGAAGCGCTTGGGTTCGAGCCGGGTGAGGATGCGCAGCGACTGCGCGTTGCCCTCGAAGCCGCCGCAGGCCTCGGCGGCCTGGTCGAGCGCCTCCTCGCCGGTGTGGCCGAACGGCGGGTGGCCGATGTCGTGGGCCAGGCAGCCGGCCTCCACGAGGTCCGGGTCGCAGCCCAGGGCGGCGCCCAACTCCCGCCCCACCTGGGCGCATTCGAGGGAGTGGGTGAGCCGGGTGCGGGGGAAGTCGCTGCGCATCGGGGCGACCACCTGGGTGGTGCCGGCCAGCCGCCGCAGCGCCGCCGAGTGCAGCACCCGGGCGCGGTCGCGCTGGAACGCCGTGCGGCCGGGGCGCTTGTCCGGTTCGGGGACCCAGCGGGCCTCGGCGGCGTGGTCGTACGGGAGCGGGGCGGCGGCGAGGCGGTGCGCGGTGTCATCCATATGCCCTTCACCGTACGCCGCGCCCCCGACAGCCGGGGTGTGCCGCGCACGAAGGGGCGTGGGCCGGAGCGTGAATCCTGCGGTACGCGCTGGTGTCCGCCCCGGCCCGCTGCCTGCCGTACGGCCTCAGCCGCGGACGGCCTTGAGGACGACGGCGGCCACCGCCTCCTGCCCCTTGGCGTTGGGGTGGATCGCCGCCAGGCCCGGGGCCGGGAAGGGCGGTTCGACCCAGCGGGTGGCCTGGCCCGCGCACATGTCGTGCCCGGCCGAGGGGGCGGCCGCGTCCACGAACACCGCGCCGGCGCCCTCCGCCCGCCGCTTGAGCATGCCGTTGAGCTGCTGCTCCTTCTCCGAGAGGAAGCCCAGGTCCCCCGCCGCGACCGCCTTGCCCAGCACCGGCCGGCAGCTCGCCGGGTCGGACGGGAGCAGCGTCGGGTACCCGATCACGTACACCCGGGCCTGCGGGGAGCGGTGCTTGATGTCCTGCAGGATCCGGCCGAGTTGCTCACCGGCCGCGTCGACCTTGCGCTGCACCTCGTCCGTCCCGCCGGAGGCGTAGTGCTCGCGGCAGGGCGAGGAGGCGCGGGTGGCGCCCACGATGCCCTTCACCGCGTCCACCAGGTTCTCCTTGGCGCACTCCTTGACGACCTCCATGAAGCCCGCGTCGTTGCCGCCGATGCCGACCGTCACCAGGCGGGTGGCCGCGTTCAGCGCGTCCAGCTGGGGCGGATTGGTGCCGTGGTCGGTCTCCTGGGCGCCGGTCAGGTCCCCGGTGCGGGCGCCGCTGCAACTGACGTCCTGGAACTGGCCGGCCGGCAGCCCGAGCCCCTTCGCCACCAGGGACGGGTAGTTGACCCCCGAGCGGGAGCAGCCCTTCGGCTCACCCACCTGCGGGGCGATCTTCAGGCCGGCGGTGTACGAGTCGCCGAGCGCCACGTACGGACCGTTCGGCGGGGGCGTGGTCTTGGCGTTCTTGGCGGGCAGCGCGCCCGCGAAGCCGTCCGACCCGCCGTCCGCGGGGGTGCACCCGGCGAGCAGCAGCGCGGCGAGCCCGGCCGTCAGGGCGACGGCCGGGCGGATGGTCCTGGACATGGTCGTGGGCATGGCATCCCCCCGGGGGATAGGCGTCACGGGCAGCTCCGTACGGCGGCGCGTCCCCCGACGCCGCCACCACCAACGAACGGGGCCCGCGAATGACTCCCGTGACTCCCGGCGCCGTCGCCGACCCGGCCGGTTCCCGCCCCTGCGAGGCCGATTCCGTGCCGGACCTGCTCCCCGCCCGGGTCTACCCCCCGCCCCGGCCCACTCCGGGCCTACTCCGCGCCGCGCTCGTGCTCGGCCAGGAACTGCTCGAAGCGCCGCCCCAGCTCGTCCGCCGACGGCAGGTCCACCGGCTCGGCCAGCAGGCTCTCCCGGCCCTCCGCCCCCGCCACCGCGTCGTACTGGCCCTCCATGCCGCGGATCGCCGAGCGCAACTCGCCGTCCCCGTGCGCCAGCTGCTCCTCGATGTCGGCGTACACCTCGCCGACCCGCTCGCGCAGCCGGGTGCCCGGCAGCACCAGGCCGGTGGCGGACTGCACCGCCTCCAGGATCAGCACGGCGGCCGCCGGGTACTCCGAGCGCGCCACGTAGTGCGGGACGTGCACGGCGAAGCCCAGCACGTCGTGCCCGGCCTCGGCCAGGCGGTACTCCAGCAGCGCCTGGGCGCTGCCCGGGACCTGCGCCTGCTCGAACCACTGCGGGTAGCCGGCCGCCAGGTCGAGCCGGTTGCCGTGCGGCGTCAGACCGACCGGGCGGGTGTGCGGCACACCCATCGGGATGCCGTGGAAGTCCACCGCCAGCCGGACCTCGAAGCGCTCCACCAGCTCGCGGACGGCGCCGGCGAAGCGCTCCCACTCGACGTCCGGCTCGGGGCCGGTGAGCAGCAGGAACGGCGCGCCCGCGCCGTCGCGGACGAGCTGGAGCAGGATCTCCGGCGGCTCGTAGGACGACCACTGGTCCCGGTCGAAGACCATCGCGGGGCGGCGCGCCCGGTAGTCGACCAGGCGGTCGTGGTCGAAACGGGCCACCACCTGCGGCGATCCCGTCTCCAGCAGGTGGGCCACCACCTGGCCGCCGGCCTCGCCGGCGTCCATGAAGCCCTCGAAGTGCTGGAGCAGCACGAGGCCCGCACCGGTGTCGCGCAGCTCCGCGGTGGCCGCGGCCACCGCGGCCACGCCCTGCTGATCCAGCTCGTACAGCGCCTGGAAGTCACGCACCGCGCACCCAACCCCGTTCTCTACTCGTCACGACGTACCGGCTTCTCGTCCTCTCCAGCGTGCCGGGCACCGCCGGAATTCCCGACCCGCCCGGCGGCGGGTCCGACGGCCTCTCCGGACCGCTCCGGACCATGATCGCACCCGGGTGGAAAGCCCCTGGTCACGGGTGTTCAACGGCCCGTCCGGGGGCGGGTCGCAGCAGCCCGCACCGCCATTCGCGTGCCGCGAAGTGACGCACCGCCTTCTGACGGGTATCGTCCTCTCGCTGCCTCGCATCGTCGCGTCGTCGTCACGTCGTCCCGTAACGCCGTCGGCCACGTCCCGGACCGGTGCTCGGCCAGCCCACACGACGCATCTTGCCTTCATCTGGCCGCCTGTTTCCTTCGCGCTCCCGTTTCCTCATCGGCCATCTCGCGGACGCACACTGTCCCCTCGCTCATCCCCGCCGGACCGGTCCGTGGACCCGAGTCCGTTCCGGCACCGCGCTGCCCGCCTCCGGGCCGCCGCCCCCGCCCCGCCCGACCGGCTCTCCGGCGTGCGCGGGTACCGGCGGGCGTGCTCCGGGGCCGGGGCGACTGTCCCTGCCTCCCGAGCCGTACCCCGGCACGGTGGGCACCCTCCGACCGATGAAGGACCGAAGGTTCCGTGCCCGTACCTGTCATCCTCACCGGCCGCACCGTGCGGCTGGAGCCCCTCGCCGCGCACCATGCCTCGGCCATCGCCGAGGCCGGCGCCGAGGACCGTACGACCTACGCCTTCACGCCCGTCCCGCACGGCCTCGAAGCGGCCCGCGACTACATCGCGCGCGCCCTCGCCGACCAGGCCGCGGGCCGGTCGCTGCCGTTCGCGACGGTGAACGTGGCAACCGGCCGGGTCGTCGGCTCCACCCGTTTCCTGGAACTCGACTACTGGCAGGGGCCGATGGTCTGGCCGCCGGTGCCCGGGGTGCCGTTCGGCGACCCGGCCACGGCCGTCCCCGACGCCGCCGAGATCGGCAACACCTGGCTCTCGCCGCGCGCCCAGGGCACCGGCATCAACACCGAGGCCAAGCTGCTGATGCTGCGCCACGCCTTCGAGACCTGGGGGGTGCAGCGGATCTCGCTGCGCGCCGACGCCCGCAACCAGCGCTCGCGCACCGCCATCGAGCGGCTCGGCGCCACCTCCGAGGGCGTCCGCCGGGCTCACTCGCGCGGGCTCGACGGGGTGGTGCGCTCGACCGCGTTCTACTCGATCCTCGACGACGAGTGGCCCGCGGTGCGGGACATCATCGAGCTGCGGATCGCCGCCGCCACCTCGCCCAGCGCCCCGGATCCGGCGATCAACCAGGAGTGCCTTAGACACGGCGGCGGCCCCGGGCACCTGATCACGGCCTGAAGCGGACGTCCGATCACGGCCCGAAGGGGGCTACGGCCGCCACCCGTAGCCCCTGGTGGCCAAGTCGAGGACCCGGGCGAGGAGCTCCGGATCGGCAGCTCCGCGGAAGCGGTCGGGGTGCGCCTCCGCCAGCGCCGACCCGGGCCGCCAACCGCCGCGCACCGGGGCGACCCGGACGCTCCAGATCTCGAAGCCGGTCCAGCTGCGGTGCAGGTGCAGCACGCCCTCGGCGGTGTGGGACACCCACGTGTCCTCCATCTCCCGGGGGCGCAGCCCGGCCCGGATCCGCTGCCACTGTTCGTCCGTCCAGACCACGTCCGGCACCGGGCAGGCGCGGGGCAGCAGCATGGGCTTCAGACGGCCCTCGCACTCCGGGGCGGGCCGGACGCCGCCCGGCTCGGGGAACGCCCAGCCGGGCAGCGGTTCGCGGGCGGCCAGCCAGGCGGCCGGAACGCCCTCGGTCCCGGTGCGCGCGGCGACCACTCCCCCGGTGATCGCGGCCACCGTGTCCATGTCGCCGCCGGCCGCGAGCAGGCCATCTCGGTGTCGTCGGTCCACGGCCAGGGGCCGGGCGGGTCGGTGCGGGCGGCGAAATGGGCGGCGGCGGTGGCCGGGACGAAGAGCTGTGCACCGTAGGCATCGCCTACCGAAAGGCCGTTGAGCGCGTCGAGCGCGGGGCCGGTGGGTGGAGTCGTCATATGGCGCTCAGCTCAGCGGTTCGACCGGTGCCGCGTCAACCTCATTCTCGTGGGCTCCCCCGACGGGCGATGTTTCGCATACATCCGACCCTGGTGGGCAGCACCCCGGGCATGACCCGCGTGAACCCGCTCGACCCCGTCGTGCTGCTCGGCGCCGACCAGCAGCACATCGTCACCCGGGCGCAACTGCGCCGGCTCGGCGTGCCGTCCGGCACCATCGCCCACCGGCTGCGCCCCGACGGGCCCTGGCAACAGGTGCTGCCCCGGGTGATCTGCCTGCAGTCCGGCCGGTTGACGGCGCATCAGCGGCTGCGCGCCGCGCTGGCGTACGCGAGCCCGAAGGGGCGGGCGCCGCAGGCCGGGGAGGTGCTGCTGACCGGGGACGCGGTGCTGGCCGACGCGGGGCTGCCGAGCGCCGGACACCCGGCCGACCTGGCCCGGATCGACGTCCTGATCCCCGCCCAACGCCGGGTCGGCGACCGCGAGTTCGTCCGGATCCACCGGTCGGCCGGGCCGCTGCCGGGCGGCTTCGAGCGGGACGACGGGCTGTGGAGCACCACCGTCGCCCGGGCGCTGGCCGACCTCGCGCCAGGCGAGACCGGGCAGCGCCGGTTCCGGGCGCTGTGCGCGGAGGCCGTCCAGCGGCGGCACTGCGAACTCGGCGAACTGCTGGACCACTTGCTGGCCCGGCCGGGCGCGCTCGCACTGCCGCAGGTGGCCCGGGTGGTGGAGGACCTCACCGCCGGAGTGCGGTCGGTGGTGGAGGGAGAGGCCCGCGAACTCCTCGCGTACGCGGGCCTGTCCGAGCCGCTGTGGAACCCGGTGCTCTTCCTGGACGGCCGTTTCCTCGCCGTCCCGGACGCCTACTGGCCGCACGCCTGCGTGGCGTTGGAGATCGACTCCCGCGCCTGGCACCTGCGCCCCGCCGACCACGAACGCGGCCTGGCCCGCGCCAACCGGCTGACCGCCGTCGGGCTCCCCGTGGTCCGCACCACCCCGGTCCAGCTCCGGCGCGACCCCGTCCCGGTGTTCCACGAACTGACCGCCCTCCTCACCACCGGCCCGCACGGCCCCCACCGCCGGATCAGCTGGCGCCGGGCCCGGTGAGGGGTGCGGGCGCGGGGTGTCACGCGGTTCGGGGTGTCAGCAGCGCGGGTCGATCTCCTGGAAGGTCGCGTAGTGGTCCGGCGACCAGTACTGCTCGCCGGAGCCGCCGGTGACCACGCGGCGGGTGCCGCGGTCGTTGGAGCCCGGGGTGACCACGGTGAACTCGTGGTAGTAGCCGCCGGACTTCTTCGGCAGGCGGCTCTCGCGGTTCTCGAAGACGATGCCGTCGCGGTTGTACGGGTACGGGCCGTTCTTGGCGATCAGGCCGAGGGTGTCCTGGGCCTGGCTGGGGAGCTTGCTGCGGCAGACGTCGGCGAGCGCCGGGTCGGCGGGCACCCAGGTACCGCTCGGGGCGGGGGTGCCGCCGGCGGGCGGGGACGGCTTGGGGGCCGAGGACTTGGCGGCCGAGGCACCCGCCGAGGTGGCGGCGGAGCTCGCGGCGGCGTTGGGGTGGCTGCTGCCGCCCTTGCCGGCGAGCAGGTACCCGATGCCGGCGACGAGGGCCAGGATCAGGACGGCCACGACGACGAGCGGGCTTTTACGTCTGGTCATGCGCCCCAGCTTGGCAGGCCCGCGGGCGCCGCCCGGCCAGCTACACACGTGGCCGCCGCCACATCCGGCCGGCCGGGGACGGGCGGCCGGGCGGGCAGGGACGGCCGGGGAAGGACGGCCACAGACGGACGGCCGGGCGGGGACGGACGCCATTGTCCGTTCCCGCCCGGCCGTTGTTACGTACGCCGGTTCTCCTGCGCCGAGCTCCGGTGTACGCCCTCCCGACGGGGAGGGAAGCGGTCAGTCCGGCCCGCGGCCGAGGAGGGGATGCCTACCCTCTCTCAGCGCGGGTCGCTGCCCGCCGTCTCGATGGCGGCGCGGCCTGCCTCCAGGCGCGCCACCGGGATCCGGAAGGGGGAGCAGGAGACGTAGTCCAGCCCCACCTCGTGGAAGAAGTGGACCGAGTCCGGGTCGCCGCCGTGCTCGCCGCAGACGCCGAGCTTGAGGTCGGGGCGGGTGGCCCGGCCGGCCTCGACGGCGTGCTTGACGAGTGCGCCGACGCCGTCGCGGTCGATGGTCTCGAACGGGGAGACCCCGAAGATGCCCTTCTCCAGGTACGCGGTGAAGAACGAGGCCTCCACGTCGTCCCGGGAGAAGCCCCACACGGTCTGGGTGAGGTCGTTGGTGCCGAAGGAGAAGAACTCGGCGGCCTCGGCGATCTGACCGGCGGTGACCGCGGCGCGCGGCAGCTCGATCATGGTGCCGAGCTTGATGTCCAGCTGCACGCCGGTGGACTGGGCGACCTCGGCGAGCACGCGCTCGCACTCGTCGCGGACCAGCTCCAGCTCCTGGACGGTGCCGACCAGCGGGATCATCACCTCGGGGCGCGGGTCCCCGCCGGCCAGCCGGCGCTCGGCGGCGGCCTCGGCGATGGCGCGGACCTGCATGCCGAACAGGCCGGGGATGACCAGGCCGAGGCGGACGCCGCGCAGGCCCAGCATCGGGTTCTGCTCGTGCAGCTTGTGCACCGCCTGGAGCAGGCGCAGGTCGTTCTCGTTCGGGTCCTTGCGGGCCTCGGCGAGGGCGACGCGCACCGACAGCTCGGTGATGTCCGGCAGGAACTCGTGCAGCGGCGGGTCCAGCAGGCGGACGGTGACCGGCAGGCCGTCCATGGCCTGGAAGAGCTCCAGGAAGTCGCCCTTCTGCAGCGGCAGCAGGGTGGAGAGGGCGAGCTCGCGGTCCTTGTCGTTGTCCGCCAGGATCAGATGCTCGACCTCCTTGCGGCGCTCCTCGCCGAGGAACATGTGCTCGGTGCGGCACAGGCCGATGCCCTGGGCACCGTAGCGGCGGGCGCGCCCGCCGTCCTCGGCGTTGTCGGCGTTGGCGCGCACGGCGAGCCGGCGGCGGACGTCGGCGTGCGCCATCAGCCGGTGGACGGCCTGGACGAGCCCGCCCTGGACGTCGGCGCCGGCGTGCAGGGTGCCCTCGAAGTACTCGACGACGGGGGACGGCAGGACGGGGACCTCGCCGAGGTAGACCTTGCCGGTGGCGCCGTCGATGGAGACGACGTCGCCCTCCTCCAGCACCAGGCCGCCGGCGGTGGTCATCCGGCGGCGCTTGGTGTCGACCTCCAGCTCCTCGGCGCCGCAGACACAGGTCTTGCCCATGCCGCGGGCGACGACGGCGGCGTGCGAGGTCTTGCCGCCGCGCGAGGTGAGGATGCCCTCGGCGGCGATCATGCCGTCCAGGTCGTCCGGGTTGGTCTCGCGGCGGACCAGGATGACCTTCTCGCCGGAACGGGACCACTTGACGGCGGTGTAGGAGTCGAACACGATCTTGCCGATGGCGGCGCCGGGCGAGGCGGCGAGGCCCCAGGCGATCTGCTGGGACTCGGAGTTCGGGGCGAAGCGCGGGAACATCAGCTGCGAGAGCTGGCCGCCGGTGACCCGCATGAGGGCCTCGTCCAGGTCGATCAGGCCCTGGTCGACCAGCTGGACGGCGATCCGGAAGGCCGCGGCGGCGGTGCGCTTGCCGACGCGGGTCTGCAGCATCCAGAGCTTGCCGCGCTCGATGGTGAACTCGATGTCGCAGAGGTCGCGGTAGTGGTTCTCGAGCGTCTGCATGATCGTCATCAGCTCGTCGTACGACTTCTTGTCGAGCTTCTCCAGCTCGGCCAGCGGCAGGGTGTTGCGGATGCCGGCGACGACGTCCTCGCCCTGGGCGTTGGACAGGTAGTCGCCGTAGACGCCCTGGGCACCGGTGGAGGGGTCGCGGGTGAAGGCGACACCGGTGCCGGAGTCCTCGCCGAGGTTGCCGAAGACCATGCTGCAGACGTTGACCGCGGTGCCGAGGTCGTTCGGGATGCGCTCCTGCCGGCGGTACAGGCGGGCGCGGTCGCCGTTCCAGGAGTGGAAGACGGCGTGGATGGCGAGGTCCATCTGCTCGCGCGGGTCCTGCGGGAAGGCCCGGCCGGTCTCGCGCTCGACGATGCCCTTGAACACCTCGACGAGTGCCCGGAGGTCGGCGGCGTCCAGGTCCAGGTCGTTGGCGGTGCCCTTGGCGTGCTTGGCCTCGTCCAGGGCCTCCTCGAACAGCTCGCCGTCGACGCCCAGCACGGTCTTGCCGAACATCTGGACCAGGCGGCGGTAGGAGTCCCAGGCGAAGCGCTCGTTGCCGGACTGGGCGACGAGACCGACCACCGAGGCGTCCGAGAGGCCGATGTTCAGGACGGTGTCCATCATGCCGGGCATGGAGAACTTCGCGCCCGAGCGCACCGACACCAGCAGCGGGTTGTCGGGCTGGCCGAGCTTCTTGCCCATCTCCTGCTCGAGCGCGTCCAGGTGGGCGCTGATCTCCTGGTGCAGCGAGGCCGGCTCGCTGCCGGTCTCCAGGAAGACCTTGCAGGCCTCGGTGGTGATGGTGAACCCCGGAGGGACGGGGAGGCCAAGGTTGGTCATCTCGGCCAGGTTCGCGCCCTTGCCGCCGAGAAGGTCCTTGAGGTCCTTGTTTCCTTCAGTGAAGGAGTAAACAAACTTCTGCTGGGACGGCACGGGTCGGTCTCCTCGTACGCGGTTGCCCTGACGCCGGAGAACATACCCATTTCGAAGGTTCTTCTCTGCCCCGAATAGGCCGTACGAGGCCGGTACCCGGGGGTAACCCGATAGATCGAATGCACATAAAGGCGTTCACCTCTGTTGGTGAAATCGTCCGGATGACGCTAGCCCGCCTTCAAGTCTTGAACGAATGGAAACACGAAGATCGCACGATTCGGACGCTGGGTAGCGGTCGCGGGTCGCCCGCGTTGCCCCGGCTTGATTTCCTGCACCCGGATCGGCCGATCACCGGCCCACCGGCTTCGGGAAGCGATTCACAGTCGACCTGTCCATTTCGTCCACCGACCCGCCGTCAGGCGCCACCGCATGTGGCAAGCGTCACCAGTGCATCTCACCGGTCGAACGTAGTCCGCCTCCGCCGATCGTCGCACTCCGTCCAGAAACGTGCCCGTTCCGTGACATCGGACCGCCGAAAAGGAGCCCTCCTGTCCAGATTGGACAAGAGGGCTGGGACCGAGTGGCAATGGCCCCGGGAGGACCGATTTCGCCAATACGGACAGATCATCCGCCAGAGGTGTCCGATTCGGCGTCAGCCCCCGGTCGGGCGCAGTCGTACGGATCGTCCAACCAGCCCTCGGGCAGCACCACCCGGTTGTTGCCGGCGGTACGCCCGCGCGGCCCGTCCGCACCGGCCGGCCAGGCCTGGGACTGCTCCACCAGGGCCAGGGTTTCGGCCAGCTCGACCAGGGAGGAGGAGTTGGCCAGCTTCACCCGCAGCTCCGAGCCGACCGAGAAGCCCTTGGTGTACCAGGCGACGTGCTTGCGGAAGTCGATCACGCCGCGCGCCTCGTCCCCGATCCACTCGCCGAGCAGCTGCGCGTGCCGCACCATGGCCCGCGCCACGTAGCCGAAGTCCGGACGGGCGTAGTCGACCTCGCCCTCGAAGATCGAGACCAGGTCCCGGAACAGCCACGGCCGGCCCAGGCAGCCGCGGCCCACCACGACGCCGTCGCAGCCGGTCTCCCGCATCATCCGCAGCGCGTCGTCCGCCGACCAGATGTCCCCGTTGCCCAGCACCGGGACGTGCGCCGGAACGGACTCGCGCAGCCGGGCGATCGCCGACCAGTCGGCCGTCCCGCCGTAGTGCTGGGCGGCGGTGCGCCCGTGCAGGGCGATCGCGGACACGCCCTCCTCGGCGCCGATCCGGCCGGCGTCCAGGTAGGTGAGGTGGTCGTCGTCGATGCCCTTGCGCATCTTCATGGTGACCGGCAGGTCGCCCGCGTTGGCCACGGCCTCGCGCAGGATCTCGCGCAGCAGGTTGCGCTTGTACGGCAGCGCCGAGCCGCCGCCCTTGCGGGTCACCTTGGGGACGGGGCAGCCGAAGTTGAGGTCGATGTGGTCGGCCAGGCCCTCGTCCGCGATCATCCGGGCGGCCTTGCCGACCGTCACCGGGTCCACGCCGTACAGCTGGATCGAGCGCGGCTTCTCGCTGGCGTCGAACTTGATCAGCTGCATGGTCTTGGCGTTGCGCTCGACCAGGGCCCGGGTGGTGATCATCTCGGAGACGTACAGGCCCTTGCCGCCGCTCTGCTCGCGGCAGAGGGTGCGGAACGGCGCGTTGGTGATGCCGGCCATCGGCGCCAGCACGACGGGCGGCCACACCCGGATCGGGCCGATGTCCAGCGGCGCGAACTCGGCGTCGGGCGCGGTGGGTGCGGGCGTGGCTGTCATGCGCGGCTGACCTCGGGGCAGGGGAACGGGACTCTCCATTGTCCCCCACTCGGGTCAGCCCCGGTTTCCGGGCCGTTCCGGGTCTCCCAGGGCCTCGCTAGGCCGGGTCGATCGTGATCGAGCCCGAGGTGACCGAGCCGTGGATCCGGTTCGGGCTGGCCGGGTCCGCCAGGCTCGGGTCGATGTGGCGGCTGCCGCTGCCGACCTCGCCGCTGAAGGCGTAGTGGGAGTCCTGCGGCAGGGCCAGCTTCACCGAGCCGGACCCGCTCCTGGTGTCCACCGACCGCGGCGCCCTGGAGAAGGCCAGGTCGACCGCCCCCGAGGTGGTCTCCGCGTACACCTGCTCCGAGCTCAGGTCGGTGCCCTGCACCATCCCGGAGGTGGCGTGCGCGTACACCTGCCCGGACGTGCCGGTGAGTTTCAGCTCGCCCGAGGTGAGGTCGATCCGGACGCCGCCGCTCAGGCCGTCCACCTCGACGCTGCCCGAGCTCACCTGCCCCGACACGTCGGTACCGGCCGGCACCTCCAGCTCGATCTGGGCACCGCAGCCGAAGTCGGCGAACGGCAGGAACTTCCGGCACTCCATGCCGACCGTGAGCACGTCACCGTCGAAGGTGGTCGACACCGACGGCTTGCGCACCATCCAGTCCAGGTTCTGCCGGACCACCACCCGGCCCTCGCGGCCCGCCCTGATCCGCACCGAGGCGCTGCCGGTGTCCAGCCGGAGCTTGTGGATGACGACGTTGTACGGCTGCGTCGAGGTCGTCTGCTCCTGCACCACCATCGCCCAGGTCTGCATCCCGGCGGCGATCATGACGACCGCGATCGCGAGCGTCCCGGTGGTCCGCCAGGCCTTCCGCCCCCACGCCTTCCTCGGTCCGCCCACGGCTACCCGACCTCCAGGAACCGCAGCACCGCCAGCACCCGGCGGTGGCTGTCGTCGGCCGGCGGCAGGTCGAGCTTGGTGAAGATCGAGTTGATGTGCTTGGCCACCGCGCTGTCGCTGACCACCAGGGCGGCCGCGATCGCGGCGTTGGAGCGGCCCTCCGCCATCAGGCCGAGCACGTCCCGCTCGCGCGGGGTCAGCTTCTCCAGCGGGTCCCGGTGGCGGCGCACCAGCAGCTGGGCCACCACCTCCGGGTCCAGCGCGGTGCCACCCGCGGCGACCCGCTGCAGCGCCTCCACGAAGTCGTCCACGTTGGCCACCCGCTGCTTGAGCAGGTAGCCGACGCCGCTGGTGTTGGTGGCCAGCAGGTCGGCGGCGTAGCGCTCCTCCACGTACTGGGAGAGCAGCAGCACGGCGACGTCCGGCCACTGCTGCCGGATCATCAGCGCGGCCTTCACGCCCTCGTCGGTGAAGCCCGGAGGCATCCGGACGTCCGCCACCACCACCTTCGGGCGGTGCTCCTCGACGGCCGCCAGCAGCTCGGTGGCGTCCCCGACGGCGGCGGCGACCTCGAAGCCCACCGCCTCCAGGACCTTGACCAGGCCGACCCTCAGCAGGACCGAGTCCTCGGCGATCACAGCGCGCACGGCAACTCCACGGTGATGGTGGTGGGGCCCCCGAGGGGGCTGAGAACGGACAGTGTGCCGTCGACGGAGGCGGCACGCTTGCGCAGGCCGGTCAGCCCGGTGCCGCGGGAGGCGTCCGCGCCGCCCACGCCGTCATCGCTGATGACCAGGCGCAGCCGGCCTCCGACCGTCCGCACCGAGAGGTCGACCCGCTGGGCGCGGGCGTGCTTGGCCACGTTGGTCAGGGCCTCGGAGACGGTGAAGTAGGCGACCGCCTCGACGGTCGGGGCGACCGGCTCGGCGAGGTGCACGTCCAGGCGCACCGGCAGCGGGGCGCGGGCCGCGATGCCGGACAGCGCCGCGTCCAGGCCGCGGTCCTCCAGGACCGCCGGGTGCAGGCCGCGGACGAGATCGCGCAGTTCGTCGATGGCCGCCTGCGCCTCCTCGTGCGCGTCCACGATCACCTGCATGACCTCGGGCGGGACGTCCTTGAGGGTGCGCCGGGCCAGGCCCAGGTTCATCGCGAGGGAGGTCAGGCGCTGCTGGGCGCCGTCGTGCAGGTCCCGCTCGATCCGGCGGCGCTCGGCGTCCACCACGTCGACCAGCCCGGCCCGGCTCTCGGCGATCTCCTCGACCCGCCGCTCCAGCGCCTCCGCCCGGTTGGGGCCGAGCAGCAGCTGGGCCGTGCGCACCTCCAGCCAGGCCGCCAGCGCCGCCAGCCAGGGCATCACGGCCAGCAGCAGCACCCCGGCGACCGTGATCACCACGTCCAGCCCGGCCAGCTCCGAACGCAGCGGGCTGCCGACGGGCATCAGCCAGACCCAGCCGTACACGCTGGCCATCACCACGCCGGCGCCCCAGGCGTACAGCACCACCAGCGCGCCCACCGCCAGCAGCGGGCCGGCCAGCAGGTGGTGGACGCTCTGGCGCCAGGTCAGCCCCAGCAGCAGCCGGCCCGGCAGCCAGGCCCACGGCTCGCCCGGGCGCGGCGGCGACACCTCCACCCCGCGCAGGGCGCGCAGCCGGCCTCGCTGGGCGGCGGTGAGCGGGCGCGTGCAGATGAGGACCAGGACCGTCATCGGGAAGAGCAGCTTGGACTCGGTGGCGGCCAGCCAGACCGGCAGGGCCATCGGGAGGCCGGCGGCTATGAAGCGGGTGTCCCGCCAGGCCTCGGGCGACCACGGGGGGCGCCGAAGGCTCCTGACGAGCGCTCGGCGCAACGTGGTGGAGGGCATGACCGACAGCGTAGGGCGCCATGATCAACGGCCGCCATGAAGGGGGGCTCACGGTCGGGGTGTATCTAGGTACACCCCGGATTCGGAGCACGGCACCACCGACAGCGGCCCATGATCGACGGGAAGCTGGACGGCATGACGAGCACCGCATCGCACTCCGCCACCCCGCCGCACCGGCGGCCCGTCCCCGGGAGCCACGGGGGTGTTCCCGGGGACGCGCACCGCCGGACGGCGGAGCCGGAGGGGACGCTGCCGGTCGGGGCCGGGCCCTGGTCGGTCCGCAGCCTGGTCGGCCGCCGCGGCCGGGCCGCGCTGGAGGTGTACCAGGACGGCGAGTTGGCCGATGTCCTGGTCGCCGCCCGGCTCACCCCGCAGCTGCTGCGCGGTGCTCGGCGCAGCCCGGCCGGCGGGCGGGCGCAGCACGTGCTCGCCTGGGGCCGGCTGGCGGCCGACGGCGGTGCGCCTTCGGTGGCGTTCACCGCCGGGAGGCTGGCCGGGCCGTTCCGGTCCGGGCGGTCACTCTGGTCCGTGCGGCCGTTCCCGTCCGTGCGGTCGCTCTGGTCCGTGCGGTCGCTCTGGTCGGCCGGGCCGTTCCGGTTCGAGCGGCCGGCCGTCGGCGCCGAGGTGGTCACGGTCGCCGGGCGGTTCTGGCTCGCCTGGGCCGAGGGCCCGTACACCGGGGTGCTGGTCCGGCACCCCGGCGGGGACACCACCGAGCGGCAGCCGCTGGAGCGGGTGCGGCGCCGGGGCGAGGCCGCGGTCGCCGGCGCGGCCGCGGTCGCCGGCGCGGCCGCGGTCGCCGGAGAGACCTCGGTCGCCGGAGGGGCCGCATGAGCACCGCCGTCCTCGCCGGCCGCCCGGCCGCCGCCCTCGTCCTGCCCGCCCGCTTCGAGCGGGTGCCGGTCGTGGCCGCCGTCGCGCTGCTGCCCTGGCTCGCGGTCCTCGCCGCCTGCCACGAGACCCCGTGGGTGGTGCTCGACCTGCTGGAGTTCTCCGCGCTGCTCTCGCTCGACGCCCTGCTGCGCCGTCGCAACGCCGCCGCCGGCTGGGCCGGCGGCGCGGTGGCCCTGCTGCTCGCGGGGGACGCACTGGCCGACATCGCCTGCGCCGGCCCGGGCCACGCGGTGCTCGCCGCCCTGGTGATGGCGCTCGGCGTCGAACTGCCGCTCGCGGTGGTGTGCGTGCTGCTCGGGCGTGCCGTCCTCGCCCCCCGCTAGAAGCCGTCGGGCAGGCTAGAAGCTGCCGGGCAGCTCGTTCATCAGCGCGCGGGTCTCCTCGTCCAGCGGGGTGTACGTGATCATCCGCGTCCCGAGTCGGGGGCCCAGCCAGAAGCTGGTGTACTCGCAGCGCAGCAGCCCGACACCCGGCACCTGGAACCGCTTGATCCCGTTGCTCGGCCCCATCACCTCGTGCCGCTGCCAGACCTCCGCGAAGTCCGGCGAGGCCTTGAGCCGGGCCAACAGTGCCTTCCAGGCGGGCTCCGCGCTGTGGTCGGCCATCGCGGCGCGGAACCGGGCCACCATGCCGACGCGTTCGGTCCGGTAGTCGATCAGCACCTCGCGGAACCGCGAGGGGGTGAACGCCAGCCACATCAAGTTGCGGTCCTCGGGCGGCAGTTCGCTGAGATCGCCGACGATCGCGGTGTACTGGGCGTTGTACGCGAGCACGTCGTAGCGGGTGTTGACGGCCACGGCCGGGTACGGCGCCATCTGCTCCAGCACCAGCCGCACGCTCGGGGTGACCGAGGGGCACTCCCTCACCGGCGCCGGATCCTCCGCGCCGGCCAGGGTGAACAGGTGCGCGCGCTCGCTCGGGTCCAGCAGCAGGGCGCGGGAGACCGCGTCCAGCACCTGGGTGGACACCTGGATGTCGCGCCCCTGCTCCAACCACGTGTACCAGGTCACCCCGACGGCGGCGAGCTGCGCGACCTCCTCGCGGCGCAGCCCCGGCGTGCGGCGGCGGCCGGTCGGGGGCAGGCCCACCTGGTCGGGTGCGATCCGCTCGCGGCGGCTGCGCAGGAAGGCCGCCAGGTCGTGCCGGCGGGCGTCGTCGGGGGTGGTCCGGGCATGCGTCGCCGGGGTGGTCCGGGCTTGCGCGACCGAGGCGGACCGGGCTTGCGCGGCCGGAGTGGTGAGGCTCATGGTTCCTAGCATGCGCCAGCCCGGAGCCTGTTGCCAGGTACTTCTTATACCTGGATAACCACACTCTGGTACCAGGGTACGACCAGGCGGATCGTAGGACCCGTGACCCAACAACTCGCCGTCGCCCCCGACCCGGTCCGCACCGCCACCACCCCCGGCACCGCGACCGCGACCGCCGCCCGCACCGCTGTCCCCACCCTCGGCACCGCCGGGCTGGTCACCGTCCTACTCGGGGCCTTCCTGCCGATGCTCGACTTCTTCATCGTCAACGTCGCGCTGCCCACCATCGACCACGACCTGGCCGCCGGGCCCGCCGTCCTCGAACTCGTCGCCGCCGGCTACGGCATCGCCTTCGCCGTCCTGCTCGTCCTCGGCGGGCGCCTCGGCGACATCTTCGGCCGCCGCCGGCTCTTCGTCGTCGGCGCCGCCGCCTTCGCCCTCACCTCGCTCGCCTGCGGCCTCGCACCCGGCGCCTGGACGCTGGTCGCCGCCCGCGCCGCCCAGGGCGCCTCGGCCGCGCTGCTGATCCCGCAGGTCCTCGGCACCATCACCGCCGCCACCGACGGCGCCCGGCGCGGCCGCGCCCTCAGCATCTACGGCGCCGTCGGCGGCATCTCCGTGGTGATCGGCCAGGTGCTCGGCGGCATGCTCGTCGCCGCCGACCTGTTCGGCACCGGCTGGCGCTCCGTCTTCCTGCTCAACGTGCCGTTCGCGCTGCTCGCCCTGGTCCTCGCCGTCCGCTACGTCCCGGAGAGCCGGGCCACCCAGGCCGCCCGGGTCGACGTGCCCGGCACCGTCCTGCTCACCGCCTCGCTGCTCGCCCTGCTCGTCCCGCTGATGGAGGGCCGCGCCGCGGGCTGGCCGATCTGGTCCTGGGTGCTGCTCGGGCTGTTCCCCGTCCTCGCCGCCGCCTTCGTCCTGGTCGAACGCCGGGCGGAGCAGCTCGGCGCCACCCCGCTGGTGCCGCCGTCCCTGCTGCGCATCCCCGAGATGCGGCGCGGCCTCGGCATCGCCCTGCCCTACTTCGCCGGCTTCGGCGGCTTCATGTTCGTCATCGCCGTCGCCCTCCAGCAGGGCCTGCACCTCGGTCCGGTCGCGGCCGGCTGGGCGCTCGTGCCGATGGCCGTCGGCTACTTCACCGCCTCGCTCTCCGGCCCCCGTCTGATCGGCCGCTACGGCAGCCGGGTACTGAGCGCGGGCGCCGTCATCCAGGCCGCCGGCCTGGCCACCCTCGCCGTCACCGTCCTCGCCGACTGGTCGCACTTCTCCCCGCTGCGGATGGCGCCCGGCGTCGCCCTCGCCGGCATCGGACAGGGCCTGATCGGCACCCCGCTGTTCCGCGTCGTCCTCGCCAAGGTGCCCGCCGCCCGGGCCGGCGTCGGCAGCGGCGTCCTGGCCACCGGCCAGCAGTCCAGCCTCGCCCTCGGCGTCGCCACCCTCGGCACCCTCTACCTGTCGCTCTCCCCCAGCCTCGGCATGGACCGCGCCCTCGCCCTCTGCCTGGGCCTCCAGCTCATCGGCTCCTTCGTCATCCTGTACCTCACCACCCGCCTCCCCCGCTCCATCGGCTGAGCCCACCGGCCCCACGGGCCACGGCGACGGCAACGGCCCCGCGATCGACACCCGATCGCGGGGCCGCCGCCACGCCGCAGGGCATCACCGGCCCCGAGTCGCCCGCACCTGCGCAGCCCGCCAGCCGGGAGGTGTGAACCCCGTCGGTGCCCCGAGGGAAGCGGCCGACCGCCTTCTAGAGTTCGAGCGAGCCGACGAAGCGGTCCAGCCGCGAGACGACCTGCCGCAGCACCCCGACCGACCCCACGGGATCATCCGCCAGCTCAAGGGAGTGGTCCGCCGAGGGCACTTCCAGGACCTCGTGCCCCACCGACCCGGCGACCTGCCGATCCCACAGCTTGTCGGCGCTCCCGCCGACCAGGAGCGTCGGCGCTTCGGATCGGCGCAGGGAGCGGGCCACCTGGTCGAGCGTCAGGACGGGCGTCAGCCAGGCCGCCGCCATCCTCCGATCGGCTGCGATGCCACAGGCGAGCGAGCCCAAGGACTTGCCGACCAGAAGACGGCAGGCCTCCCCCTCGGCGGCGACGGCCCCGCCGACCTGCCGCTCGACCCACGCGATCCGGTCGTCCACGGTCAGCTGGGGAAAGTCGTGCGGGACCTGCCACCACACCTCCTGCACCGTCCAACCGTGGTGGATGAGTACGGCACGGGCGAAGTGGAGCAGCGGCCTGGCGGGCGAGTAACCGACCCCGGGAATGACGAGCGCGACGCGGTCGGGGTCGCCGTCGAAACGGGTGGGGAGCGCGAGGGGGGAGGGATCAGGCATGCCGGCAGGCTACCCAGCGGCGGGGAGCCTGCAACGGCGAGTCGGCGGGCCGGTTCGGGGGCTGGTCAGCGGCCGATGAAGTTCTTGTCGATGAGCAGTTGCAGGACGTCGGTGTGGAAGTCGGGGAAGTCCATCGGGACGATGCCGAAGTGGGCGGGCTGCTGGCGGCGGGCGTTCAGGTAGTCGCGGACGGGGGGCATGATGGCGGCCGCGTTGACCTTGGGCCAGCCGCCGTTGGCGTAGCTGGTGAAGTTCACGTACATCCGCGCGGAGCCCTGGTCGAGGAAGGCGCGGTCGAACCAGTCGGTGACGGCCTTGGACTTGGCGGCGAGGCTGATGCCCTGGAAGGTGTCCTGGGTGGCGAACCAGGTGTTGGTGGCGCTCGACCACTGGATGACGGACCAGGGGTTGGCGAAGTCGGCGGCGAGGACGACGCGGCCGCGGGCCTGGCCGAGGGTGGGCCACCAGGGGTTGGTCCAGAACAGGCTCCGGTAGCCGAGGCCGTCCAGGTAGTGGTTGATCCGGCGCTGGAACTCGGCGTCGTCGAGCCGGTTCCCGCCCGCGTACTCGTTCCTGACGCGCATGACCAGGCCCTCGCCCGGGTTGGCGGCGAGGAAGGCGCGGCACTGGTCGAGGACGTCCTGGAGGCGGACGTACTGGTAGTTGTCGCTGTGGTAGATGCCGAGTTCGTCGGCCGTCCCGGCGAGCCCGTTGCAGCGGATGTCGAGGAAGCGGATGCCGCGCTGGAGTTGTTCGGGCAGGCCCCAGTTCTGGGTGTGGGACCACTCGGTGCCGTGCAGCGGGTCGGTGCAGCAGGAGTCGTGGCTGCCGGGGATCGTCAGGGCGGTCAGCGGCGTGGCGTCGTCCAGGGCGCTCATCCAGACGGACGGGCTGACGGCTGCGGCTGCGGGTGCCGCCGCCGCTGCTGCCGCGTCCGGACTGAACGCGGCGGCGGCCAGGAGGGCGCCGCCGGCACCGGCTCCCCAGCGCAGGACGTCACGACGGGTGGGGCTCATGCGGACTCCTCACATCGACCTCTGGAAGGGGGAGTTGTCATGCCCCCTCCCCGATCTGCTCGATGGAACGGGCCCCGAAACCCGTGGCGCGGCGCCCCCGGAGTGGGGCCGGGGGGCGTATAGTGGGGGGGGGGGGGGGGGGTTTTGGCGGGCGGGGGGTTTGTTGGTGATGGGTGGATACAGGCCCCGGGGGGAGGGGGGGGCGCAATAGG
>NZ_JBHVPH010000007.1:282907-326745 GCF_042887425.1 Kitasatospora sp. NPDC057940
GTGTTCACACCCCCCCTCCCCTATCTCCTCGTTGTACGGGCCCCCCAACCCCGTGCCCCGCCCCACTAGAGCCCGGCCCGTTCCACGACTGGGCGGGCGGGTCGGGGGGAATTGGCCCTTCCGTGGAGATGGTTCGTCATGGGACGATCCAGGCCCGGGGGAAAGGTGGGACCTCATGACCTTCGTCATCGCGTTCCTGGTCGCACTCGTGGCCACCATCATCGGCACGACCGTCTTCCTGGGGCGCCGAGAGCGCGCCCGCAGCGGCCACTCGGACGACACCGAGGGGCTGCTGATCGAACACCAGCGAACCGCGCATGCCGCCCAACTGCGCGGGACGTACTCCAGCCAGGCCGTCCACCACGGCACCGGGCTGATCAGCGACGACCTGCACAAGCACTACTCCTAGGCCTCAGCGCACCACGCCGGTGAGGCGCTCGCGGAGGTGCACACAGCCGCCCCAGGGAGGAGAACCATGACCCCGGACACCGCCGCCGCCCGCCGCGCGCTCGCCGACCGGCTGGAGGCGGACGGCGCCCTGACCGGCCCGGCACTGCGGGCGGCCGTGGAGGCCGTGCCCCGGGAGCCGTTCCTGCGCCCCGGGGTGTTCGTGTCCACTGGCAGGCGCCGCTGGCGTCCGGTGACCGAGCCCGATGCCGACCCTGCCGAGTGGGTCGAACTCGCCCACAGCAACCGGTCGCTGGTCACCCAGCTCAACGGCCATCTGACCGCCGACCAGGTCTCCGCACCCGTCCGGGGCTTCCCCACCGCCTCCACCACCGCCCCGGCCGCCACCGTCCGCATGATCGACACCCTGGGCGCCGAGGACGGGCACACCGTGTTGGAGATCGGCACCGGCACGGGCTACTCGACGGCCCTGCTCCGCCACCTCCTCGGCGAGCGCAACGTCAGCACCGCCGAGGGCGATCCCGAGGTCACCCACGACCGGGTGATCGCCACCCACGCGGTGCGCCGCATCCCCTACGCCTGGGTCCGGCGGACCAGGCCGGGAGGCGCGATCCTGGCCACGGTCGGCACCTGGCCCGAGGGCGCAGGCCTCGCCAGGGTCACCGTCGCCGCCGACGGCACCGCCGACGGCCGGTTCATCGGCCGTTCCACCCTCCCGCCCGTCCGACCCGAGCCCCTGGCCGCGCGGGTCGGGGGCCGCGCGGCCCCGGCGGGGGCGGCCGCGCCGAAGCGGCCGGCGCACGTCTCCCCCACCCTCCTCAACGAACCGACACCGGCCATCCTCGCCCAACTCGCCTTCCCTGAATCCAAGTTCACCGTATCGGTCGGGGCGGACCTGGAGTCGATCTACTGCCTGGCCACCCCCGGATCCGTCGCCGAGGTCGCCGACGACACCTACGGCTGGACGGTCCACCAGAGCGGACCGGTCGCCCTGTGGGACGAGGTCGAGCGCATTCTCACCGCCTGGCAGGAGGCGGGCCGCCCCGACCTCACCGCCGTCCGCCTGCGGATCACCGACCGGGCGACCCGCTACTGGATCGACGGCCACCCCGCCCTCCGCTGGGAACACGCCGCCATCTGACTTACCGACAGAACGCCTCCGGGAATCGGGTGATCTCGGGACGGCGGGGCCGACCGATGGAATGCTGTGGCTCGGTCCGACCACCGCAACCACCCGGGGAGTCACCCATGCCGCTGTTCGGCAGCCGCAAGAACCTTCCGAGGCCGCTGTGCGACGAGCACGGCCCGTGCCAGGAGCTGGCGAAGATCTCGGTCTTCGAGGTCCGGGACCGGCTGCGGCTCCTGATCACCAGGAGCCGCGGCCTGGGGCCCGATCCGATGGCGCGGCAGATCGACGACGAGCTGTCGGTCGTCCTCTGCGTGGACGCCGGCAAGCGGGCCGGCAAGACCGAGGCCCTGTCGATAGCCGAACACGCCGCCGACCAGTGGAGCATCAGCCGGGCCGAGCTGTGGGAGCGGGCCTTCGCGAACCTGGCCGGCGAGCAACTGAACCGGCAGGTCTTCGACGCGTCCAACGGCGACACCATCCACACCGTCAACGGCACGGGGGCCTGGCCCGGAGCCGCCCACGCGCTGCGCCTGGAGAACGCCCTGGGAGGGGGCATCGAGCTGCCCAACGGGGCCCTGGTCGCCCTGCCGACGAACAACACGCTCTGCGCGGTGCCGATCCGCACCAGCCTGTCACTGAACGCCATCCGCTTCCTGATCGACCTGTCGAAGGAGCTCGCGGCCGGCGATCCGGCCCCGCTGACCCCGTCGCTCTTCTGGTACCGGGACGGCTGGATCGAGAACCTCAACGTCGGCTCGGACGGCTTGATGCGGGTGTCGCCCCGCTTCCGGGACATGGCGAACGCCCTGCCCGCCGGCTGACCCGACCGGCCACCGAAAACCCGCTGGCCCGACGGCCCCCTTTGCGTCAGAATGACGATATGAGCGAGATGCGCGTGGGGAGCCCTGCCGACGTCCGTAGCCGGGCGGAGCTGGCGGCGCTGACGGCCGCCGGGGTGCGGCCGAAGTGGCTGATGTTCTGGGGGCACACCGAGCGGAAGGGCGGGGGGACGCGGCGGGAGTGCCTGAGCCAGTGGTGGCCCGGGGAGTTCACCGTCGACGGGGTCGCGTACGCGTCCGCCGAGCACTGGATGATGGCGGGGAAGGCCCGGATGTTCGGGGACGAGGCCATCGAGCAGCAGGTGCTGGCGGCCCGCACGCCGGCCGAGGCCAAGAAGCTGGGGCGGCTGGTCGCGAAGTTCGACGACGCGGCCTGGACGGCCGGCCGGTTCGAGCTGGTCGTCGAGGGGAACGTCGCGAAGTTCGGCCAGGACGAGGCGCTGCGCGCCTACCTGCTGGGCACCGGCGACCGCGTCCTGGTCGAGGCCAGCCCGGTGGACCGGATCTGGGGCATCGGGCTCGCGGCCGACGACATCCGCGCGGAACGGCCCGACGAGTGGCGGGGGTTGAACCTGCTCGGCTTCGCCCTGATGGAGGCCCGGGCGCGGCTGGCCGCATGAGGGCGGTCGGCCTGGTGCTGGACGGCACGGTGGTGGTGTCGGCCGCCGCCGCGCTGGCCCTGGCGCCCGGGGTGTGGCGGCGGGAGGTCCGGCCGGGGCGCGGGGGGCGCTTCGGCCCGGAGGGGGCGCTGGCGCTGGTCGTGGCGCTCGTCTACCTGAACCAGGTGCTGTTCGCCGTGTACGTGCAGCGGGTGCGGGGCGGGAGTACGGCGTTCATCGCCCGCCACCTGCCGCCCGGGTGGTTCGACGTGCCGCGCGGCAACCCGGCGGTCGACTGGCTGGCGGCGCACTTCCCCGCACCCGAGCTGCTCGCGCCCACCGTGCTCCGCGTCCAGGCGTTCCTCGAACTCCCGCTGGTGCTGCTGGCGTTCGCCGCCGTGCTGCGACGCCTGGACCACGGCCTCTACGTCCGGACGATGCGCTCGCCGCTGACCGGGCTCGCGGCCGCCTCGTACACGGTGGCGTTCTGCGCCGTGGAGTGGGACCTGCGGAATCCGTACACGGTGGACGACATCGTGCTGCGGACGGCCTCGGCGCTCGTCACACCGCCGCTGCCCGTCTGGCTGGCCTCTCGCGAACGGGCCCGGCCACCCCGCGGCCCGGTGCTGTTCACGCTCGACCTGTGGGCGTTCGGCACGCTGATGCTGACGCTGTACGACACCGCGCTGCTGTACGACCTGGCCCGGCTCGGCGACCATCTCACCGGCGCGCTGGTCGCGTTGGCGGTCCTGACCGCCACCCGGTTCGTGCCGTGGAGCGGCGGTCCGGCCGGCCCGCACACCACCGCGCTGACCGGCACGCTCGGGCGGGCCCTCGTGCTGTTCTTCGTCCCCGCGCTGGCCGTCCGCTACGGCGTCTCCTTCGGCACCCCCGAACTGGCGGCCGCCGCGGGGCTCGTGGTGCTCCTGCCGGCGGTGCGGACGGTCCGCCTGGTCCCCGCCGCCGTGGTCGGGGCGGCCGTCGGGTACGCCGTCGCCGCGGTCGCGCCCGGCTCGTACTACGAGGCGACCCTGCTGCGGAGCGCGACCGGCGCACTTCTCGCAACGACCGCCGTCTGCGCGCTCCTTGACACCAGTCGCGCACGACTGGACGTGCTCCCTTAACTCCCCCGCCACATAGCGACGCCAGGATGTCCCGCAGTCAGGGGAGAGATGGACGGGGTGGGGCGATCATGCGCATGCGGCCGACGGCACAACCTGCGGGCCAGGACCCGGAGGGCGAGCAACAGGCGTACGAACTCCGGGCGGAGCTGGACGAGTTACTGCGCGCGAGCCGCTACGCGAGCCAGCGGGAGCGGCGGTTGAACGAGGCGATCCGGGCGTCGCCGGGCCGCCAGCGGCCGGACGGGGACCTGCTGCGGCAGCTGGCCCAGGCGCGCACCCTGCGCGAGGGCCTGGGTGCCCGCTGCCTCCAACTCAGCGATCGGCTGGAGGCGTTGGAGAACCGGCTGCGGAGCCGGCAGCCGGAGCCGCAACCGGCCCAGGCCCCGCCGCCCCAGGACCGGCCCGGGCGATCCGACCGGCCCGACATCGGCGCCCTCGCCGAGCGGGTGGCGGCCCTGCACCGTGCCGGCGCCTTCGCCGAGGCGACGGAGCTGCTGTCCCGGGCGGCCACCGGCCTCGATCCGGCGGACGCCGCGCTGCTGGCCGGCATGCTCTCCCGGCGCGGCCCGACGGGCGCGTCCCTGCACCTGGCCAGGAGCGCCGCGCAGTGCGCCCCCGAGCAGGCGGTGGCGATGCTGGCGGAGTTGCGCGAGCTGGGGCTGGCGGAGGAGGCGACGGAACTGTTCCACGCGTTCTGGGGCTACCCGGCGTCGGCCCTGCCCGCCCTGCTGGCCGCGCTGGAGCGGGCCGGGCAGGGCGCGGACGGCGCGACGCTGCTGTGGGAGTGGGGTTCGGCGCCGACGCCGGAGCTCACGGCGCTGGCGACCGGCCTGCGCCGCACGGGCCGGCACGCCGACGTGCGGACGCTGCTGCGCCAGGCGGCCGGCCGGCCGACGGCGGAGCTGGCTGCGCTGGCGACGGAGCTGCCGACCGAGCTCGCGACCGTCCTGCTGCACGAGCTGGCGGCGCTGCGCCCGCCGGTGGAACTGGTCAAGCTGGCGGCCGCGTTGGAGAGCAGCCCGGAGCTGTACGGGCGGCTGCTCGCCGCGCTGCTCGCCGACGGCGCCCGGCACCGGACGACGCTGGCCGCCCTGCGCAGCACCGGCCTGCCGACCGAACCGGCCGCGGCCCCCCGTTCCCGCTGGGGCAGACGGTGAGCAGGGAGCGGAAGCGGTGAGCAGGGGGCGGAAGCGGCGGGAACGCGCGGGAGCCCCCGCCCGCCCCGGACGGACCGGGGCGGGCGGGGGCTCCAGACGGGCGGAGCGGGCTCAGCAGCCGATCAGCCGCGCGCCCAGGTACGCCTTGACCTGGTCGAGCGAGACGCGCTCCTGCGACATGGTGTCGCGGTCACGGACGGTCACCGCGTTGTCCTCGAGGGTGTCGAAGTCGACGGTGACGCAGAACGGCGTGCCGATCTCGTCCTGGCGGCGGTAGCGCTTGCCGATGGCGCCGGCGTCGTCGAACTCGACGTTCCACGCGGTGCGCAGGTCGGCGGCGAGGCCGCGGGCCTTCGGGGAGAGGTCGGCGTTGCGCGACAGCGGCAGGACGGCGACCTTGACCGGGGCCAGGCGCGGGTCGAGCCGCATGCCGACGCGCTTCTCCATGACGCCCTTGGCGTTGGGCGCCTCGTCCTCGAAGTAGGCGTCGATCAGGAAGGCCAGCATGGCGCGGTTGAGGCCGGCCGCCGGCTCGATGACGTACGGGAAGTACCGCTCGCCGCTCTCCTGGTCGAAGTACTTGAGGTCCTGGCCGGACGCCTCGCTGTGCACCCGCAGGTCGTAGTCGGTGCGGTTGGCGACGCCCTCCAGCTCGGAGAACTCGCTACCACCGAAGTTGAAGCGGTACTCGATGTCCACCGTGCGCTTGGCGTAGTGGGAGAGCTTCTCCTTCGGGTGCTCGAAGAAGCGCATGTTCTCGGTGCGCAGGCCCAGGCCGACGTACCAGTCCCAGCGCTGCTGGAGCCAGTACTCGTGCCACTGCTCGTCCTCGCCCGGCTTGACGAAGAACTCCATCTCCATCTGCTCGAACTCGCGGGTGCGGAAGATGAAGTTGCCGGGGGTGATCTCGTTGCGGAAGCTCTTGCCGGTCTGGGCGATGCCGAACGGCGGCTTCTTGCGCGACGTGGTCTGGACGGCCTTGAAGTTGGTGAAGATGCCCTGGGCGGTCTCGGGCCGCAGGAAGGCCAGGCCGCTGGCCTCCTCGGTGACACCGAGGTGGGTCTTCAGCATGCCCGAGAAGTCCTTGGGCTCGGTGAACTGGCCCTTGGTGCCGCAGTCGGGGCAGTTGACGTCCTTGAGGCCGTTCGGCGGCGGGAAGCCGTGCTTGGCCTCGTACTTCTCCTCCAGGTGGTCGGCCCGGTGGCGCTTGTGGCAGGAGAGGCACTCGGTCAGCGGGTCGTTGAAGGTCTGGACGTGGCCGGAGGCCTCCCAGACCTCGCGGGCCAGGATGACCGACGAGTCGAGTCCGACGACATCCTCACGGGCCTGGACCATCGTGCGCCACCACTGGCGCTTGATGTTCTCCTTCAGCTCGACACCCAGCGGCCCGTAGTCCCAGGCGGCACGCGTGCCGCCGTAGATCTCGCTGCAGGGGTAGACGAAGCCACGGCGCTTGCTCAGGCTGACGATCGTGTCGATCTTGTCGGCGGCCACAGTGCTCTCTTCAGTACGTACGGCACGGTCAGGGCACGGCTGGTTGCGCGTACCCGAATACCTCAGGTTACCGGCCATATGGGTACGGGGTTCAAATCGGTATCGTCCGACCCCTCCCGGCCACGGCCACCTGCCGTTCACCCGTCCGAGTGAGTTGACAATCATTTCCAGATAAGATGAGAATGATTGTCATGATGATCGGACGACGTACCCGCAGCTCCATAGCCATCGCCGCCACCGCCCTCACCGCCTCCCTCGTCCTGACCGCCTGCGGTGGCAGCAGCAGCGCCCAGAGCGCCGACGGCAAGCTGAAGGTCGTCGCCTCCTTCTACCCGATGGAGTACCTGGCCCAGCAGATCGGCAAGGAGCACGTCGCGGTCACCGACCTCACCGCGGCCGGCGTCGAGCCGCACGACCTGGAGCTCACCGCCAAGCAGGTCGCCACCGTCCAGAAGTCCGACGCGATCATCTACCTCAAGGGCCTCCAGCCCACCGTCGACCAGGCCGTCGGCCAGTCCTCGGCCAAGTACAAGATCGACGCCACCGCCGCCAGCCCGCTGGTCGACCACCACCTCGACGAGGGCATCACCGAGACCGACGGCCACCAGCACGACGGCCCGGCCGGCGACCCGCACATCTGGCTCGACCCGACCCGCTACGCGGCGATCGCCAAGAGCGTCGGCGACGGCTTCGCCAAGGCCGACCCGGCCCACGCCGACGACTACCGCAAGAACACCGACGACCTGGTCGGCCGGCTGACCGCGCTGGACCAGGAGTTCCGGGACGGCCTGAAGGACGCCAAGTCCAAGACCTTCGTCACCAGCCACGCCGCCTTCGGCTACCTCGCCGACCACTACGGCCTCACCCAGGTCGCCATCAACGGCGTCGACCCCGAGTCCGAGCCCACCCCGGCCCGCCTCGCCGAGGTGCAGAAGGCCGCCAAGGACAACGGCGTCACCACGATCTTCTTCGAGACCCTGGTCAGCCCCAAGCTCGCCGACACCGTCGCCAAGGACCTCGGCCTCAAGACCGCCGTCCTGGACCCGCTGGAGGGCGTCAAGGACCCGGCCAAGGAGGACTACCTCTCGGTCATGAAGCAGAACCTGGCCAACCTCCAGGCCGCCCTCGGCGCCACCCCCGCCACGACCGGCACCACGCCCACCGCGACCGGCACCCCCACCAGCTGACGGGACGACAGCACCATGACCCACCCGATACCCCCGGCCGTCCGCCTCCGCGACGCCGTCGCCTCGCGCGGCGGTCGGCCGGTGCTGCGCGGCGTCGACCTCACCGTCCAGCCCGGCGAGGTGGTCGCCCTGCTCGGCGCCAACGGCTCCGGCAAGTCCACCACCGTCAAGGCCGTGATCGGCTCCGTCCCGCTGGGGCAGGGCACGCTGGAGCTGTTCGGCATCCCGTACGCCGGCTTCCGCGCCTGGCACCGGATCGGGTACGTCCCGCAGCGCACCACCGCCGCCTCCGGCGTGCCGGCCACCGTGCGCGAAGTGGTCTCCACCGGGCGGCTGCCGCAGCACCGGCTGCTGCCGTTCCGCCGCCGGGACCGCGCGGCGGTGGACCGCGCGCTCGCCGCCGTCGGCATGCTGGAGCGCGCCGGGGACGGCGTCGCCGACCTGTCCGGCGGCCAGCAGCAGCGGGTGCTGATCGCCCGCGCCCTGGTCGGCACCCCCGACCTGCTGATCATGGACGAGCCGATGGCCGGCGTGGACGCCGCCAGCCAGCAGGTGCTCGCCGACACCCTGCGCGCCGAGGTCTCCCGCGGCGCCGCCGTCCTCCTCGTGCTGCACGAACTCGGGCCGCTGGAACCGCTGATCGACCGCGCCGTGGTGCTGCGGGACGGCTGCGTCGCGCACGACGGCCCGCCCGTGCCCAACACCGGACTGCACGCGCTGCCCGGCCACGACCACGTGCACCCGCACGCCGACCACACCCCGCCGAGGCTGCTGGCATGACCGAGATGCTCTCCTACGACTTCATGCAGCGCGCCCTGCTCGCCGCCGTCCTGGTCGGGATCACCGCCCCGGCCGTCGGCATCTACCTGGTGCAGCGCCGGCAGGCCCTGATGGGCGACGGCATGGGGCACGTCGCGATGACCGGCGTCGGCCTCGGCTTCATCTTCCAGACCAGCCCGGTCTGGATGGCCGTGCTGGTCTGCGTGCTCGGCGCCGTCACGATGGAACTGGTCCGCTCGCGCGGCAACCAGCGCGGCGACATCGCCCTGGCGATGCTCTTCTACGGCGGCATGGCCTGCGGCAAGCTGCTCGTCTCGCTCTCCGCCCAGGCCGGCGCCGGCTCGCTGGAGAGCTACCTGTGGGGCTCCATCCTCACCGTCGCCCCGACCGACCTGATCACCATCGCGGTGCTCGGCGCGGTCGTCGTCGCGGTCACCGTCGGCCTGCGCCGGCAGCTCTTCGCGATCTGCCAGGACGAGGACTTCGCCCGGGTCACCGGCCTGCCGGTGCGCACGCTCAACCTGCTGCTCGCGGTGATGGCCGCCGTCACCGTCACCGTCGCGATGCGGGTGGTCGGACTGCTGCTGGTCAGCGCCCTGATGGTGGTCCCGGTGGTCGCCGCCCAGCAGCTCACCCGGTCCTTCGCCGCCACCCAGGCGGCCTCGATCGCGCTCGGCGTGGTGGTCTCGCTGGCCGGCGTCACCGGCTCCTACCACCTCAACGTGCCCTCCGGCCCGGCCATCGTGCTGCTCGCCATCGCGGTCTTCGCGGTGTTCAGCCTGCTCGCCGCGCCGCTCGCCCGGCGGCGCCACCGCAGGGGCGCCGCGGACCCCGGACCGAAGGTCTGCGACGTCGCCCTGCCGGAACAATTCCCGGGTCAATCACCGGATCAGATCCCCGGGCAGATCCCGGGGCAACTCCCGGGGCAACTCCCGGGCCGCGGTTCCTCCGACGCGATCACTCCGGAGCGGGGGGCAGGGCTGGCACAATGAGGTGCGAGACGCCCACCACCCCAGGAGGACCCACGGTGACCACCGCAGGCCCGTCGCCGCGCGCCCGCTCGACCCGGCAACGTGCCGCCGTCTCGGCGGCCCTGGACGAGATCGAGGACTTCCGCAGCGCGCAGGAGCTCCACGACATGCTCAAGCACCGCGGGGACTCCGTCGGTCTGACCACGGTCTACCGCACCCTCCAGTCGCTCGCCGACGCCGGTGAGGTGGACGTGCTGCGCACCGCCGACGGCGAGGCCGTCTACCGCCGGTGCAGCAGCGGGCACCACCACCACCTGGTGTGCCGGCACTGCGGCGCCACCGTCGAGGTGGAGGGCCCGGCGGTGGAGCGCTGGGCCAACGCGGTCGCCGCGGAGCACGGGTTCAGCGACATCGCGCACACCCTGGAGATCTTCGGCACCTGCGCGGAGTGCGCCAAGAAGGCCTGAGCAGCGGAGCACCGGTACGGCGAAGGGCCCGTGGGAGCGATTCCCACGGGCCCTTCGCCGTACCTCCGCCGTGCCGCGTCAGCGCTGGGTGGGCAGGTCCAGCGGCTCGGGCTGCACCTCGTTCGGGATCGCCCCGCCGAAGCGGCGGTCGCGCCTCGCGTACTGCTCGCAGGCGCGCCACAGGTCGCGGCGGTCGAAGTCCGGCCAGAGCACGTCCTGGAACACGAACTCGGCGTACGCGGACTGCCAGAGCAGGAAGTTGGAGGTGCGCTGCTCGCCGCTGGGGCGCAGGAACAGGTCCACGTCCGGCATGTCCGGGTGATACATGTACTTGGCGAGGGTCTTCTCGTTGACCTTCTTCGGGTCCAGCTTCCCGGCGGCGACGTCGGCCGCGAGGGCCGCCGCGGCGTCCGCGAGCTCGGCCCGGCCACCGTAGTTGACGCACATGTAGAGCGTGACGGCGTCGTTGTCCTTGGTCTGCTCCTCGGCGACCTGGAGCTCCTGGACGACGCTCTTCCACAGCTTCGGCATCCGGCCCGCCCAGCGGACCCGCACGCCCATCGCGTCCATCTCGTCGCGGCGGCGGTGGATGACGTCCCGGTTGAAGTTCATCAGGAACTTCACCTCGTCGGGCGAGCGCTTCCAGTTCTCGGTGGAGAACGCGTACAGCGAGATGTTCTTCACGCCGAGCTCGATCGCGCCCTTGAGGACGTCCAGCACGACCGATTCGCCGACCTTGTGGCCCTCGGTGCGGGGCAGTCCGCGCTCCTTGGCCCAGCGGCCGTTGCCGTCCATCACGATGGCGACGTGGTCGGGGACCAGCTCGCCGGGAATCTTCGGGGGCTTTGCGCCACTGGGGTGCGGGGTCGGGGGGAGGTACTCCCTCTGTTTGCCGCCGCCGAAGAGCCGTCGCGCTGCCATGTGCTCACTTCTCCACGTATCTCATCGAGCGGATGCCCCGCTCCAAATGCCACTGCAGATAGGCCGCGACCAGGCCGCTGCCCTCCCGCCAGTACCTCGGCTCGCAGGAATCGGCCGTCTGCCAGTCCCCTGACAGCAGCGCCCCGAGCAGTACCAGTGTCTCAGGGGAGGGTACGGCACATCCGGGCACTCGGCAGTCCGGGCAGAGGACCCCGCCCGCGGGCAGGGAGAAGAAACGGTTCGGCCCCTCCAGCCCGCATTTGGCGCAGTCCGTGAAGCTCGCGCCGTACCCGTTCACCGCGAGCGAGCGCAGCAGGAAGGCGTCCATCACCAGGTGCGACTCGTGCAGCCCGGCCGCCAGCGTGCGCAGGGCGCCCACCAGCAACAGGTACTGCTGGACGGCCGGTTCGCCCTCGTTCTCGGCGAACCGCTCGGCCGTCTCCAGCATCGCCGTCCCGGCGGTGTAGCGGCCGTAGTCGGTGACGATCGAACCGCCGTACGGCGCGATCGTCTCCACCTGGGTGCACAGCGGCAACCCGCGGCCGATCAGCTCACTCCCCCGGCTGAAGAACTGCACGTCCACGTGCGAGAACGGCTCCAGCCGGGCGCCGAACTTGGACTTGGTCTTGCGCACCCCGCGCGCCACCGCCCGCACCTTGCCGTGGTGCCGGGTCAGCAGGGTGATGATCCGATCGGCCTCGCCGAGCTTCTGCGCCCGCAGCACGACGCCGTCGTCCCGGAAAAGACTCATGGGAGCCATTCTCCCCCACGGCGCGCCCCGGCCGCCGACAGCCGTGTTGCCCGCACCGAGTCCGTGGGGGAGGACCGAGCGGTGCGGGTCACGGCGGGCCCGGAGGGGGATTGCGGGCCCGTTTTGTGGGGGATCGGAGATGGCTCGGGGGTTGCGCGGCAGGCCCGGCACCGCGGAGCGGGCCCGGTACTGCGGAGGACGTCCGTCCTGCGCAGGAGGTCAGGGTTGCTGCGGAGAAGGTCTAGTACGGAGCCCGGGTCGCCGCCTCCAGCAGCGCCCCGACCCGCGACTGCGGTAGATCCAGACAGCGCCCGACCGCGGCCAGCGCCTCGCGCTCCTGCGGCAGGTAGCGCCCGTCGGACAGGGCGATCGCCGCGCCCTGCAGCAGCAGCCGCTCCCGGCCCTGGTGGGCCAGGTGCGGGGCGAGCGGTTCGAGCACCGCGTGCAGTTCCACGGCCAGGCCGCCGGCCATCCCGTGGGCGTCGTAGAGTTCGCCGCCGAGCCCGGACAGCGCGGCGAGCGCGGCCAGCACCTGGGCCTCGCCGCAGTCCTCGAACCCGGCCTCGCGCACCGCCGTGCAGGCTGCCTCGCGGGCCGCGCGGTGCGCGGTGCCGCCGGCCGCGAGCAGGGCGAGCGCGATGGTGTACTGCGCGTCCCGCAGCATCGCGCCGAGCCGTACCGAGGTGGGCTGTTCCAGGCTCTCGACGCCGTAGCGGCCGTGGCAGCTGGTGCACTGCACGCTGCCGATCACCGGGCCGAGCGGGGCCACCGGGGTCCCCAGCAACCGCAGCCACCGCCGACCGTGCTGCCGGCGGTAGTTGCGGTCCCCGCCACAGCCCGGGCAGAAGAAGTCACCGAGAACGTCAGTCCGCCACCGCGGGCGAACACCCCACAACCTGGTCACGGCGCCACTCCCCAGACATGGCAGACGGCCTGCACAACAATGGGCAGGTCACGCGACCGGACACCGAGGCCGTCCCACCGACCCGGCTTTCCGGTGGATCGATGTTGCCATGGTTACCGGCACGTGTCAGTACCTCGAACGGCTTCCGACCCGAAAAAATGTGGCGCAGGACACAACTGGCCCCAGGCGCGGCGAAGGGCCGCCCCGGAGGACGGCCCCGCCACATCTCACTCGTACGAACTACCCGCGCTGTGCCCGGTTGACGGCGCTGATGATCGCCTTCAGCGAGGCCAGCACGGTGTTGCCGTCGATGCCGACGCCCCACAGCACCTTGCCGTCCACCGCGCACTCGACGTACGCGGCGGCCTGGGCGTCGCCGCCCTCGCTCAGCGCGTGCTCGGCGTAGTCCAGGACGCGGACGTCCAGGCCGATCCGGGCCAGCGCGTCCGTGAAGGCGGAGACCGGGCCGTTGCCGACACCGGTCAGGGTCACCGGTACCGAGTCCACCAGCGCGCCGGCGATCAGCGCGTCCCGGCCGTCCTCGGTGGTCAGGGTGCGCGAACCGCTCAGCGAGATCCGGCCCCACGGGTTGTCCGGGGTCGGCAGGTACTCGTCCTCGAAGACCCGCCAGATCTCGGCCGGGGTGACCTCGCCGCCCTCGGCGTCGGTCTTGGCCTGGATGATCCGGGAGAACTCGATCTGCATCCGGCGCGGCAGGTCCAGCTTGTGGTCGTTCTTCAGGACGTACGCCACACCGCCCTTGCCGGACTGGCTGTTGACCCGGATGACCGCCTCGTAGGTGCGGCCGACGTCCTTCGGGTCGATCGGCAGGTACGGCACGCCCCAGGTGTGCTCCCCCACCGGGACGCCCGCCGCCGCGGCGTCCGCCTCCAGGGCGTCGAAGCCCTTCTTGATCGCGTCCTGGTGCGAGCCGGAGAAGGAGGTGTACACCAGGTCGCCGGCGTACGGGTGGCGCGGGTGCACCTCCATCTGGTTGCAGTACTCGGCGGTGCGGCGCACCTCGTCGATGTCGGAGAAGTCGATCTGCGGGTCGATGCCCTGCGAGAACAGGTTCATGCCCAGGGTCACCAGGTCGACGTTGCCGGTCCGCTCGCCCTGGCCGAACAGGCAGCCCTCGATGCGGTCCGCGCCCGCCATGTAGGCCAGTTCGGCGGAGGCGACGGCGGTGCCGCGGTCGTTGTGCGGGTGCACCGACAGGCAGACGAACTCGCGGCGCGACAGGTTGCGCGACATCCACTCGAACTGGTCGGCCTGCACGTTCGGGGTGGCCCGCTCGATGGTGGCCGGCAGGTTCAGGATGATCTCGCGGCCCTCGCCCGGCTGCCAGACGTCCATGACCGCCTCGCAGACCTCCAGCGCGAAGTCCAGCTCGGTGTCCACGAAGATCTCCGGCGAGTACTGGTAGCCGAAGACGGTCTCCTCGCCCAGCAGCTTCTCCGCGTACTCCATCACCAGCCGGGTGCCGTCGGTGGCGATCGCCTTGGTGGCGGCCCGGTCGTTGCGGAACACCACCCGGCGGAACAGCGGCGCCGTCGCGTTGTACAGGTGGACCGTCGCGCGCGGGGCGCCGACCAGCGACTCGACGGTCTTCTCGATCAGCTCCTCGCGGGCCTGCGTCAGCACCGAGATGGTGACGTCCTCGGGGATCGCCCCCTCCTCGATCAGCGACCGCACGAAGGCGTGGTCGGTGGCGCCGGAGGACGGGAAGCCGACCTCGATCTCCTTGTAGCCCATCGCGACCAGCAGGTCGAACATCTTGCGCTTGCGGGCCGGGGACATCGGGTCGATCAGCGCCTGGTTGCCGTCCCGCAGGTCGGTGGAGAGCCAGCGCGGCGCCTTGGTGATCACCTTGCTCGGCCAGGTGCGGTCCGGCAGGTCCACGGTGTCGAACGGCAGGTAGCGCCCGTACCGCATGCCGGAGGGCAGCTGGCGCACGGACGCGGCGGTGATCGGGGTGGGGCGGTCGACGAAGGCGCGACCGGCGGGGATGGGCGCGGCGGAGCTCTGCTCGGTCATGGAATGACTCTCGGCTTCCTGTGATGCGTGGTGCGGGGGCGGGTCGGGGTGGTCGACACCGACTGGCCGGCAGCTGCCGCTCGCGACCCTCCGTTGGATCGCCGGATGACGCGCACAGCTCGATCCCCGCGGCGAGGGAGCCGGCCCTGTGGACTACAGGCCCTCGACGCGGCAGCTAAGAAGAAGCAGCCCGTTGCGCATGATGGCCCCAGCGTAACCCAGGGCCGCGCGCCCCCGAAGTGATCCGGGCCACCGTTCCACCCCTTGAGACACCGACCGGTCGCGCCAAGAGTGGTGACAACCGGTCATCGAAGCCTCACCCTGGGCCACATGACTGCAGCAGTTCCGATCTGCGCGATCGTCCCGCCGTACGTCCTGGACCGCCTCGCCGAGGCCGGTCACGAGCCCGCCGTCCGCTCCCTCCTGCTCGACACCGCGCACCGCGCGGCCCGCCTCGCCCCTCCCCCGCCCGTCAGCACCGGCCCGACCCCCAGCCGGCTGATCGCCGACACCGCCCACAGCCAGCGGCTGCCCGGCCGGACCGTCCGCACCGAGGGCCAGGCCCCGGTCGCCGACCAGTCCGTCAACCACGCCTACGACGGCCTCGGCGACACCTTCGCCCTGTACGCCACCGTCTTCGGCCGCCGCTCGATCGACAACCGGGGGCTGCGCCTGGACGCCACCGTGCACTACGGCCAGGACTACGACAACGCCTTCTGGAACGGCCACCAGATGGTCTTCGGCGACGGCGACGGCGAGATCTTCGGCGACTTCACCGCCTGCGTCGACGTCATCGGCCACGAACTCACCCACGGCGTCACCCAGTTCACCGCCGGCCTGCAGTACCAGGACCAGCCCGGCGCGCTCAACGAGTCGGTCTCCGACGTCTTCGGCTCGCTGGTCAAGCAGTACTCGCTGGGCCAGGACGCCGCCCACGCCGACTGGCTGATCGGCGCCGGCCTGCTCGCCCCCGGCGTCCAGGGCGTGGCGCTGCGCTCGATGAAGGCCCCCGGCACCGCCTACGACGACCCCCGGCTCGGCAAGGACCCGCAGCCCGCGCACATGCGGGACTACGTGGACACCACCGACGACAACGGCGGCGTGCACATCAACTCCGGCATCCCCAACCACGCGTTCTACCTGCTGGCCACCGCCCTCGGCGGCCAGGCCTGGGACCGCGCCGGGCGGATCTGGTACGACGCCCTGACCGGCGGCCGGCTCACCGCCGGCGCCGACTTCACCGCCTTCGCCCGGGCCACCGTGGCCGCCGCCAAGGCCCGCTACCCCGACCAGCCCTCGGTGGCGGACACCGTGACGGCCTCCTGGGCGCAGGTCGGCGTCAGCCCCGGCTGAACCCCCTCAGGCCCCGGCCGAACCCCTCGGACGGCCCCGAGCGAGGACGGTTGAGGCCGGGTTGAGCCGCGCTTAAGGTCACGGTCCGGGAAAAGACCGGCAAACTCCCTCCCCTGGTAGCACCATGGACACCATGCGTATCCAGGTGACCCGGACCGGCGGCTTCGCGGGGATCGTCCGCCATGCGGAACTCGACACCGTCGACCGCACGGACGCCCCGCACGTCCACGCGCTCGCCCGCGAGGCCGTCGCGGGCGGGCTGCGGGCGCCCTCGTACGGGGTGCCGGACGGCTTCCACTACGAGATCACCGTCGACGGCCGGACGGTCTACTGCGCCGACCCGAAGCTCACCGACTCGCAGCGCGAACTGGTGTCGCTGGTCCTGCGCGAAGGCGCCTGATCCTGCCTGATCCCGCTTGATCCTGCTTGACCCCACCGGCCCCGGACACGCCGAAGGCCCGCCCGATCGACGGATCCGGGCAGGCCTTCGCTGGGAGCCGGGGCTCAGAAGCCGAGCTTGCGCAGCTGCTTCGGGTCGCGCTGCCAGTCCTTGGCGACCTTGACGTGCAGGTCCAGGAAGACCGGCGTGCCGAGCAGCGCCTCGATGTGCTTGCGGGCGGTGGTGCCGACGTGCTTGAGCCGCGCGCCCTTGGCGCCGATGACGATCGCCTTCTGGCTCTGCCGCTCGATGTAGACGTTGGCGTGGATGTCCAGCAGCGGGCGGTCCGCCGGGCGGCCCTCGCGCGGGAGCATTTCCTCGACCACGACGGCCAGCGAGTGCGGCAGCTCGTCCCGGACGCCCTCCAGGGCGGCCTCGCGGATCAGCTCCGCGACCATGATCTGCTCGGGCTCGTCGGTGAGGTCGCCGTCCGGGTAGAGCGGCATGCCCTCCGGCAGCAGCTTGGTGATCAGGTCGCCGACCAGTTCCACCTGCTTGTCGCCGACGGCCGAGACCGGGATGATCTCGGCCCACTCGATGCCCAGTTCCTCACCGAGCTGGTGGATCGCGATCAGCTGCTCGGCGAGCCGCTTGGAGTCGACCAGGTCGGTCTTGGTGACGATGGCGACCTTGGGGGTCTTCTTGACCTCGGCGAGTTCCTTGGCGATGAACTTGTCGCCGGGGCCGAGCTTCTGGTCGGCGGGCAGGCAGAAGCCGATCACGTCGACCTCGGCCCAGGTGCTGCGGACCAGGTCGTTGAGGCGCTCGCCGAGCAGGGTGCGCGGCTTGTGCAGGCCGGGGGTGTCGACCAGGACGAGCTGGGAGTCCGGGCGGTGCACGATGCCGCGCACGGTGTGCCGGGTGGTCTGCGGGCGGTCGGAGGTGATCGCGACCTTCGTCCCCACCAGAGCGTTGGTCAGGGTCGACTTGCCCGCGTTGGGTCGGCCGACGAAGCACGCGAAGCCGGAGCGGTACGAGGAGGAAGGGGCACTCATGTGCTCCATTCTCCCTGATCACCGGAGTCGCGCTGTCCGGGCCCGCCCGCACCGCCCGATCAGCCCTTGCGGCCGCCCCGCGAGACCACCGACATCACCACCAGCAGCACCAGGAAGGCGACCGAACCCCAGAGCCAGTACGGCGAGCCGGTCTCCTGCCACTTGCCCATCCCCATCACGAACAGCAGCAGCCCGGCGAAGAACGCCACCGCCCCCATGTGCCCAGCCCCCTCACCGAGTTCACTCCCCCGGTGAGACTATCGGCTCGGTTCGGGCAGGTGTTCGCCAGGCCGCCGCCGTCACCCGCCGCAGCGGGCCCCAGCAGACCCCCGGCGGCCCCAGCAGCCCTCAGCGGGCCTCGGCCGCCACCCGCAGCGTCCCGTCCACACCGGCCAGCAGCACGGGCGTCCCGGCCCCGCCGAGGTCCCGGACGGCCGCCAGGTCGGCCTCGGCCGGCTGCTCCGCCTCGCTCACCACGGCCGCCGCCTCCAGCGACTTCGCGCCGCTGGCCACCGCCATCGCCACCGCCGTCTGCAGCGCGCTCAGCCGGAGCGACTCCAGCGCGACCGTCCCGGCCACGTACGTCCGGCCGGTCTCGTCACGCACCGCGGCCCCCTCGGCGACGCCGTTGCGGGCGCGGGCCGAGCGGGCCAGGGTGATGATCTTCTTGTCTTCGGGGTCGAGCTCGACGATGTCACTCATGCCGCCGAGCATAGGCGGCCCCCGCGGCCGCTCAGTGGCCGACCGGGTGGGTCGGACCGGGGTTCGGGTTGAGGACCTTGACGAAGGTCTTCGGACCGGACGGCCGCGCCGCCTCGTGCTCCGTGCGCTCGCGCCAGAACGGGTTGTCGTGCGGCAGGTGACTGCTCACCCGGCCGTACATCCCGAAGGTCGTCAGGATCACTCCGAAGATGAAGGCGAACAGCACGTTCGACATCCGGAAGTTCAGGATGTTGGCGTCCGGCCGCCCGAGCACCGTCAGGCCGTAGAAGCCGGACAGGACGAACAGCACGCCGACCACCATGTTCAGGTTGGACGCGAAGTTGCCGCCGACCACCGCCCCCGCCACCAGGATCGCGCCCGCCACGATGGACAGGATGCTCAGCGCCCCGTTGGTCGACAGCCCGGCGATCCGGTCGCCGTGGGTGGCGAGGAAGCCCGGGTGATCGGCCAGCCCCAGGCACCCGAACACGATCAGGAAGATCCCCCCGAGCCCCGCCCCGATCCGCCACACCGTGGCGAGCCGGCTGTTCACGGGCAGTTCGTCTTGCAGCTTCATGGTGACCTCCACCATGGCCTGGCCGGCCTACCGGCCACGCCGGCCTAGCTGTAGGGATGGCTCCCCTGCATGTGCGGCACCTCGTGCATGTAGAGCGAACCGCACTGCTGGCAGCAGCGCAGCCCGGTGCCCCACTCCTGCTCGGGCCGCGTCTCGGCGTCGTCGGCCAGGCTGCGGCCGCAGAGCGCCACCGCGGGGTCTCCGTCGCGCACCACGTGCCAGACCTTGACCCCGCCGGTCGCACCCTGCGGGCCGTACTCCGCGCGAAGTTGATGCGTCATGCTGTCCATGGTCGCTCCGCCCGGGCGCGACCGCTACTCGCCGGGTTCGACCCCGGCCTCCGCGGCCTTGCGGACCGGGGTCGCGACCATCGAGCCGATCCGGTTGCGGCGCCCGGCCGAGGACTCGGCGGTCAGCAGGATGCCGGTCAGCCCGGTGCCGGCGGGCTCGGGCAGCGGGATCTCGCAGGCCGAGCCGGGGATCGGCACCCGGCCGAGGTGCTTGGCCAGCAGGCCGCCGACGGTCTCGACGTCCTCGTCCTCCAGCTCGATGCCGAACAGCTCGCCCAGGTCCTCCACCAGCAGCCGGGCGGTGATCCGGTACGAGCCGTCGCCGAGGTCCTCGACCGGCGCGATCTCCCGGTCGTACTCGTCGGTGATCTCGCCGACGATCTCCTCCAGGACGTCCTCGATGGTGACCAGGCCGGCCGTGCCGCCGTACTCGTCGATCACGATCGCCACGTGCGAGCGGCGCTGCTGCATCTCGCGCAGCAGGTCGCCGGCCGGCTTGGAGTCCGGGACGAAGACGGCCGGGCGCATCACCGCGCCGACCTCCTCGGACTCCGCCTCCCGGTTGATGTGGGTGCGCCGGACCAGGTCCTTCAGGTAGACGATGCCGACCACGTCGTCCTCGCTGTCCCCGACCACGGGGATCCGCGAGAAGCCCGAGCGCAGCGCCAGGGTGAGCGCCTGCCGGACGGTCTTGTGCCGCTCGATCATCACCAGGTCGGTGCGCGGCACCATCACCTCGCGGACGATGGTGTCGCCCAGCTCGAAGACGGAGTGCACCATCCGGCGCTCCTCGTCCTCGATCAGGTCGTCCTTCTCGGCGAGGTCGACCAGCGCCCGCAGTTCGGCCTCGGAGGCGAACGGCCCCTCCCGGTAGCCCTTGCCCGGGGTCAGCGCGTTGCCGAGCAGGATCAGCAGCCGCGGGATCGGGCCGAGCACCGCGGCCAGCGGCAGCAGCACGAAGGAGGCGGCGGTCGCGGTGGTGAGCGGGTGCTGGCGCCCGATCGTGCGCGGCGAGACCCCCACCGCGACGAAGGACACCAGCACCATCACGCCGAACGCCAGCAGCACGGCCTGCCAGATCGGCTCCACGTTGCGCACGCACACCACGGTGACCAGGACGGCCGCCGCCATCTCGCTGGCCACCCGGATCAGGGTCGCCAGGTTGAGGTAGCGGATCGGGTCGGACGCGACGGTCAGCAGCCGGGCCGAGCCGCGCCGCCCGGCCCGCACGGCCTCCTCCGCCCGGAACCGGGAGACCCGGGAGATGCCCGCCTCGGCGCACGCGGCCAGCCAGCCGAGGACGACGAGGAGCACGGCACCCAGGATGAAGCTCGTACTTTCACCACTCACAGGAGTTCGGGCTCCGCGCTCAGTGGGTGGTGGGGGCCGGGGAGAGACCACCGAGGCCCCGGCCCGCCCGCCAGTCGTCCAGGATGCGCTTCTGGAGGGCGAACATCTCCTCCTCCTCCTCGGGCTCCTCGTGGTCGTACCCGAGGACGTGCAGCACCCCGTGGACGGTGAGCAGTTGGAGCTCCTCGTCCATCGAGTGCTTGGAGGGGGCCGCCTTGCCCTGCTGCTCGGCGACCTCCGGGCAGAGCACGATGTCGCCGAGCAGGCCCTGCGGCAGCTCCTCGCCCTCCTTGCCGGGACGCAGCTCGTCCATCGGGAAGGACATCACGTCGGTGGGGCCGGGGAGGTCCATCCACTGGATGTGCAGCTCCTCCATCGCCGCTCCGTCCACCAGGATCACGGACAGTTCGGACTGCGGGTGGATCCGCATCTTGTCCAGGGCGAAGCGGGCGACGTCGAGGATGGCTTCCTCATCGGCGTCCCAACCGGACTCGTTGGCGATGTCGATCGACATGACGGGCTGCGTACTCAGCTTTCGGTGCGATGGGACTGGCGGGGTGCGCGGGAGCCGCGCCGCTGGGCCGGCTTGCGGGCGGGCGAGGGGTTCTCCTCGGCCTCCTGCTTGGCGTCCCAGCGTTCGTAGGCGTCCACGATCCGGCCGACCAGCTTGTGGCGGACCACGTCGGTGCTGGTGAGGACGGAGAAGTGGATGTCGGGCACGTCGACCAGGATGTCCTGGACGACCTTGAGGCCGCTGCGGGTGCCGCCCGGGAGGTCGATCTGGCTGGTGTCGCCGGTGACCACCACCCGGGAGTTGAAACCGAGGCGGGTGAGGAACATCTTCATCTGCTCGGGCGAGGTGTTCTGGGCCTCGTCCAGGATGATGAAGGCGTCGTTGAGGGTGCGGCCGCGCATGTACGCCAGCGGCGCGACCTCGATGGTGCCGGCCGCCATCAGGCGCGGGATGGAGTCCGGGTCCATCATGTCGTGCAGCGCGTCGTACAGCGGGCGCAGGTACGGGTCGATCTTCTCGTAGAGGGTGCCGGGCAGGAAGCCCAGCCGCTCCCCCGCCTCGACGGCCGGGCGGGTCAGGATGATCCGGTTGACCTCCTTGGCCTGGAGGGCCTGGACGGCCTTGGCCATCGCGAGGTAGGTCTTGCCGGTGCCGGCCGGGCCGAGGCCGAAGACGATCGTGTGCTTGTCGATCGCGTCGACGTAGCGCTGCTGGTTGAGGGTCTTGGGGCGGATCGTGCGGCCCCGGTTGGACAGGATGTTCGCGGTGAACACCTTGGACGGCGCCGGGCTGTCCGGGTCCTCCGCGGCACCGCGGAGCATGGCGATGGAGCGCTCCACGGAATCCTCCGTCAAGGGCTGGCCGGTGCGCAGCACCAGCATCATCTCGGTGAAGAGCCGCTGCACGAGGGCGACCTCGGCGCGCGCTCCGGTGGCGGTCACCTCGTTGCCGCGGACGTGGATGTCGGCGGCGGGGAAGCCCTGCTCGATCACGCGCAGCAGCGAGTCCGCCGTGCCGAGCAGGGTGACCATCGGGTGCTTCTCGGGGATGACGATCCGGGCGCTGACACGACCGTCCTCGGCCGGTTCGGGGCGCGACTGTCCGTTCGTACGGGTCTGCGATGTGTCACTCATAGGTCGGCGCTGGGCCTGCCTCATCCCATCCGTGGTGTCGTGTGCCGATCGGTCTCTCCGGGGCACCAGGGTACGCCGCGCACGTGGTCGTCGCGGCGGGCGGCGGGGCCGCACCCGACGATGCTGCGGCAGATCGGGGAGCGGCGCGAGCGCTTTTCACGGGGTGCGGGCCGGGTTCACGGCTGGCGCCGGACGGGGACGGGCACCCGGGTGAGGTCGGCGGCGACCACCAGCTCGCCGTCGAAGTGCTTGCGGGCGTCGGCCAGGTGCTGGCCGAGGTCCGGGTAGCGCTGGGAGAAGTGGGTCAGCACCAGGGTGCGCGCGCCGGCCTCGGCGGCGGCCTTGGCGGCCTGCCCGGCGGTGAGGTGGCCGTGCTCCTCGGCGAGCCGGGCGTCGGCGTCGGTGAAGGTCGACTCGGCGACCAACAGGTCGGCGCCCTCGGCGAGTTCGTACACGCCGTCGCAGAGCCGGGTGTCCATCACGAAGGCGAAGCGCTGGCCCGGCCGGGGCTCGCTGACCTCCTCCAGGGTGACCCGCCGGCCGTCCGCCTCGATCGCCCCCTCGTGCTGGAGGCGGCCGACGGCGGGGCCGAAGACGCCCAGCGCGGCGAGGCGTTCGGGCACCAGGCGGCGGCCGTCCGGCTCGGACAGCCGGTAGCCGAAGGACTCCACGGGGTGGGACAGCCGTACGGCGTCCAGCGCGAAGCGGGCGCCGGGCGCGGGCAGCGGGCCCGGCTCGTCGATCGGCCGGGGCCGCAGGACGGCCGTCTCGTGGTAGGCGGTGGCGTGCCGCAGCCGCTCGAAGTAGACCTCGCCGGAGGCCGGGAAGTAGACGTCCACCGGGTGGGGGACGCGGTCCAGGTTGATCCGCTGGATCACCCCGGCGAGGCCCAGGCAGTGGTCGCCGTGGAAGTGCGTCACGGCGATCCGGGTGATCTGGGTGGCCGAAACGCCGGCCAGCAGCATCTGCCGCTGGGTGCCCTCGCCGGGGTCGAACAGCAGGCCCTCGCCGTCCCAGCGGAGCAGGTAGCCGTTGTGGTTGCGGTGCCGGGTGGGCACCTGGCTGGCGGTGCCGAGGACGACGAGTTCGCGCTGTGACACGTAGGTCAGACCATGTTCTCGGTCATCGGCTTGCCGCCGAGCACGTGGACGTGGGCGTGGAAGATCGTCTGGCCGGCGCCGGCGCCGGTGTTGAAGATCAGCCGGTAGTCCTCGACGCCCTCGTCCCTGGCCACCGCGCCCGCCTCGGCGAGGAGTTCACCGGCGATCTCCGGCTCGGCGGCGGCCAGCGCGGCGGCGTTCGGGTAGTGGACGTGCGGGATGACCAGGACGTGCAGCGGCGCCTTGGGGGCGATGTCGCGGAAGGCGAGGACGCGCTCGGTCTTGCGCACCACGGTCGCCGGGATCTCGCCCGCAACGATCTTGCAGAACAGGCAGTCGGGCTGCGGCTCGCCGGCCATCGGCTTCTCCTCGGTTCGTGTCTGGTCTGGGGCCGTACGGGCGCAGCCTAGCGGGAAGTCGGCCCGGCCGACCTCCCGTTCGGCCGCTCTCCCGCCCGCCGGGGCGGCGGGGGCGCGCCCCGCGCCCGGGGCATCGGCGGGGCCGTGCGGGGCGGGGCCATCGGCACCTCGACGTCCGGGTCGACGCCGTGGTTCTGCACGCCCCAGCCGCAGTTCTCCAGCCAGTACGCGTACGTGGGCCGGGGGACGAGGGTGCCGTCGACCAGGTGCGCGATCGGGCGGACTCCGGCCGCACGGGCGGGCCGGCTACGACCAGCGGCCGGTGCGCCCCAGCAGCAGGGCGCCGGCGGCCACCCCGGCGGTGGAGGTGCGCAGCACCGAGGGGCCCAGCCGGTACGGCCCGGCGCCCGCCTCGGCGAACGCGGCCAGCTCCTCCGGGGAGACCCCGCCCTCCGGGCCGACCACCAGCACCACGTCCCCGGCCGCGGGCAGCGGGGCCAGCGCCAGCGGCTCGGCGCCCTCCTCGTGCAGCACGGCGGCGAACGCGGCCCCGCCCAGCAGCGGCGCCAGCTGCCGGGTGGTCGCCGGCTCGCGCACCTCGGGGAAGCGCAGCCGGCGGGACTGCTTGCCGGCCTCCCGGGCGGTGGCCCGCCACTTGGCGAGCGCCTTGGCGCCCCGGTCGCCCTTCCACTGCGTGATGCAGCGCGAGGCGGCCCACGGGACGATCACGTCCACGCCGACCTCGGTCATGGTCTCCACCGCGAGCTCGCCGCGGTCGCCCTTGGGCAGCGCCTGGACGACGACGATCCGCGGCGCCGGCTCGGGCTCCCGGCGGACGGCGGCCACCGTGACGTCGATCGCGTCCTTGCCGAGCACCGCGGCGACCGTCCCGTCCACCCCGAGGCCCAGCCCGTCGGCGAGGGTCACCGCCTCGCCCGCCGCCAGCCGCTTCACCGCGGCCGCGTGCCGCCCCTCCGGCCCGTCGAGGCGCACCACGGAGCCGGGCGCGGCGGCGGCGATCCGCTCGGTCTCGACGACGAAGACGGGGGCGGTCATGCGGGGAACCTCCGGGGGGTGGGGCGGATCGGGAACGCGAAAGGGGCGCCGGGCGGAACCCGGCACCCCCGCGCGGACGGCCAGGGCCCAGTAGCGGCCCCGGCCTAGGGCCTAGCGGCCGTTGAACGCGTCCTTGAGGCGCGAGAACAGGCCCTGCTGGCCCGGCGCGAACTGGCCGGACGGCCGCTCCTCGCCGCGCAGCACCGCGAGCCGGCGCAGCAGCTCCTCCTGCTCGGGGTCGAGCTTGGTGGGCGTCTGCACCTCGACATGCACTATCAGGTCGCCCCGGCCGCCGCCGCGCAGGTGCGTGATGCCGCGGCCGTGCAGCGGGATCGACTGGCCGGACTGGGTGCCGGGCCGGATGTCGACCTCCTCCAGCCCGTCCAGGGTCTGCAGCGGCACCTGGGTGCCGAGGGACGCGGCCGTCATCGGGATGGTGACGGTGCAGTGCAGGTCGTCCCCGCGCCGCTGGAAGACGGTGTGGGTGGTCTCGGCGATCTCGACGTACAGGTCGCCGGCCGGGCCGCCGCCGGGGCCGACCTCGCCCTCGCCGGCCAGCTGAATCCGGGTGCCGTTGTCGACACCGGCCGGGATCTTGACGGTCAGGGTGCGCCGGGCGCGGACCCGGCCGTCGCCGGCGCACTCCGGGCACGGGGTCGGCACGACGGTGCCGAAGCCCTGGCACTGCGGGCAGGGCCGGGAGGTCATGACCTGGCCCAGGAACGACCGGGTGACCTGGGAGACCTCGCCCCTGCCGCGACACATGTCGCAGGTCTGCGCGGAGGTGCCGGGGGCCGCGCCCTCACCGCTGCACGTGGTGCAGGTGACGGCGGTGTCGACCTGGAGTTCCTTGGTGGTGCCGAAGGCGGCCTCCTCCAGGGTGATCTCCAGCCGGATCATGGCGTCCTGGCCGCGGCGGGTGCGCGAGCGCGGGCCGCGCTGGCCGGCCGCGGCGCCGAAGAAGGCGTCCATGATGTCGGAGAAGCCGAATCCGGCCGCCCCCGCGCCGAAGCCGCCCGCGCCCCCGCCGCCCGGCGAGAGCGGGTCACCGCCGAGGTCGTAGACCTGGCGCTTCTGCGGGTCGGAGAGCACCTCGTAAGCGGCGTTGATCTCCTTGAACCGCTCCTGCGTCTTCGGGTCCGGGTTGACGTCCGGGTGCAGTTCGCGTGCCAGGCGCCGGAAGGCCTTCTTGATCTCGTCCTGCCCCGCATCCCGTCGGACGCCGAGTACCGCGTAGTAGTCCGTGGCCACCAAATGCTCCGCTTGTTCCGCCTGTAGTAGTGCTGCGACTGGACACCGCCGTCAGAGGTTCCGACGGCGGCCTGTGCTACGACTCGGCCAGGATCTGGCCCACGTACCGCGCCACCGCACGCACCGCCCCCATTGTGCCCGGATAGTCCATCCGGGTCGGACCGATCACACCCAGTTTGGCCACGCTCTCGTCGCCCGAACCGTAACCGACCGACACCACCGAGGTGGAATTCAGCCCCTCGTAGGCGATCTCCCGCCCGATCCGGACCGTCATCGCGGCGTCCGCCGTCTCACCCAGGAGGCGGAGCAGGACGACCTGCTCCTCCAGGGCTTCCAGCACCGGCTGGATGGTCAGGGGGAAGTCGTGCCCGAAGCGGGTCAGGTTGGCCGTGCCGGCCAGCATGATCCGCTCCTCGTTCTGCTCGGCGAGCGCTTCGAACAGCGTCGCCAGGACCGTGCTGACGGTCGGGCGGTCCGGCGGCTCGAAACCCGCCGGGAGCTCCTCCAGGAACCCCGGCACGTCCGGCAGCCGCTGGCCGACGGCCCGCGCGTTGATCCGGGCCCGCAGGTCCGCCAGGACCGTCTCGCCGACCGGGCCCGGGCAGTCGACCATCCGCTGCTCGACCCGGCCGGTGTTGGTGATCAGGACCAGCATCACCTTGGTCGGGGCCAGCGCCACCAGCTCGATGTGCCGCACGGTGGAGCGCGACAGCGAGGGGTACTGCACCACCGCGACCTGCCGGGTGAGCTGGGCGAGCAGCCGCACCGTCCGCATGACCACGTCGTCCAGGTCGACGGCGCCGTCCAGGAAGTGCCGGATCGCCCGGCGCTCGGGGGCGCTCATCGGCTTGACCTCGGCGAGCTTGTCGACGAACAGGCGGTACCCCTTGTCGGTGGGGATGCGCCCGGCGCTGGTGTGCGGCTGGTGGATGTAGCCCTCCTCCTCCAGCGCCGCCATGTCGTTGCGCACGGTCGCCGGGGAGACTCCGAGGTTGTGCCGCTCCACCAGGGCCTTGGAACCGACCGGCTCCTCGGTGCCCACGTAGTCCTGGACGATCGCGCGGAGCACGGCGAGCTTGCGGTCGTCCAGCTGGCGAACCTCACCGGCCATGGGGCACACACCTCCGTCTTCGCACGTTGTCCGTTCGTGTCACGCATGCTGCTGCCCGCTCCGGGAGGATCCCGGCTCCGGCACCCGCTTTGGCACTCTGAACCTGCGAGTGCCAAAACCGTACCTGCCAGTGTAAGGCCCGGGCCCAACGGCAGGAACGGCCCGGCCGGAGTGATCCTGCCCGCAGTTCCCGGCGCGGGGGTGGTGCCGCAGGGCCGTCCGGGTGGCAGCATCGAAGACGACGGCGAATGGAGGAGCAAGCAATGTCGAGCTCGGGCCAGCACACCCGTTTCGCGCCCGACCGCGGCCTGACCGGCCGCATGGTCGTGACGATGTTCGTGATCGGGCTGCTGTACGTCGGTTTCACCGGTCTGCTGATCGTGCTGCTGCGCGGCGCCTGGCCACTGATCGTCCTGATCTCCGGCGGGCTGTTCGTGGCCCAGTTCTGGTTCAGCGACAAGATCACCGAACGGGCGATGGGCGCCCACCAGGTGACCCCTGAGCAGTACCCGCAACTGCACGGCACCATCGACCGGCTCTGCGCGCTGGCCGACATGCCCAAACCCCGGGTGGCGGTCGCCGACAACGACATGCCGAACGCCTTCGCCACCGGCCGCAACCCGCAGAACGCCGTGGTGTGCGTCACCACCGGCCTGCTGCGCCGGCTGGAACCCGAGGAACTGGAGGGCGTCCTCGCCCACGAGCTGTCCCACGTCGCCCACCGGGACGTCGCGGTGATGACCATCGCCGGCTTCCTCGGCGTCCTCGCCGGGGCCATGACCCGGATCGCCATGTACGGCGGGTTCATGGGCGGCAACCGCAACAACAACGACCAGAACGCGGCCATCGTCGCCCTGATCATCCCGCTGGTGTCGATGGTCGTCTACGCCATCAGCTTCCTGCTCACCCGGCTCCTGTCCCGCTACCGGGAACTCGCCGCCGACCGCGCCGCCGCCCAGCTCACCGGTCGGCCCAGCGCCCTCGCCTCCGCGCTCACCAAGGTCACCGGCCAGATCGCCGCCATCCCCAGCAAGGACCTGCGCCAGGCGCAGCCCTACAACGCCTTCTACTTCGCCCCCGCGCTGAGCGCCCGGGAGACCGCCTCACAGCTGTTCTCCACCCACCCGACGCTGGAGAAGCGGCTCGCGGAGCTGGCGAAGATCTCCGAGCAGCTCGGCCGCTGAGGCCCCGCCGCCTACGGCCCTCCCGACCCCCTCCCGACTCCTCCCGACTCCCTCCTCCGAAAGGACCGCCGTGGGAATCCTGGACACCCTGTTCGGGCGCACCAAGCCCGTCAAGCCCGACCTCGACCAGCTGTTCGGCGTCCCGTCCGCCGCCCTCACCCTGGAGGCCGCGGCCGGGTTCACCCCCACCGGGCTCGGCTCGGTCTGCTTCGCCGCCGTCGAGGGCGCGGCCTTCGTCCAGGTCGAACAGCAGGTGCGGGCACTGCTCGACGCCGACACCGAGCGCGGCGGCGTCCCGGTGGAGGCCTCCAAGGACGGCTACGGCTACTCCTGGCTGCTCGCCCGGCACACCCCCGAGGAACTGCCGGACCTGGTCAACGACCTGCACGCGGTCAACAGCGAGCTGGAGGCGAACGGCTTCGGGCCGCAGCTGCTCTGCTCGCTGGTCGGCTTCCGCAACCCTGCCGGGCAGTCGCTGGCCCTGGTCTACCTCTACAAGCGCGGCACCTTCTACCCCTTCGCCCCGATGCCCGGCGGCGGGGAGCGGCGCAACAGCCCGCTGGAGCTCCAGGTCAACGCGATGCTCGGGAACGACCTGCGGCTGGAGAAGGACCTCAGCCGCTGGTTCCCGGTCTGGGGCGCGCCGGGCCTCTGACGGTCCGTCCGTATAGTCGCTTTCATGCGCAGCCGCCAGTACGGACCCGACCTGACCCCGCCGTGGAAGAAGCAGCAGCCCGCCCCGGAGGTGACCGCCGAACGGGACCTGGTGGTGGAGGAGGCCGCCACCGGCTTCTGCGGCGCGGTGGTGCGCTGCGAGAAGACCGCCGAGGGCTTCACCGTCACCCTGGAGGACCGCTTCGGCAAGCTCCGGGTGTTCCCGCTGGTGCCGCGCGGCTTCCTGCTGGAGGGCCGGACCGTCACCCTGGTGCGCCCGGCCGGCCCCGCCCCCTCCCGCACGCCGGGCCGCACCGCCTCCGGCTCGGTCGCCGTCCCCGGCGCCCGGGCCCGGGTCGCCCGCGAGTCGCGGATCTACGTCGAGGGCCGGCACGACGCCGAACTGGTCGAGCGGGTCTGGGGCGACGACCTGCGGATCGAGGGCGTGGTCGTCGAGTACCTGGAGGGCGTGGACGACCTGCCCGCGATCGTCGCCGACTTCGCCCCCGGCCCGGGCCGGCGCCTCGGCGTCCTGGTCGACCACCTGCTCCCCGGCACCAAGGAGCACCGCATCGCCGCCCAGGTCACCGGCGACGCCGTCCTGGTCGTCGGCCACCCCTACATCGACATCTGGCAGGCCGTGAAGCCCGCCTCCGTCGGCATCCCCGGCTGGCCCGCCGTCCCGCGCGCAGAGGAGTGGAAGGAGGGCGTCTGCCGCCGCCTCGGCTGGCCGGTGAACACCCCCGCGGCCTGGAAGCGGATCCTCTCCGCGGTGGACAGCTACAAGGACCTGGAGCCGGAACTGCTGGGCAAGGTCGAGGAGTTGATCGACTTCGTGACGACTCCGGAGTGACTGTCAGAGCGTTCCGAACTCACCCGTGTCCAGCGTCACGCCCAGGGCGTCGACCCGGACGGGGTCGCCGAACTTGAAGGGCTGCCCGACCGCGTAGTCCGGGACGCCCGACGCAGTAGCGGTGCCGGGTTCGGTGAGCAGCAGGCACTCCCCCTTGAAGGGGTCGACGATCAGATAGGCCTCGATCGTCCCGCCCGCGTACATCTCCCGCTTGACGTGGTAGTCGCGATAGGCGCTGGTCTTCGACACCACCTCGACGACCATGGTCACCGCCGGTGCCGGAACCAACCGTCCGGGGGCTTCCACCGCGCCCCGCTCGATCACCACCAGATCGGGCTGCGGCTCGCTGGCCTCGTGCGCGAATGCCAGGTCCTGGGTCTGCAACCGGTGCCAGAGAGCCCTCGGGACCTGATCCACGATGCACTCGACGATGAGGTTGTGGACCAGGTCCGGCCCGGCCATCATCACGATTTCCCCCCTGATGAGTTCGGCCTTGACGCCCTCCGGCACCTCCAGGTTCTCGAAGATCCCGGTCATCCGGTCATCGATGGCGGTCATCGCACGCTCCCTCCGACGGCTGACGTCCACGCTAACGAATGTCAGTCCACCAGGTCACGCACGACCGCGTCGGCGAGCAGTCGGCCCTGGAGGGTGAGGACGGCGCGGCCCCCGGCGTACGGCTCGGCGGCGAGGAGGCCGTCGGCGAGGTGGCGGGCGGCGGCGTGGCGGCCGGTGTCGGTGAGGAGGGTGAGCGGGATGCCCTCGGCGAGGCGCAGTTCCAGCAGGATGCGCTCGACCCGGCGGTCCTCCTCGGCGAGCACCTCGCGGCCCAGGGCGGGGGTGCGGCCCTCGGCGAGGGCCTGGGCGTAGGCGGCGGGGTGCTTGGCGTTCCACCAGCGGACGCCGCCGACGTGGCTGTGCGCGCCCGGGCCGGCGCCCCACCAGTCGGCGCCGGTCCAGTACAGCTCGTTGTGGCGGCAGCGGCCCTCGGGGGTGGTGGCCCAGTTGGAGACCTCGTACCAGGTGTAGCCGGCGGCGCTGAGGGCCTGTTCGGCGATGAGGTAGCGGTCGGCGTGCACATCGTCGTCGATCATCGGCAGTTCGCCGCGCTTGACCCGGGCGGCGAGCTTGGTGCCGTCCTCGACGATCAGGGAGTACGCCGAGACGTGGTCGGGCCCGGCGCCGATGGCGGCGTCCAGGGAGGCGCGCCAGTCGTCGTCGGACTCGCCGGGGGTGCCGTAGATGAGGTCCAGGTTGACGTGGTCGAAGCCGGCGGCGCGGGCCTCGGCGACGCAGGCCTCGGGGCGGCCCGGGGTGTGGTGGCGGTCGAGCAGCTTCAGGACGTGCGGGCGGGCGCTCTGCATGCCGAAGGAGATCCGGTTGTAGCCGCCCTCGCGCAGTTCGGCCAGGTAGGCCGGGTCGACGGACTCCGGGTTGGCCTCGGTGGTGACCTCGGCGCCGTCGGCGAGCCCGAACTCCTCGCGCAGCGCGGCGAGCATCTTCACCAGGTCGCGGGCGGGCAGCAGGGTGGGGGTGCCGCCGCCGAGGAAGACGGTCTGCACCGGCAGGTCGACCGGGCCGAGGACCTGGCGGGCCAGCCGGATCTCGGCGACCACGTTGTCCGCGTAGGTCTCCTGGGAGGCGACGGCCCCGGAGGAGCGCAGCTCGGTGGCGGTGTAGGTGTTGAAGTCGCAGTAGCCGCAGCGGCTGGCGCAGTAGGGAACGTGCAGGTAGAAGCCGAACGGCCGCTGACCGAGTCCGGTGCGGGCGGATGCGGGCAGGGAACCGTCGGACGGCACCGGTTCGCCGTCGGGGAGTGCGGAGGGCATGACCCCATTGTCCCGTACGGCTCACCCGAACCGGTGAGCCGTACGGGGTCGGGGCCGATCAGGCCTCGTTGGCGCCCGCGTACATCGCGGTGACGGCGTCCGCGTAGGTCCGCTCGACCACCGGGCGCTTGATCTTCAGGCTCGGGGTGAGCTCGCCGTGCTCGATGTCGAGGTCGCGCGGCAGCAGGTGGAACTTCTTGATCGTCTGCCAGCGCTGGAGGTCGGCGTTGAGCCGCTTGACGAAGCCCTCGATCAGCTGGTGCACCTGCGGGTCGGCGACCACCTCGGCGTAGGACTTGTCCTTCAGCCCGTGCTCGGCGGCCCACGGCATGATGACCGCCTCGTCCAGGCCGATCAGCGCGGTGCAGAAGTTGCGGCCGTTGCCGATCACGAGGATGTTGCTGACGAACGGGCAGACCGCCTTGAACCTGCCCTCGACCTCGCTGGGCGCGACGTACTTGCCGCCGGAGGTCTTGAACAGGTCCTTCTTGCGGTCGGTGATCCGCAGGAAGCCGTCCGGGCCCAGCTCGCCGATGTCCTCGGTGTGGAACCAGCCGTCGGCCTCCAGCACCTCGGCGGTCTTCTCGGGCAGGTCGTGGTAGCCGCGCATGACGCCGGGGCCGCGCAGCAGGATCTCGCCGTCCTCGGCGATCCGGACCTCGGTGCCGGGCAGCGGGCGGCCCACGGTGCCGATCCGGATGTCCTCCTCGCGGTTGACGCAGGAGCCGGCGCTGGTCTCGCTGAGGCCGTAGCCCTCCAGGATCGGCACGCCGGCGCCGAGGAAGAAGTAGCCGATCTCGGGCGCGAGCGCGGCGCTGCCGGAGACGGCGCCGCGCAGCCGGCCGCCGAAGGCCGCGCGGATCTTGGCGTAGACCAGCTTGTCGGCCAGGCCGTGCTGGAGCCTGAGGCCCAGCGGGGCGGTGCCGGCGCCGGTGGCGATCCGGCTCTCCTGGACGGCGCGGGCGTGCTCGCGGGCGACCTTGGCGGCCCACCGGAAGATCTTGTACTTGGCGCCGCCCTCGGCCCGGGCCCGGCCGGCGATGCCGTTGTAGACCTTCTCGAAGATGCGCGGCGCCGAGGCCATCACGGTCGGCCGGATGACCGGCAGGTTGTGGATGATCCGGTCGACCCGGCCGTCCACGGCCATCACGTGGCCGGTGGCGATCTGGCCGGAGATCAGCGTCTTGCCGAACACGTGCGACAGCGGCAGCCACATGAACTGGACGTCGTCGGAGCGCAGCAGCCCGCTGGCCTCCTGGGCCCGGGCCTCGTACGCCCAGCAGTCGTGCACCAGGCGCACGCCCTTGGGGCGGCCGGTGGTGCCGGAGGTGTAGATGAGGGTGGCCAGCTGCTCCTTGTCGAGCGCGGCGACGGCCTTCTCGACCGCGTCCGGGTGCTGCTCCAGGTACTCGGCGCCGCGCTGCTCCAGCTCGGCGAGGGTGAGCACGGTGAGGGCGTTCAGGCCGTCGGCCCCGGGGGTACCAGTCTCGGGGGCCCCGGCGGTGCCGGTCTCCGTGGCGCCGGCCTCGGGGGCGTCGAACAGGATGACGGTCCGCAGCTCGGGCAGCTGTCCGAGCTGGCCGACGGCCTTGGCGAGTTGGGCGGAGTTCTCCGCGAACAGTGCTCTGGAACCGGAGTTGGAGAGGATGAACGCGGTCTCATCGGCGTTGGTGCTGGGATAGACGGTCGTCGTGGCGGCACCCGCGCACATGTTCCCGAGGTCGGCGATGATCCATTCGAGCCGGGTGGAGGAGGCGAGCGCCACCCGGTCCTCCGGCTGGATGCCGAGCGCCATCAGGCCGGCGGCCACCGCCTTGACCCGGGCCGCGGTCTGCGCCCAGGTGAGCGAGCGCCACTGCTCGGCGCCCGGGGCGCTGTCCGCGGCGTGCTCGTCCACCGGGGCCGGGTAGCGGTAGGCCTCGGCGTTCGGGGTGGCGGCGACCCGCTCCAGGAAGAGGTGGGCGACGGAGGCGGGACGCCCGGCGACCAAGTCGGCACTGCCGGAGTCGATCAGGGACTGCGCGGAACTCAACGAGGACCTCCGGGGGCGGGTGGCCGTCTGAGGGATGGTTTCGGCGCCCGTGGGGGGCGGTCGCCGGGCCCCCGGTCAACCCGGGCGATACCGGCGAGTAACAAGGGGGCAATCAGCAGCCTAGGGGGAAACCGGTCATTCCGTAAGAGGGCGGGACCCGGACGGCACACCGCCGCGCCGCCGGTGCCCGACGACGACTCCGCCCGCGCCCCGGTGAACCCGGGCCATCGGGCCCGCCGTACGGTTCGGCAAAGGACTGGGCAAACCTGCGGTCCACAACTCGTGAATCTCCTGTACGAGTCCACCAAAGAACGAGAATCGGGATGCGAATCCACCCGTCGACGACAAGAGTGTGCCAGTGCTGATCAGACTCCTCAGGGCGTACCTGCGCCCGTACTCCCGACCGATCGCGCTGCTCGTGGGGCTCCAACTGGTGTCCACCCTGGCGGCGCTCTACCTGCCGACGCTCAACGCCGACATCATCGACGACGGCGTGGTCAAGGGCGACACCGGCTACATCCTGCAGGTGGGCGGGGTGATGATCGGCATCACCCTGGTCCAGGCGCTCTGCTCGATCGGCGCCGTCTACTACGGCTCCAAGACCGCCATGGCCTTCGGCCGGGACGTCCGCGCCGCCGTCTTCGACCGGGTCCAGAGCTTCTCCGCCCGCGAGGTCGGCCAGTTCGGCGCCCCCTCGCTCATCACCCGCACCACCAACGACGTCCAACAGGTCCAGATGCTGGCCCTGATGAGCTTCACGCTCATGGTGGCCGCCCCGATCATGTGCGTCGGCGGCATCATCATGGCCCTCAACCAGGACGTGCCGCTGTCCGGCCTGCTGCTCGCGGTCATCCCGCTGCTCGGCGCCGTCGTCGTCCTCCTCGTCCGCTCGCTGCGCCCCAAGTTCCGCAGCATGCAGACCCGGATCGACACCGTGAACCGGGTCCTGCGCGAGCAGATCACCGGCATCCGGGTCATCCGCGCCTTCGTCAAGGACGACCACGAGCAGGCCCGCTTCGCCAAGGCCAACGGGGACCTCACCGACACCGCCCTCCAGGTCGGCCGGCTGATGTCGTTCATGTTCCCCGCCGTGATGCTGGTCGTGAACGTCTCCAGCGTCGCCGTGCTCTGGTTCGGCGCCCACCGGATCGACAACGGCGGCATGCAGATCGGCGCGCTCACCGCCTTCCTCTCCTACCTGATGCAGATCCTCATGAGCGTCATGATGGCCACCTTCATGTTCATGATGGTGCCGCGCGCCGAGGTCTGCGCCGAGCGCATCGAGGAGGTCCTCGGCACCTCCTCCAGCGTCGTCCCGCCCGCCGCGCCGATCACCGAGGTGCTGCGCCGCGGCAACCTGGAACTGCGCGACGTCGACTTCCGCTACCCCGGCGCCGAGGCCTCGGTGCTGCGCGGCATCGCCATCACCGCCCGCCCCGGCGAGACCACCGCCGTCATCGGCTCCACCGGCAGCGGCAAGTCCACCCTGCTCGGGCTCGTGCCCCGGCTGTTCGACGCCACCTCCGGCCAGGTCCTGCTCGACGGCGTCGACGTGCGCGAACTCGCCCCCGAGGCGATCGCCGAGAGCGTCGGCCTCGTCCCGCAGAAGCCCTACCTGTTCTCCGGCACCGTCGCCAGCAACCTCCGCTACGGCCGGCCCGACGCCACCGACGAGGAACTCTGGCACGCCCTGGAGATCGCCCAGGCCAAGGACTTCGTCGAGGACCTGCCCGAAGGCCTGGACGCCCCGATCGCCCAGGGCGGCGGCAACGTCTCCGGCGGCCAGCGCCAGCGCCTGGCCATCGCCCGGGCCCTGGTCCGCCAGCCCGACGTCTACCTGTTCGACGACTCCTTCTCGGCGCTCGACTACGCCACCGACGCCAGGCTGCGCAAGGCCCTCGCCCGCGAGACCTCCGACGCCACCGTGCTGATCGTCGCCCAGCGCGTCTCCACCATCCGCGACGCCGACCGGATCATCGTCCTCGACGAAGGCGCGGTCGTCGGCACCGGCACCCACCACGAACTGATGGCCGACAACCCGACGTACCGGGAGATCGTGCTCTCCCAGCTCACCGAGCAGGAGGCGGCGTGACCACCCCCGGCAAGCCCGACGCGGACACCAGGACCGCGGACACCGCGACAGCGGACCCCGAGGCCACGGACACCAGAACCGTGGACCCCGGGACCGCCGACCCCGCGAAGCCCGACCCGGACACCAAGGCCGCGGACACCGCCGACGAACTGCCCAGCGACTCGCAGGCCGCCGCCGCCCGCCGCGGCCCCGCCGGACCGGGCCGCTTCATGGGCGGCCAGGGCACCGAGAAGTCCATGGACTTCAAGGGCTCCGGCAAGCGGCTGCTCGCCCTGCTGCGCCCCGAACGCAACCTGATCTCCGGCGTGCTGGCCCTCGGCGTGCTCAGCATCGGCTGCGCCGTCACCGGCCCCAAGGTCCTCGGCAACGCCACCGACCTGATCTTCGCCGGCGTCGTCGGCGCCCGCTTCGAACCCGGCACCTCCAAGACGCAGATCGTCGAAGGGCTGCGCGCCCACGGCGAGGGCGGCGTCGCCGGCCTGCTCTCCTCGGTGGACTTCACCCCCGGCCAGGGCATGGACTTCGGCGCCATCGGCACCGTCCTGCTCTGGGTGCTGGTCATCTACCTCGCCTCCGCCCTGTTCGGCATCGTCCAGGGCCGGCTGGCCACCGCGGCGATCCAGCGGGCCGGCTACCGGCTGCGCCAGGACGTCGAGGCCAAACTCGCCCGGCTGCCGCTCAGTTACTTCGACAAGCAGCCGCGCGGCGAGGTGCTCAGCCGGGTCACCAACGACATCGACAACATCAGCCAGTCCATGCAGCAGACCATGGGACAGGTCGTCAACTCCCTGCTCACCGTGATCGGCGTGCTGGCGATGATGTTCTGGATCTCCCCGCTGCTGGCGACGATCGCCCTGATCTCGGTGCCGCTGTCGGTGGCCGTCGCCGCCAAGGTCGGCAAGCGGGCGCAGCCCCAGTTCGTCCAGCAGTGGAAGTCCACCGGCCAACTCAACGCGCACATCGAGGAGATGTACACCGGCCACACCCTGGTCAAGGTGTTCGGCCGCCAGCGCGAGTCCGCCGAGACCTTCCGCGAGCACAACGAGGCGCTGTACACCTCCAGCTTCCGGGCGCAGTTCATCTCCGGGATCATCCAGCCCGCGATGATGCTCATCGGCAACCTGCAGTACGTGCTGGTCGCGGTCGTCGGCGGCCTGCGGGTGGCCAGCGGCGCGCTGTCCATCGGCGACGTGCAGGCGTTCATCCAGTACTCGCGGCAGTTCAGCCAGCCGCTCACCCAGGTCGCCAGCATGGCCAACCTGGTGCAGTCCGGGGTCGCCTCCGCCGAGCGCGTCTTCGAGCTGCTGGACGCCCCCGAGCAGACCCCCGAACCGACCGCGTCCGAGCGGCCCGACACCATCCACGGCCGGGTCGCCTTCCAGGACGTGTCCTTCCGCTACGACCCCGAGAAGCCGCTCATCGAGGACCTCTCGCTCAAGGTCGAACCCGGCCAGACCGTCGCCATCGTCGGCCCCACCGGCGCCGGCAAGACCACCCTGGTCAACCTCCTGATGCGGTTCTACGAGGTCAGCTCCGGGCGGATCACCCTCGACGGGGTCGACGTCTCCGCGATGTCCCGCGAGGAACTGCGCTCCGGCATCGGCATGGTGCTCCAGGACACCTGGCTGTTCGGCGGCACCATCGCCGACAACATCGCCTACGGCGCCCAGGGAGCCACCCGCGAGCAGGTCATCGAGGCCGCCAAGGCCGCCCACGTCGACCGCTTCGTGCGCACCCTGCCGGACGGCTACGACACCGTCATCGACGACGACGGCGCCGGGGTCAGCGCGGGCGAGAAGCAGCTGATCACCATCGCCCGGGCGTTCCTCGCCCAGCCGTCGATCCTCGTCCTGGACGAGGCGACCAGCTCCGTCGACACCCGCACCGAGGTGCTGATCCAGCGGGCCATGGCCCGGCTGCGCACCGGCCGCACCAGCTTCGTGATCGCGCACCGGCTCTCCACCATCCGGGACGCCGACGTGATCCTGGTGATGGAGAACGGCTCGATCGTCGAACAGGGCTCGCACGACGAGCTGATCGCCGCGCACGGCGCCTACGCGCGGCTGTACCAGGCGCAGTTCGCGGAGGCCGTGGCCGAGGTGGACTGACCGTCGCACACCGCCGGCGCCGAGCCGGGGCGGGCCCGAACCGCCCCGGCTCCTCGTCCGTGGTGCGTCGGACGTCGGCTCGCTCCGGCGGGGAAGCTACGGCGGGGAAGCTACGGCGGCCCGATCCGGCGGGGAAAACGAGGAGGGGCCCGGGCGGTCGTCCGCCCGGGCCCCTCTCACGCGCCTGTGGTTACTTCTTTTCCTTCGGCGCCTCGGCGTCGGTGGACAGCGCGGCGATGAAGGCCTCCTGCGGGACCTCCACGCGGCCGACCATCTTCATCCGCTTCTTGCCTTCCTTCTGCTTCTCCAGCAGCTTGCGCTTGCGCGAGATGTCACCGCCGTAGCACTTGGCGAGGACGTCCTTGCGGATCGCGCGGACCGTCTCACGGGCGATCACCCGGGAGCCGATGGCCGCCTGGATCGGCACCTCGAACTGCTGGCGCGGGATCAGCTTCTGCAGCTTGCCCGCCATCATCACGCCGTAGCCGTAGGCCTTGTCCTTGTGCACGATCGCGGAGAAGGCGTCCACCGCGTCGCCGTGCAGCAGGATGTCGACCTTCACCAGCTGGGCGGACTGCTCGCCGATGGGCTCGTAGTCGAGCGAGGCGTAGCCGCGGGTCTTGGACTTCAGCTGGTCGAAGAAGTCGAAGACGATCTCGGCGAGCGGCAGGGTGTAGCGCAGCTCGACCCGGTCCTCGGACAGGTAGTCCATGCCCTGGAGGTTGCCGCGGCGGGACTGGCAGAGCTCCATGATCGCGCCGACGAACTCGTTGGGCGCCAGGATGGTGCCGCGCACGACCGGCTCGTACACCTCGGCGATCTTGCCGGTCGGGAACTCGCTCGGGTTGGTGACGGTGTGCTCGGTACCGTCCTCCATGATCACCCGGTAGACCACGTTCGGGGCGGTGGAGATCAGGTCGAGGTTGAACTCGCGCTCCAGGCGCTCCCGGATGATCTCCAGGTGCAGCAGGCCGAGGAAGCCGCAGCGGTAGCCGAAGCCGAGCGCGACCGAGGTCTCCGGCTCGTACACCAGCGCCGCGTCGTTCAGCCGCAGCTTGTCCAGGGCGTCGCGCAGCAGCGGGTAGTCCGAGCCGTCCAGCGGGTACAGGCCGGAGAACACCATCGGGCGCGGGTCCTTGTAGCCGCCCAGCGCCTCGGTCGCACCCTTGTGCATCGAGGTGATGGTGTCACCGACCTTGGACTGCCGGACGTCCTTCACGCCGGTGATGATGTAGCCCACCTCGCCGACGCCCAGGCCGTCGGCGACCTTCGGCTCGGGCGAGATGACGCCGATCTCCAGCAGCTCGTGGGTGGCGCCGGTGGACATCATCGCGATCCGCTCGCGCTTGGTGAGCTGCCCGTCCACGACACGCACGTAGGTGACCACGCCGCGGTAGGAGTCGTACACCGAGTCGAAGATCATCGCGCGGGCCGGGGCGTCCTTGACGCCGACCGGGGCCGGGACGGTGTTGACGATGTGGTCCAGCAGGTCCTCGACGCCGAGGCCGGTCTTGGCGCTGACCTGCAGCACGTCCGAGGGGTCGCAGCCGATGATGTGCGCGATCTCCGCCGCGTACTTCTCCGGCTGGGCGGCCGGCAGGTCGATCTTGTTCAGCACCGGGACGATCGTGAGGTCGTTCTCCAGCGCCAGGTACAGGTTGGCGAGGGTCTGCGCCTCGATGCCCTGGGCCGCGTCGACCACCAGGATGGTGCCCTCGCAGGCCGCGAGGGAGCGGGACACCTCGTACGTGAAGTCCACGTGGCCGGGGGTGTCGATCATGTTGAGGATGTGCGTCGTCCCGGCACTCGGACCGGTCTTCGGCGCCCACGGGAGGCGGACCGCCTGCGACTTGATGGTGATGCCGCGCTCGCGCTCGATGTCCATGCGGTCGAGGTACTGGGCGCGCATCTGCCGCGGGTCGACGACGCCCGTGATCTGCAGCATCCGGTCTGCGAGCGTCGACTTGCCGTGGTCGATGTGGGCGATGATGCAGAAGTTGCGGATCAGCGCCGGGTCGGTACGGCTGGGCTCTGGCACATTGCTGGGGGTCGCGGGCACCTTGGTCCGATTCTCCGTTGGTCCGGGGCCGGGGGTGTCCTGGTCATCGCTGACCGGTTTTCCCGGGGACCGGACAGTCTCGTCCGATCGAAATAGTTCCTCCCATCCTCCCACGACCACGGCGCGGGCCGCCGTTCGGTACGCCCGGACCTCCTCCGGGCCCGCGCCAGGCGGCAGGATGGCACCCCGTGATCCTCGAAAGCGCCCTGCTCGACGTCCTGCCCGGCCAGGAGGACGAATTCCTCGCCGCCTTCGCCGAGGCCCGGCCCCTGATCGCCGTCCAGCGGGGCTTCCGCTCCCTGCAGCTGCGCCGCTGCCTCGACGAAGGACGCGGCTCGCGATTCCTCCTCCAGGTGGAATGGGAGACGCTCGCGGACCACACCGAGGGCTTCCGCGGCTCAGCCGAGTACCTGCGGTGGCGGGAGCTGCTGCACCGCTTCTACCGGCCGTTCCCGGAGGTCGAGCACTACGGGGAGCCGGTGCTCAGTGCGTAGGCGACCCGCTACCGCGCAGGCGGCCCGGCCGCGGGGCCGGGCGCCCGGTTTGGGGCGGGTGGCGGGCCCCTGGTAGCGTGGGCTGCTGCACCTGGCCCCGGCATGCCCTCTCAGCTGCCCGGCGGCCGCGCGGTGCAGCCCGTTCAATCCTTTTAGACAAGACTGAGGCTCCTTCGTGGCGAACATCAAGTCCCAGATCAAGCGCAACAAGACCAACGAGAAGGCGCGCCTGCGCAACAAGGCCGTCAAGTCCTCGCTGAAGACCGCCCTGCGCAAGGCCCGTGAGGCCGCTGCCGCCGGCGAGACCGAGAAGGCCACCGTGCTGGCCCGCGCCGCCTCCAAGGCGCTGGACAAGGCCGTGAGCAAGGGCGTCATCCACGCCAACCAGGCCGCCAACAAGAAGTCGGCCATCACCAAGCGCGTCAACGCGGCCGCCCAGGCCTGACGCCTCGGGGGCCTCGGCCCCCACCGCCTCGGGACGGACCCGGCCCTCTACCCGGACCCCTGAGGCGCGCGAGACTCGCACCGCACGCGGCCTGCGTTCGCCACGCGGGTGCGGTGTACGAAGCAGTACGACAGGCGCCGTAGTCGGCCTCTCCCCAGAGGCCCGCTACGGCGCCTGTCGCGTTCCGTGGCCCGAGCGCTGTCGCCTGCCGGTCACGCGCGAACGGGGCTCCGGAGGGTCGGGCGGCGCTGCGGGCCGACGCCTGGGAGGCCGTCCGCTCGATGGGCGCGCAGGCGGGGGCAGGCGGGTCGGCGGGGGCCGGGTAGGCGGGTAGCGGGGCGGGCGGGTCGACGGGGGCCGGGTAGGCGGGTAACGGGGCCGGGCGGGTGGGTAGCGGGGCAGGCGGGCAGCCGGCAGCCGGGTCCGGCTCGTCCTGGGTCCGGTCCGGTGGCCGCGCCGTCAGTACGCCGGGCGGGACCCGGCCCGGGCCGCCCGGGCGACGGCCACCACCGCGCGCTCCAGCGCGAAGGCCGGATCGTCCGAGCCGCCCTTGACGGCGGCGTCCGCCTGGGCGATCGCGGTCAGCGCGGTGGCCACCCCGTCGCCCGTCCAGCCGCGCATCTGCTGGCGCACCCGGTCGACCTTCCACGGCGGCATGCCCAACTCGCGGGCCAGGTCGGCCGGACGCATGTTCCGCCCGGTGGTCGCCAGCCGCCCGATGCTGCGCACGCCGGAGGCCAGCGCGTAGGTGATGCCGGTCGGCGGCTGGCCCACCGCCAGCGCCCAGCGCAGCCGCTCCAGCGCCTCCGCGGCCCGGCCGGTGACCGCCAGGTCGGCCACCTCGAAGCCCGTCGCCTCGGCCCGGCCGCTGTAGTAGCGGGCCACCACCGTCTCGTCGATCGTGCCCTCGACGTCCGAGGTCAACTGGCTGCACGCGGCCGCCAGCTCGCGCAGGTCGCTGCCGAGCGAGTCCAGCAGGGCCTGGCAGGCCTCCGGCGTCGCCGAGCGGCCCAGCGTACGGAACTCGCCCCGGACGAAGGCCAGCCGCTCGCTCGCCTTGGTCAGCTTCGCGCACGCCACCTCGCGGCCGCCGGCCTTGCGCCCGGCGTCCAGCAGGCCCTTGCCCTTGGCCCCGCCCGCGTGCGCCAGCACCATGATCACTTCTTCGGCCGGCGCCTCGATGTAGGCCTTGACCTCCTTCACCGAGTCGGCGGAGAGGTCCTGCGCGGCCCGCACCACGATCACCTTGCGCTCGGCGAACAGCGACGGCGTGGTCAGCTCGGCCAGGCTGCCCGGCTGCAGGCCGCCGGGCGGCAGATCCCGCACGTCGGTGTCCGGATCCGCCGCCTTCGCCGCCGCCACCACCTGGGCGACCGCGCGGTCCAGCAGCAGCTCCTCCTGGCCGACCGCGAGGGTCAGCGGGGCGAGCAGGTCGTCGGGTGCACTCTTCCTGGCCATCGCCTACCAGCATCCCACGGGGCACGGACACTCCCACCCGGGGCGGCCCCGGCCCCCCTGGCCGCCGGCCCCGCCTCTCCGGCCCCGATTCTCCGGCCCGGCCCGCCTGACCAGACCTGCCCGACCGTGCCGGTCACCCGACCTGGACAATGGTCCGGTGACCGAGAACCACACCACCGACCTGCCGGACGTCAACGACCCGCACGCCCGGCAACTGCTCGTCCTGCCCGACCGCGACGCCGCCGAGGACGCCTCCGAGGAGCTCAGCGCCGCCCACCCCGACCTCGGCGAGCTCGACCTCGTCCGGGACGCCCTGGCCGGCGAGGACGACGCCGAGGACGCCCAGTGGCTGGTCGTCGTCGAGCCCCCGGAGGACGGCTGGACCCCGGCCCTGCTGCGCGCCCTGGACGCCATCGCCGTCGAGCACGAGGGCTGGCGCGAGGAAGGCTGACCCCGACGGCCGGGCCCGGCCCGGTTCGGAACCTTCGAGAGGGACGGGCGAGGGGGGACGGGCCCCGGACGCGGCGCTGCGCCCGTTCCGGGCCGAGGAGCGCGAGGCCACCGGGTCCGGCCACCGCGGCGTCAACCCTCGATGAGCCACACCCCCGTCGAGTGAATCACCGTCAGTTCCGCGCCTGCTCACTCCAAGTGCGTGCCATTCTGCGAACGTTGCTTCGGCCACGAATCTTCGGGCATCCGAGCCGGCTGCCCGAAGGGGCCCAGCGACTCGGTCCACGCCACCCAAGGAGTGCAGATGTCGGTATCCCGCGCCCTCTCCCGGACCCGGTCCCGCGTTCTGGCCGTGCTGAGCGCCGCCGCAGTCGCGAGCGGGCTGGCGGTCGCCGTTCCGGCGACGCCCGCCTCCGCCGACGGGTTCGTGGTCAGTGAGGCGCAGTTCAACCAGATGTTCCCGAGCCGGAACTCCTTCTACACGTACGACGGCCTGGTCAATGCGCTGAGCGCCTACCCCGGGTTCGCCACCACCGGCGACGACGCGACGCGCAAGCGGGAGGCGGCCGCCTTCCTCGCCAACGTCAGCCACGAGACCGGCGGCCTGCGGTACGTCGTCGAGCAGAACACCGCCAACTACAGCCACTACTGCGACGCCTCGCAGTCCTACGGCTGTCCGGCCGGCCAGAGCGCCTACTACGGGCGCGGCCCGCTCCAGATCAGCTGGAACTTCAACTACAAGGCGGCGGGCGACGCCCTGCACATCGACCTGCTGCACGACCCGTACCAGGTGGAACGGGACTCCGCCGTCTCGTGGAAGACCGGCCTCTGGTTCTGGGACACCCAGAGCGGCGCCGGGACGATGACCGCGCACGACGCCATCGTCAACGGCAGGGGCTTCGGCGAGACCATCCGCAGCATCAACGGCGCCCTCGAATGCGACGGCAAGAACCCGGACGAGCGCAACGACCGCATCAACCTCTTCCGGAACTTCGTCGGCATCCTCGGCACCGACGTCGGCGGCGGCAACATCTCCTGCTGACCCGGCCGGCCCTGCCGACAGCTCGCGCTTGATGGTCGAGTGCGACGCGCCATCGCAGGTGCCCGTACTTCGGCGCGCTCCGGGCCAGGCCCGGAGGCGGCCGCGATAGGTCTGCGGGGCGCGCCCCGGCGCCCGGGAGG
>NZ_JBHVPH010000007.1:326755-341051 GCF_042887425.1 Kitasatospora sp. NPDC057940
CCGGGGTCCCCCCCCCGCCCCTCCCCCACGCCCGCGTTTGTTGGCGGGGGGCCCCGCCCCCGCGCGGGGCCCCTTCGGGGGGGGCGCCCCGCCCCCGGCCGGGCCCGCGCCGCAATCGTTCTCCGGGCCCCGCCCCGCCCCCCTCCCCTCCCTCCTCCCCACCCCCACCCCTTTCCCTTCCCCACCTGACGGCTGGGAGGAGAGAGGAGGGCGGGGTCAGCCGGGCGGGGCTCGCGGGGTGCGCGAGCCCCGCCCGGTACGGGAGGCGGGCGCTCCGTCCGCAGCGTGCGAGCGGGGCTTGCGCACCTCGTGCGCCACCTGCGGGTGCACGGACACCCCGAGGACGGCCGGCGAGCCGCCCGTCACCGCGATGTCGCCCACCCGATCGGTGCGCAGCACGCTCGCACCCAGCGCGCGCAGCCGGTCCACCGTCCGCGCGGACGGGTGCCCGTACGCGTTTCCCTCGCCGCACGAGATCAGTGCCAGCCGGGGATGCAACACACCGGTCAAAGCCCAGTCCTGATGCGCGGATCCGTGGTGCGCCACCTTCAGGACGTCCACCCGCCCCAACCGGCCCAGCAGCGCCGCCTGGGCAGGCGGTTCGAGGTCCCCGAGCAACGCCATCCGCAGTCCGCCCGCCACGGACACCAGCAGCGCGACGCTCGCGTTGTTCGCCCCCGGCGCCTCGGCAGCCACCCCGGCGTCGGGCCAGACCACCTCCCAGGACAACCCCGGGCCCACCGAGCGCCGTTCACCGCGCCCCGCGCGCAGCAGCGGGACTCCGGCACCGGCCGCCCAGCCCGCCACCCTGGCCGCCTCACCCGGTGGATCGTCCAGGGTCGTGCCCTCGATCGCTCCGACCCGGCGGCCCCGGACCACCCCCGGCACACCCTCGACGTGATCGGCGTGGAAGTGCGTCACCACCAACAACGGCACTTCCGTGACGCCCAGATCCCGCAGGCACCTGTCGGCGGCGTTCGGATCCGGCCCCGCATCGACCACCACCGCACTGTCCGGTGCACCGGCCGCGAGCACCAGCATGTCCCCTTGGCCCACGTCGCACATCACCATCCGCCACCCCGGCGGCGGCCAGCCGGTCGCGATCCGGGTGAGCTGCGGTGGCCGCAGCAACACGGCCAGCAGGACCACGAGCAGGACCCCTGTCACCAGCGCCCGCACCCACCGCCGCCGGGGGCGGACGGGCTTGCCGGACGGCGCCCGCCGTGGCAGCAGGAGCGGCATCACCCAGCAGGCCGCCAGAGTGGCCAGCGCGACCGTCGCCGTCCCGAACCACCCGCCCGGCCAGGAGAGTTGGCTGCCCGGAAGTTCGGCACCGCGCCGCGCCACCAGGGCGAGCCAGCCGACCGGCACGCCGGCCGGCTCCGCGAGCAGGCGGGCCAGATCCGGGAGGATCGGCTGCAGCACGAGCACCCCGAAGCCGAGCAGGGTCGCCGGGGCCACCGCCAGTTCGGCCAGCAGGTTGCACGGGATCGCGACCAGGCTGACGTGCCCGGACAGCACCACCGTCACCGGCGCGCACAGTGCCTGGGCGGCGGCCGTCGCCGCCAGGGCACCCGCCAGGTGGTGCGGCCAGCGCCGGGACCGCAGCGCCTCGGCCCAGTGCGGCCCGAGGACGAGCAGCCCGGCCGTGGCGAGCACCGAGAGCAGGAATCCGAAGGAACGCGCCAGGAACGGGTCGAGCAGGACGAGCACCAGGACCGCCCCGGCGAGCGCGGGCACCGCCTGCCGGGGCCGGCCGGTGGCCAGCGCGAGCATGCCGATCAGCCCCGTCCCGGCCGCGCGCAGCACGCTGGGCTCCGGCCGGCAGACGGCGACGAAGGCCAGCGTCAGCGCCGTCCCGAGCAGCGCGCTGGTGCGCAGCGAGAGCCCCAGCAGCGCGGCCAGCCCGCGCCGTTCCGGGGTGCCGGCCTGCCCCGGGGCGCCCAGCAGCGCGCCGAGGACGATCGCCAGGTTGGCCCCGCTCACCGCCACCAGGTGCACCAGGTCGGTGGCCCGGAAGGCGTCCTCAAGGTCGTCGGGCAGTCGCGAGGTGTCCCCCACGACCAGGCCCGGGAGCAGTCCGCGCGCGTCCGGCGGGAGCCCGTCGCTGGCCGTGCGCAGACCGGCACGCAGCCGCCCGGCGATCCGCTGCGGCAGACTCGGCGGCGAGAGGTGCCGGGGCGGGCCGTGGACGACCAGCAGCGCCGCACACGAGGTGTCGTAGCCGTCTCCCGCGGGCCGCACCTCGGCCTCCACCGCCAGCCGCTCCGACGGGAGCAGCCCCTGCCAGGGCCCGGATTCCGCGCCCCGGACCATGACGGTCACCGGGGTCCGCGTCCGGGTGCTCCGCCCGTCCGGCAGGAGCGTGACCCGGTCGGCCACCGCGTCGACGGTGAGGAGGGTCTGCCCGCCGGTGGTCCCGCCCCGGGCCGCGTGGGTCTTCGGGTCCCCGGCGACCGTCAGCTCGGCCTCCACCACCCGAGCGGGCTCGCCCGGGAAGCGCGGCGGGGCGTGCTCGGCCGCTCGGACGAGCTCCGGCAGCGGCCCCCGGTGCAGATCGGCGGTGTGCAGCGGGGTGGCCACCGCGGCGGCGGCTCCGCTGAGCAGGACGGCGGCCAAGGTCACCGCCGCCGCGCGTCGGCGCAGGAGCGCGGGCCTGACGAGCAGCAGGACGGCCGCCAGCGCGGCGGCACCCGCCAGGCCGAAGGCGAGGACGTCGTACCCCGGCTCCAGGCCGAGGAGCGCGGCCGTCACCATCCAGGCCGAGACGGCGGGAAGCAGCAGCCGGAAGTCGGCGCCGGTGGAGCGGTTCGGCAGGTTCGGTTCGGTGGTGGCGGGCACGGCGGTACCTCCCTTCGGCGGGTGGCGGCGACGGACGAACGACGACGGCGGACGACGGACGGACGGCAGAACAGGCGGGCAAAGGGACGGACGGGGAGGTCAGAGAGTCAGCAGCGGACGGAGTTCCGCGAACGTGCGCGCCCCGATGCCGCTGACCTGCCGGAGCTGGTCGAGCGTGCGGAACGAGCCGTGCGACGCGCGGTAGGCGAGGATGCGCTGGGCAAGGGTCGGGCCGACGCCGGGGAGGGCGTCGAGCTGTTCGAGGCCGGCGCGGTTGAGGCTGACAGGCGGTCTGGGCGTGCCGGCCGCCGGCGGTCCGTTGCCGGCTCCGGAGCCCGGGGCGGAGGCCTGAGCCGGCTCGCCGACCAGGATCTGTTCACCGTCCGTCAGGATCCGGGCCAGGTTGAGGCTTCGGGTGTCCGTCTCCGGCAGCGGACCGCCCGCCGCCCGCAGGGCGTCGGCCACCCGCGAGCCGCCGGGCAGGGTGTGCAGCCCTGCGAGGTGCACCCGCCCGCCGATGTCGACCACGACGACCGCCCCGCCCCCGGGGCCGACGGGATCGGCCGCCGGGACCGAAGCCAGGCCCGGGCCCGAGGCCGGAGCCGACGCGGACGCGGATGTCGCCCCCGCCGCCCCCGGTGAATCCGGTGAGGCCGGTGAGACCGGGGCGGAGGCCAACGCCGGCACGGCCACCGCCTGCGGTCTGGCCAGCCAGAAGTGCTGCACGGCGTAGCCGACCGCGAACAGCAGCAGGACGGCCAATCCGGCCACCGCCCGCCGGTCGAGTGCCATCGCCGAGCCGAATCGAAGGCCCGACCCGGCCCCCGGCCCCGGCGGATCCACGTCACCGCCCGCCCTGACCGGCTCCGACGGCACAGATGGCACAGGCGGCGCAGGCCCCGCCGGCGGAGGCCGCTCCCCCGCCCCGGACGGAACCGCGCCCGAAGGCGGCCCGGTCGACGCGAGCGCGCCCACTGCGGCACCGGAGCGCACCGGCCCGCCAGCCCCGACCCCGCCCCCGGCCTCGCCCCCGAGCCCTGCCCCATCGCCCACGGCGCTGCCGCCACCGGTCGGCAGCAGCGCCGCCATCCGCAGCCGGACGGTCTCGTTGATCTCGTGGCGCTTCGCCGCGCCCAGGCCCATGGTCGTCATGCCGAGGACGGTAGGAGTCCTCGGCAGAGTGCGCAGAAATTACCGAACCCCTGTGGATAACTCGGGGGTTGTGGACAAAACAGCGCACTCACACGAGTGATCGGCGCCGCGAAAAGTTGACCAGAGCCCGCAACCCGACGCGACAGACCCGCTCAGCGCGGCGCGACGACCACCGCGAGCAGCCCCGGCCCGACGTGCGCGCCGATCACCGCCCCCACCTCGCCCACGTACAGCTCCCGCAGCCCCGGCACCCGGGCCCGCAGCCGCTCCGCGAGCGGCTCGGCCCGTTCCTCGGCCGCCAGGTGGTGCACGGTGATGTCGACCTCCCCGCCCCCCGACCGCTCGACCGCGATCTCCTCCAGGCGCGCGATCGCCCGCGACGCGGTGCGCACCTTCTCCAGCGGTTCGATCCGCCCCCCGTCCAGGTGCAGCAGCGGCTTGACTGCCAGCGCCGACCCGAGCAGCGCCCGCGCCGCCCCGATCCGGCCGCCCCTGCGCAGGTGCTCCAGGGTGTCGACGTAGAAGAACCCGCTGGTCACGGCCGCCCGCCGGGTGGCGGCCTCGGCCGCCTCGGCCAGGTCCCGCCCGGCCGCGATCGCCTCGGCCGCCGCCAGCACCGCGTACCCGAGGGCCATGCCGACCAGTCGGCTGTCCACCACCCGCACGGGTACCGGCGCCTCGGCGGCCGCCAGCCGGGCGGCCTCCACCGTGCCGGACAGCTCGCCGGAGATGTGCACCGAGACGATGCCCTTCGCCCCGGCCTCGGCGGCGGCCCAATAGGCGGCGGCGAAGGCCTCGGGGTTCGGTCGGGAGGTCGTCACCCGCTGCTTGTCGCGCAGCGCCTCGGCGACGTCCTTGGGGGAGATCTCGACGCCTTCGCACAGGACCGCGTCACCGACCGCGACGCTCAGCGGGACCACCGTGATCCCGTACCGGTCGAGGGTCTCCTGCGGCAGGTAGGCCGTGGAGTCGGTGACAAGTGCGAGGTCAGAGGGCATGAGGCGGAGATTACTCCCCGTTCGTCCGGGAGGACAGCGCCCGGGTGCGAGCCCCGAAGGGCCCCGAGGGCGCCGCCGGAACAAGCACGCGGCACCCGCCGGAACGCGGCCGCAGCACCCGCCGCGGGGTGCTCAGCCCGCCGTGGGCCCCGCCGACGGCTTCCGCAGCCGCTGGGCCAGCTTGGCCAGCGGGTCGGCGAGCCCGAGCAGTTCCTCCGCGCTCGGGCGCCCCTTCCCGTCCGTCAGCCCGGCCCGCGCAGCACCGCCGGAGGCCGCCCCTGAACGCTTACCCGCAGACGTCGAGCCAGCGGAGCCAGAGGAACCAGCGGAGGCAGCGGAGCCAGCAGCGGCAGCGGAGCCAGCAGCGGCAGCGGAGCCAGCAGAGCCCGCGGAACCAGCGCCCGCAGCGGAGCCACCGGAGGAGGAGGACCCGGACGACGACTCCCCCGAGGTGTCCCAGTGCCGCAGCGCCCCCGCCTCGCTCTCGCACTCCTTGCTGAGCCGGCTCAGCTCGTCGTCCGCGAACCGGTGCATCCGGTCCTGCGCGGCCCAGCGCATGGTCTCCGCGGAGTGGGTGATCCGTTCGGCGCGCTCGCGCAGCTCCGGCAGCTTGGCCGCGATCCGCGCGGTGTCCGGCTCCCGCTCCAGCATCCGCAGTTCGCCGTCGAGTTCGGCGGCGTGCGTGTCGAGCCTGCCGAGCAGGGCGAGGGACTCGCCGAGCTGGCCGTCCTCGGGCAGGCCGCTCTCCAGCACCTGCCGGGTGCCGTCGAGCGAGGTACGCAGGCCGAGCCGGACGGCGGCGATCTGGCCGGGCGGTCCGACCTTGGTGAAGGTCTTCGCCTTGAGGGTGGCGTTCTCCACGGCGCGCCGGGCGTTGGCCTCGTGCCGCCCGATCTTCGTGGCGACGGCCTTCGCCGCCTTGACCGTGCCGACCACGGCCAGGACGAACGCCGCGATCCCGAAGAGCAGGACCAGGCCGATCATCACGCCGAACGCGTTCATCGCGAGCCACCTTCCGCCACCGTTTCGGCCCCCACCGGACCCAACGCGGGCCGTACTGCCGAGGGTTCCACGGTAGCCGCCGGATCGGGCCCGGAGCGGACGGAACGGTCCCGGGCGGCGGAGATCAGGGACAGATCGGGGATCTCCCCGAGGGTCCGCGGGTCCTCCCGGGGGTACGAGCAAGGGCGGGCGTCCCGAAGGACACCCGCCCCAGCAGCCTCGGCCGGCCGACCACCAGCCGCGCGACCTCGACCCGAGCCTCAGCCTCTCAGCATCGGCCTCAGCCGCTCAGCCTCAGCCTCAACATCAGCCGGTAACGATGTTCACCAGCTTCGGCGCCCGCGCGATCACCTTGCGCACCGTCGCCTCGCCGATCGCCGCGACGACGGCCGGGTCGGCCAGCGCCAGCGCCTCCAGCTCGGCGTCCGAGATCGTCGGCGCGACCTCCAGCCGGGCCTTCACCTTGCCCTTGAGCTGCACCACGCAGGTCACCGTCTCGTCCACCACGTACGCCGGGTCGGCGACCGGGTAGTCGGTGTGTGCCAGCGACTCGCCGTGGCCCAGCCGGCGCCACAGCTCCTCGGCGATGTGCGGGGCCAGCGGCGCGACGATCAGGACCAGCTGCTCGGCCACGGCGCGCGGCGTGGAGCCGCGCTTGACCAGGTAGTTGTTCAGCTCGATCGCCTTGGCGACGGCCGTGTTGAACCGCAGCCCGGCCATGTCGCCGCGGATGCCGTCGATCGCCTTGTGCAGGGCACGCAGCGTCGCCTCGTCCGGCTCCTCCTCGGTGACGACCAGGTCGCCGGTGGCCTCCGAGACGACGTTGCGCCACAGCCGCTGCAGGAAGCGGTACGAGCCGACGACGGCGCGGGTGTCCCAGGGGCGGGAGACGTCCAGCGGGCCCATGGACATCTCGTACAGGCGCAGCGTGTCGGCGCCGTACTCGTCGGCGATGTCGTCGGGCGCGACGGCGTTCTTCAGGGACTTGCCCATCTTGCCGGCCTCGCGCTTGACGGCCTCGCCCTGCCAGAAGTGCTGGCCGTCGCGCTCCTCGACCTCGGCGGCGGGCACCGGGAAGCCGCGCTCGTCGCGGTAGACGTCGGCGGTGATCATGCCCTGGTTGAACAGCTTGTGGAACGGCTCGACGGACGAGACGTGGCCCAGGTCGTGCAGCACCTTGTGCCAGAAGCGCGCGTACAGCAGGTGCAGCACGGCGTGCTCGGCACCGCCGACGTACAGGTCGGCGCCGCCGGCCGGCTTGGTGGCCGTGGGGCCCAGCCAGTACTTCTCGTTGGCCGGGTCGACGACCGCCGAGGAGTTCGACGGGTCGACGTAGCGCAGCTCGTACCAGCACGAACCCGCCCAGTTGGGCATGGTGTTGGTCTCGCGCCGGTAGCTGCGGACGCCGTCGCCCAGGTCCAGTTCGACGTTGACCCAGGCCTCGTTGCGCGACAGCGGGGTCTTCGGCGAGGAGGTGGCGTCGTACGGGTCGTAGGTGTGCGGCGAGTAGTCCTCGACCTCGGGGACCTCGACCGGCAGCATCGACTCGGGCAGCGCGTGCATGACGCCGTCCTCGTCGTAGACGATCGGGAAGGGCTCGCCCCAGTACCGCTGGCGGCTGAACAGCCAGTCCCGCAGACGGTAGTTGACGGTGCCCTCGCCGATGCCGCGCTCGGCCAGCCAGGCGGTGACGGCGGCCTTGGCGTCGACGACGCTCAGCCCGTCCAGCGTCAGCCCGTCCCGGGTGGAGTTGACGATGACGGAGTCGTAGGTGTCGAAGGCGTCGTCCCAGGCGGCCGGGTCCTCGCCGCGCCCGTCGGTGGGCTGGACGACGCAGCGCATCGGCAGCGCGAAGGCGCGGGCGAAGGCGAAGTCGCGGTGGTCGTGGGCGGGGACGGCCATGATGGCGCCGGTGCCGTAGCCCATCAGCACGTAGTCGGCGATGAACACCGGGACGGACGCGCCGCTGACCGGGTTCACGGCGTAGGCGCCGGTGAAGACGCCGGTCTTGACCTTGGCCTCGACCTGCCGCTCGACGTCCGACTTGGCGGCGGCGGTGGCGCGGTAGGCGGCGACGGCCTCGGCGGGGGTGGCGGCGCCGCCGGTCCACTCGGCGGGCACGTCGGCGGGCCAGGCGGCCGGGACGATCGAGTCGACCAGGCCGTGCTCGGGGGCCAGCACCATGTAGGTGGCGCCGAACAGGGTGTCGGGCCGGGTGGTGAAGACGGTGATCTTCTCGTCGGAGCCGACGGCGAAGTCGACCCGGGCGCCCTCGGAGCGCCCGATCCAGTTGCGCTGCTGCAGCTTGATGGCCTCGGGCCAGTCCAGCAGGTCCAGGTCGGAGATCAGACGGTCGGAGTACGCGGTGATGCGCATCATCCACTGGCGCAGGTTGGACTTGAACACCGGGAAGTTGCCGCGCTCGGAGCGGCCGTCCGCGGTGACCTCCTCGTTGGCCAGGACGGTGCCCAGGCCGGGGCACCAGTTGACCGGCACCTCCTTGGAGTACGCCAGCCGGTACTCGCCCAGCAGTTCGTCGCGCTCGGCGGCGGACAGGTCGGCCCACGGGCGCCCGTCCGGGGTCGGCTTCGCGCCGGACTCGAACCGGGCGATCAGCTCGGCGATCGGCCGGGCCCGGCCGGCCTGCTCGTCGTACCAGGAGTTGAAGATCTGCAGGAAGATCCACTGGGTCCAGCGGTAGTACTCCGGGTCGATCGTGGAGATCGAGCGGCGCGGGTCGTGGCCCAGGCCCAGCCGGCGCAGCTGCTGGCGCATGTTGGCGATGTTGGCCTCGGTGGAGACCCGCGGGTGGGTGCCGGTCTGCACGGCGTACTGCTCGGCGGGCAGGCCGAACGCGTCGTAGCCCAGCGTGTGCAGCACGTTGTGGCCGGTCATCCGCTGGTAGCGGGCGTAGACGTCGGTGGCGATGTAGCCCAGCGGGTGGCCGACGTGCAGGCCCGCGCCCGAGGGGTACGGGAACATGTCCATGATGAAGCTGTGCGGCTTCGCGGCGACGTCACCGGCCGCCGGGTCGGCCAGCGCACCGGCGGGGTTGGGGGCGTTGAAGGTGCCCTCCTTCTCCCAGAGGTCCTGCCAGCGGGACTCGATCTCCGCCGCCAGCGCGGCGCTGTACCGGAACGGCTCGGTCGCGGTCTCGGCCGTGCCGGACGCAGGGGTCGTCTCGCTCATGGTCCTTCAAGCTCCATCGATGTCAGTTGGCGAACCGCGCACGCGGCCGGCCCGTGAACGGGGGCGGAAAACAAAAAATCCCCTCGCAGGAGGGGACGCCACGCCGACTCCGGCACCGCCCGAGGGCGTAACCGGTCCTGGTCAGCGCGGCCGGCTAAGGAGCAGGCGCACGGTTCGCATGGGCTCAGGGTACCGCAAGCAGATCAGCGCGCTCCCGGGTATCCACCGGGGCCCGACGGCCCCGGGCCCGGCCCCGTACGGGCCTCACCTTCGACGCGAGAAGCCCCCACCACACGCGGCCCCCGCCCCTGCACGGGCCTCACCGCCCCGCCGAGGCCGACGCCGCCCGCGTCGCCGCGTCGAAGTCGCGCAGCGCCCGTGCCAGCCGCTCGGACTGCATGCCCGCCGCGAGCGCCCGGGCGAGCGACGCGGTGCGGGCGGCCTCCCGCTGGTCGCCGAGGCGCCGGTGGGTCTCGGCGAGGCGGACCATCAGCAGCGCCTTGGACCGCCCGCGGCCGGCCCCCAGCCCGGCGACGGCCTCGGCGAGCAGCGCCTTGGCCATCCGGTGCTGGCCGAGTGCCAGCCGCCCCTCCCCCACCATCCCGGCGAGTTCGGCGCGGGCCGACTCCGTGCCGGGCACGCCGTCGAGTTCGGCGAAGGCCCGGGCGGCGGCGGCCTCGGCCTGCTCGGCCTCGCCCCGGCGGCCGTGCGCGCGGGCGATCCGGCCGAGTTGCCGGGCCCGTCCGGCGGGGCTCAGCACGGAGCCGTGCCGGGCCAGGGCGGTGTTGAGCGCGGCGACGGCGTCCAGGCCGCGCCCGCCGGTGCCCTGGGTGGCGAGCACCACCAGGCCGCCGAGCACGGCGACGCCGAGCCGGGCGTCGCCACTGACGTGGGCGGCCCGCAGGGCGGCGACGAAGGCGCGCTGGGCGGCCGCGTCGTGGCCGAGGTCGTACGCGGCCCAGCCGGCCAGCCGGGCGAGCCGGCTGGCCGTGCCGTAGAGCTCGCGGCCGACCCGTTCGTCGTAGGCGCCGAGTTCCAGCAGCTTGGCCAGCATGGCGAGTTCGGCCCGGGTGGGGCCGAGGACGAGTCCGCCGCCGCAGGAGCGTTCGAGCCGCTGCTTGCTGCGGTAGGACAGGCCGAGGTCGCCGACGAGGCCGGGGTCGATGCGCAGCGCCCCTTCGCCGCCCCCGACGGGCGGGGGCGGGGAGGCGAGCCGTTCGGCGGCCTGGTCGAGGTCGGCGCCGCGGAAGAGGTCGGTGAGGCGGACGGGCCCGGCGTCGGTGGCGGCCTCGCGCAGCGCGGTCTGGGCGGTGTCGGCGGTCCACGGGTCGGTGAGCAGCCGGGGCGAGAGGATCTTGGCGCCGCGGTGGCCGCCCATCCGGCCCCAGAGCTGTTCGTAGGTGACGGCGATGCCGAGGGTGCGGCTGAGCACTTCGCAGACGGTCTGGTCGTGCGGGCTGCGCGGCACCATGCCGCGGTCGCGCCACTTGTAGGGGGCGGTGGAACTGATGGCCAGGCCTGGCGGCAGGGCGAGGCTCACCTCGCGGGCGAGCCGTTCCGGACTCCAGCCGAGCTGGTGCAGTATCCGGGCCAGTTCCTCGTTCCGCCTTCTCTCCAGATCGGCCATGGAACGACGGTAGCGGTCTTTCCCGCCGTTCCGCCGGTGGCATGCGCAGAACGCCGAAGGGCCGCCTCCCATTTCGGGAGGCGGCCCTCGACTGCTGTGGAGCTACGGGGAATTGAACCCCGGACCTCTTGCATGCCATGCAAGCGCTCTACCAACTGAGCTACAGCCCCTTGACCTGCGATGTCACCGGGGGCTTTCGGCCGTTTCCGTCCGGTTTCCCTCGGCGACATCGACTACTTTACACGGTCCCGGGGGTGCTCCACGAATCCGTTCCCCGGGGCCCGCGTTCCCGCTCCCCCAGGCCCGCGCTCGCCCTCCCCGGAGCCCGCGCTCGCCCACTCCGGGCCCTGCACCGCCGCCTCCGGGGCCCCCGCCCCGCCCCGAAGGCGGCCCGGCAACGCGAGAGGCCGCCACCCGATGGGTGACGGCCTCTCAACTACTGTGGAGCTACGGGGAATTGAACCCCGGACCTCTTGCATGCCATGCAAGCGCTCTACCAACTGAGCTACAGCCCCGCGACACGGGCGCTCCTGATCGAACAGGACCGCTGGTGCGGAGTGGAGCTATGGGGAATTGAACCCCAGACCTCTTGCATGCCATGCAAGCGCTCTACCAACTGAGCTATAGCCCCGCAGTCGTCGGATCTCCCGCTTCCCTTCCGGGCCGCGTTCCTTCCCTGCGAACGAGGAAAACTCTAGCTGGTCAGGCCCGGAACTGCGAAATCCGCCCCCGCGGAGCCCCTGCAAGCCCCCTGCGAAGCTCCTGCACGCCCCTGGCGAGCCCCCGGGCAGCCCCTGCACGCCCGCAACCCGGCCCGGCCCCGCCCCACCCCACCCCGCGACGCGCCCGTCGCTCAGGCGTCGTCGCTCAGGCGTCGTCGCTCAGGTGTCGTCGCCGATGACCGGCTGCGGGAGCGTGCCCGCGTTGTGCTCCAGCAGCCGCCAGCCGCGCGCCCCCTGCCCGAGCACCGACCAGCAGCAGTTGGACAGCCCGCCGAAGCACTCCCACTGGACCGGGTCCAGGTCCAGCAGCCGCCCGAGCATGGTGCGGATGGTGCCGCCGTGGCTGACCACGACCAGCGTCCCGTCCTCCGGCAGCTTGTCGACGGCCTCCAGCACGACCGGCACCGAGCGGTCGGCGACCTCGGTGGCCAGTTCGCCGCCGCCGCGCCGCACCGGCTCACCGGCCGCCCAGGCCGCGTACTCCTCCGGGAAGCGGTCGCGGATCTCGGCGTTGGTCAGGCCCTGCCAGGAGCCCGCGTAGGTCTCCCGCAGGCCCTCGTGGTGCTGCACGTCGAGGCCGGTGACCTTGGCCAGTTCCTCGGCCGTGCGCTTGGCCCGGGTGAGGTCGGAGGAGATCAGCAGGTCGGGGCGCAGGCCGGAGAGCAGCCGGGCCGCCCGCTGGGCCTGGAGGACGCCCTGGTCGGTCAGTTCGATGTCCGTGGTGCCCTGGAAGCGGGACTCCAGGTTCCACGAGGTCTGGCCGTGGCGCCAGAAGACGACGCGCGGCCCCCGCCCGTCCCGGCTCAGTGCAGGTCCTCGGGCTTGCCGAAGTCGTCGGCCGGGGCGACGACGTTGCCGGCCTCGTCGGTGTGGGCGTCGGGCCGGTTGCGGGTGGCCAGGGCGTCCTCGGGCAGCGGCAGCTCGGGGCAGTCCTTCCAGAGGCGGTCCAGCGAGTAGAAGGAGCGCTCCTCGGAGTGCTGGACGTGCACCACGATGTCCAGGTAGTCGAGCAGGATCCAGCGGCCGTCGCGCTCGCCCTCGCGGCGCACCGGCTTGATGTCCAGCTGCTCGCGCAGCTGGTCCTCGATCTCCTCGGCGATCGACCGGACCTGGCGGTCGTTGTTGGCGGAGGCGATCAGGAAGGCGTCGGTGATCGACAGCACCTCGCTGACGTCGAAGGCGATGATGTTGTGCGCGAGCTTGTCTGCCGCCGCCTGCGCGGCGACGGTGATGAGCTGCTGGCTGTGGTCGGTGACGGTCACGGTGTTCTTCCGGCTCGGCGGCTTGGGGGGCGACCCCTGGCTCCTGGCCGGGGGTCGCCTTCCAGGATCTCACGCCGCCCGGGCGGCCCCGGAACGCTTTTCCGGGGCCGCCCGGGCCGCAGGCCGCGGCCTACTGGCTCTTCGGCGGCTGGTAGTCCTTGCCGAGCACGACCACCAGGTCCGCGTTCTGGGCGTCGCCGACCTTCTTCACCGCCGTGTCCGGCAGTCCGAGGCTGATCGCCAGCGACTTCGCCGCGGCCTGCCGGGCGTCGTCGGTGTAGCGGATCTCACTGGCGGCCTGCGCGGCGGTCTTGGAGCCGCCGGGCAGGAAGGTCAGGCCGGAGTTCACGATCTGGACCTGTGCGGCGGCCGCCGCCTGGTCGTTGCCGGTGGCGTCCTGGAGCGAGACCCGGGCGGGGGCGTCGGCGGAGGCCGCGGACTTCACGGTGCCGCCGAGCACGTCCTTGACCTGCTTGCCGGCGGTGACGTCGTCCAGGCCGCCGTCCGGTTTGACGGTCAGCGCGGTGGTGCCGAGGTGGCCGTCCTTCGCCTGCTGGGCGAGCTGGGCGAGCACCCCGGCGAGGGCGTCCTCGGGCAGCGAGGGGTCGAGCACCGCGTTCATCCGGTGCACGTCGTCCTTGGCGTCCTTGAACTCGGTGGGCATGGTGCGCACCACGGCGTCCATCACCTGTCCGAACCGGGCCAGTTGGGCGTCCCGGTTCTCGCCGGACGCCTGGAGGGTGGCGTAGGCGACCGCGGCCTTCCCGTTCAGCAGGGTGTTCTTGCCGGCCGCGGACAGCAGCTTGCCGTCCGGCTTCCCGCCCTCGTGGGTCTCCGCGTTGGTGTCCACCCGGACGCCGCCGAGCTGGGAGACCAGCATCTCCAGGTAGGGGGTGTCCAGCCGCCAGGTGCCCGCGACCGGGGCGCCGAGCACGGTGGACAGGCCGTCGCGGGTCGCGGAGGCGCCGATGCTGTCCATGGCCTGGCCGACGGTGGTGACCGGCGGGTCGCCGGGGCCGGGCAGCCGCAGGGTGTCGGGCAGCAGGAGCACGGTGCCCTTCTTCCCGGTGGAGTCGTTGACCAGCAGCGCGCTGGAGACCTTGCCCTGGAGGTCGCGCAGGTGGACCACGTTGACCTGGCGCGGACCGGCGGCGCTCGCCGCGGTCTGCTTGTCGCCGGTGAACCAGAGGTAGCCGCCGGCGCCGGCCGCCGCGAGCGCCACCACCGCGCCGAGGCCGATCAGCCGGTTGCGCAGCCGGCGGCGGCGCTCGGCGCGCACCTCGCTGCGGGACTCGGCGAACTTCAGCCAGTCGATGACGTCCTCGGACTCCTCCTCCTCGTCGACGAAGGTGAACTCGTCCGTGGGGTAGTCGTCCTTGGCGCCCTTGCCTCCGGCCTTGCCGCCGGACTTGCCGGCCCGGGCCCCGCCGACCAGTTCGGACGGCGGCTCGGGCTTGGCGCCCGCCGCCTCGGCGGCGGGCCGGGCGGCCCCGCAGGCCCCGC